>NZ_JARKIN010000001.1:1140000-1506250 GCF_029351045.1 Streptomyces sp. WMMB303 | reverse complement strand
AGGTCTCATCCGGTCCCTCCGGCGGCAGGCGGAGGCCGACACCCAGTGCGCGCTGCTGCGCATCTACTGGTTCGACGGTGCCCCGGACCGGGTGCCGCAGCCCGAGCATCGCAGGCTGCGCGTGATGCCCCGGGTGACCGTACGGCTCGGGGCCCTCACCCGCAGCGACGGCCGCTGGGCGCAGAAGGGCGTGGACGCCGCCATGCACGCGGAGCTGACCGAACTCGCCCGCAACCGGGCCTGCTCCGACATCGTGCTGGTGACCGGCGACGGCGATCTGCTGCCGGGGCTGATGTCCGCGAAGGAGCACGGGGTGGCCGTCCACCTGTGGGCGGTCCAGGCCGCCGACGGGGACTACAACCAGTCCGAGGACCTGGTGGCCGAGGCCGACGAGCGGCGCGTACTGGACCGGACCTGGATCACCCCCGTCGTCCGGGCCAAGGACCTCTCCGCGCCCTGCGCACCCCAGCCCGCCCCCCGCCCGGAGATCGCCGCGATCCTCTCCGCTCCCCTGCCGGAGAGCGGCAAGAACGGTTCCGCGGGCCACCGCGCCTCCGCGCCCCCCGCCCCGTCCGCCCGGCCGCCAGGGGAGGACGAGGGCGCCGAGCCGCAGCCCCCGACCGAGGACG
Organism: Streptomyces sp. WMMB303; assembly: GCF_029351045.1. Classification (NCBI taxonomy): domain Bacteria; kingdom Bacillati; phylum Actinomycetota; class Actinomycetes; order Kitasatosporales; family Streptomycetaceae; genus Streptomyces; species Streptomyces sp. WMMB303. The sequence continues at coordinate 1,505,621 of NZ_JARKIN010000001.1, read as the reverse complement.
ATGGCGAGGACGCCGAGCGGCCCGCTGCCGGGCACCCTCCGCAGCGGAGCGAAGGAGTGCCCACTCCCAAGGATCTGGCCGACCTCGGCCGCCAGGGGCAGCAGGCGCAGCCGCCCGCCGGACCGCCGGGGGCCACGCTGCGCTGGTCGTCCGAACGCGGCTGGGTCGAGCGGTCGGCATCCGGCGAGCCGCCCGAGACCGCGGCCCTGCCGATGCTCGCCCAGCTCACCACCGCCGAGCAGCGCTGGGCGGACCGCGAGGAGGACATCACCGCCGTCAGCGGCGACCCCTTCGAGGTCGGTCAGGTCTTCGCGCGCCGCTGGACCGAGCGGCTGATCAGCGAGCAGCATCTGAACCAGCTCTCCGCCGAGTACCCCCGCATCCCGCACCGGATCGACGGGGAGCTGCTCCGCTACGCGGCCCGGTTCGGTCTGCTCGCACACAAGGACGACCAGATCGACGAGCACGACCGGTACGCGATCCGGGCGGGCTTCTGGCGTGAGGTCGACGCCCGTTCCGGCGCCTCGGCCGAGCGCGCGCCGGCCGGTGACTGACCTCCCGGTGCATCGCGTTCAGCCGGCCGGGACGGCCGTGCACCCGCCGCGGTCCGGTCTCGGCTCCGCCTCCGCACCGTGCCGCCACCGGCCGCGCAGGGAGCCCGCAGGGGTCGGAGCGGGCCGGCGGAACCCGGACGCGTACCCTCATAGGTCGTGAGAACGGGCACTCGGCAGGCGGTGGACAGCTCGGTGGCAAGCGCGACGGCACCGATCCGCACCGCCGTGCGCGTCGAGGACCTGGTCAAGACCTACGCTCCGGTGCGGGCCCGGCGCGGCGCACCGGCGGCGCCCGCCGTCCGGGCGACCGACGGCGTCTGCCTGCGGGTGCGGCAGGGCGAGATCTTCGGACTGCTGGGCCCCAACGGTGCCGGGAAGTCCACCCTGGTACGGCAGCTCACCGGGCTGCTGCGGCCCGACTCCGGAGCGGTCGAGGTGCTCGGCCACGATCTGGTGCGCCACCCCGAGCGGGCCGCCCGGCTGCTGGCCTACCTCGGGCAGGAGTCCACCGCGCTGGACGAGCTGAGTGTCGCCCTCGCCGCCGAGACCACCGCGCGGTTGCGCGGGATGGACACCGCGGCGGCCCGCGCCGCGCGCGAGGAGGTGCTGGCCGAGCTGGAGCTGACGCAGCTCGCCTCGCGGCCGCTCAAGCGGCTCTCCGGCGGGCAGCGGCGGCTGGCGTGCGTGGCCGCGGCGCTGGTGGGGGACCGGCCGTTGCTGGTGCTGGACGAGCCGACCACCGGCATGGACCCGCATGCGCGGCGCGCGGTGTGGGCGGCCGTCGACCGGCGGCGCGCCGAGCGCGGGGTGACCGTGCTGCTGGTGACGCACAACGTGATCGAGGCCGAGACCGTGCTGGACCGGGTGGCCGTGCTGGACCGGGGCCGGGTGATCGCCTGCGACACTCCCGGCGGACTGAAGGCGACGGTCGGCGACGAGGTGCGGCTGGAACTGGTGTGGCGCGAGCGCGCTCCGGTGGAGATCCCGGAGGTGGCCGCGCTCGCTGTCGGCGCCGCCGTCACCGGCCGCCGCTGGACGCTGCGGCTGCCGCCCGCGGCCGCGCGGGAGGCGGTCGCGCTGGTCACCACGGGCGAGGCGTTCGCGGCCCTGGACGACTTCCGGCTCGCCACCCCGAGCCTGGAGGACGTGTATGTGGCCCTCGGCGGCCGCGCGGCCGGCCAGGACGGCGCCGAGGGACTGGTCAAGGCGTGAGCGCGTGGACGGGGTGCCGGAGCACGCGCGGCCCGGCGCGGATGACGGGACGGGACGAGGCGGCTTCGGACCATGCGCCGAAAGTGCCGGACGTGAGGGGCAGGCTCGGGTGAGGACGACGGTGGGCAGCCGTGTGCGGACCGGCGACGGCGCCGCGGAACACGGCGTGGCGGACGACACGGCCGGTGGCCGCGAGGGTGCGGGCGCCGGTCCGGTCGCCGCCTCCGCCGCGGACACCGCGGCCGGGCGCGGGATGCTCCGCGCGGCGGAGCCGGGCGCCCCCGGTGCCGGAGCGGAGGGCATGGCCCACCTGCCGCTGGCGCCGCGCGCCCGGCTGTGGCCCGCGCTGGGCGCCGTCTACCGGGCCCAGCTCTCCCGGGCCCGGGTGGCGCGGATCCCGCTCCTGTTCGTGGCGACCTTCCAGTCGCTGGGGATCATGGTCCTGATGCGCGGTGTGGTGGACGGCGGTGCCGAGGCCCGGGCCGTGGTCGCAGGGTCCAGCGTGCTCGTGGTGGCCTTCGTGGCGCTGAACCTGCTGGCCCAGTACTTCGGCCAGTTGCGTGCGGGCGGCGGCCTCGACCACTACGCGACCCTGCCGGTACCGGCCGCCTCGGTCGTACTGGGCGCGGCGGCCGCCTACGCGTCCTTCACCGTCCCCGGCGTGCTGGTGACGGCGGTGGCGGGCAGTGTGCTCTTCCAGCTCCCGGTGGGCGGGCTGTGGGTGCTGGTGGCCGTCGTCCCGCTCGCCGGCGCCGCGCTCGCCGGACTGGGCGCGGCGCTGGGGCTGCTCGCCCCGCGCCCCGAGCTGGCCACCCTCGGCGGTCAGCTGGGGATGTCGGCGGCGCTGCTGCTGGGGGTCCTGCCCGCGGGTGGGCTGCCACCGGCGGTCGGCTGGGTGCGGGACCTGCTGCCGTCCACCTACGGGGTGGAAGCCTTCGCGCGCACCTTCGCACCGCACCCCGACTGGCCGCGCGTCGTACTGGACCTGGGGGTGTGCGCGGCGGTCGGGGTGCTCTCGCTCGCGCTCGCCACCCGGGCGTACCGCTGGGCGGCCACCCGCTGACGCCCGGGCGGGCGCCCGCTGCCGCCGGTGGGCGCACCGGGGACGGGCCGGGGCCTCCCGCACCGCGCGGGCCTGGCACGATGGCGGGGTGACCGTACCGACGCCCTCCTCTCCCGATCCGGACTCCTCCCGCCCCTCCGCGCCCGCGGCGGGAGCGGATGACCAGCCCGGCGGCGGTGCCTCCGGGCCGCCGCTCGCGCAGTCGTACGCGGTGCACACCGGATACGGGGGCCAGGCCGGTCCGGTCCTCTCGCGCGAGCTGTTGCACGCGGCCGTCAGCGCGGTGGCCGTGGCCGTCCTCGGCGTCCTGATGGGACTGCTGTGGCTGTGGCTGGCGCCTCGGGTGCCGCTGTACACCAGCGGCAAACTGGTCCTCTTCCGCCATCCCGAGGGCGAGGAGGCCGTCGGCGCCGAAGGCGTCTTCACGCTGCTCGGGCTCGGATTCGGGGTGGTGACGGGGCTCGCCGTCTTCCTGGCCCGCAGGAGCGGCGGCGTGGGCCTGGTGATCGGCCTGTGCCTGGGCGGGGCACTGGGTTCCGTGCTGGCCTGGCGGACCGGTGTGTGGCTGGGCCCCGAGACGGATCTGTCGGCGGCCGCGCGGGCGGCCGGCCAGGGCGCCACCTTCGACGCCCCGCTGGAGTTGCACGCGTACGCGGTGCTGCTGGCCTGGCCGCTGGCAGCGGTGCTCGTCCACCTGCTGGTGACCGCGCTCTTCGGCCCCCGCGACGAGCCCGTCGTCCAGCTCTCCCCGGCGCCGCAGCGCTGGGAGAGCTGACCCGCGCCCGCGGGGGCGGCGAGTCGACCGGCGCCGGGAGTCAGCCGCGGGCGACCGGGGCGAGGACGGCGCCGGTCAGCGCGGTCAGGTCCGCGGGTGCCAGTTCGATCTCCAGTCCGCGGCGGCCGGCCGAGACGCAGATCGTCGCATGATCCTGCGCGGAGGCGTGCAGCACCGTCGGGAGCCGCTTGCGCTGCCCGAGCGGGGAGATGCCGCCGCGGACGTAGCCGGAGGAGCGCTCGGCCGCGGCCGGGTCGGCCATCACGGCCCGCTTGCCGCCCACCGCCGCCGCCAGCGCCTTCAGGTCCAGCGAGGCCGACACCGGGACGACGGCGACCGTCAGTGCACCGTCCACCTCGGCCACCAGGGTCTTGAAGACCTGCTCCGGCGGCACGCCCATCGCCTCGGCGGCCTCCTCGCCGTAGGAGGGGGCGGCCGGGTCGTGGGTGTAGGCGTGCGTCTCGAACGCGATGCCCGCCTCGGTGGCGGCGACGATGGCCGGGGTCGCCGACGTCTGCCGCTTGCTCTTCCTCGCCATGTGCTCCGCTCCGGGGAGGTCAGTTCCGGCTGGTCGGGTTCCGCGTCAGGTCGGCCGCGGGCAGCGAGGGCAGCTTGCCGATGACGGCCGCCTCCCTGCGCAGCAGCTTCAACTCGTCCGCCAGCCTGGTCGCGGTGTCCGGGGCCTGGAGCAGCCGCTGCTTGGCGGGGGTGTCCAGCACGGTGGCCGCCGCGACCAGGTAGGAGACCACCGAGGGGTCGTCCGGCAGATCCTGTTCCTGCCCGGCGGCCAGGGTCCGCTCCCGGGCGCTGGCCAGCCGCTTCTGGTAGGCGCGGAAGGCCCGCAGCACGCCGGAGGCGAGCGCACCCGCCTCGTCGCCCTCCTCCTCCGGCAACTCCTCGATCTCGCCGGTCAGATAGGGGCCGGTGGCGTCGACCGACAGCAGCCGGAACCGGGTGGTTCCGGTAGCCAGCACCTCGTAGCCGGTCGTGCCGCCGCGCGGGTCGGTGTCCGGCGCCGCCTCCTCCGGCTCCTCCGCGGAGTCCGCCGCGCCCGTGCCCGTGACGCGTTCGCGGATGGTGGAGGCGTCGGCGATACAGCCGACCGTGTAGAACGAGGTGATCGGGTCCGGGCCGAAGCCGGCCGTCGGGTCGGTGCCCTGCGGCGCTGCGGAATCGGGCATTCCGGTGGCGGCGGGTGCGACCTCGCGGCCGTCCCGGATGGCGACGACACCGAAGCGGCGGGGCGCGTCCTCGGGCAGTGCGAGCAGGTCCCGCATCAGCGCGCGGTACCGCGGCTCGAAGATGTTCAGCGGCAGCACCAGCCCCGGGAACAGCACCGAGTTGAGGGGGAAGAGCGGAAGCGCGGTTGTCACAACCGGTAAGCCTAAAGCCTCCAGCTACGGGCGCGGGTCCCGGTGCGCCGTACGAACACCCCCGAGGTACCCCCGAGCACCCCCGGGGGCGCCCGAAACGCCCGGGCCCGAGGCCGGGCCGGGTCGAGGAATCCCCCGAGGCGCCCCGCGGCGGGGCCCGGAGACGGGAGGGGCCGCGGGCCGCTCCGCCGGAACCGCGGACCGCCCGGCGGCGGGCCTACTGCCGCCGCAGCAGCCGGGTGGCACCCGCCGCCACCGTGGTCGCCAGCACCCAGCCCGCCAGGATCATCACGGCGGCCAGCCACTGGTAGCCGCCCCCCGGATCCCAGGCGGTGTCCTGGCCGAAGGAGATCACCGGCAGCAGCAGGTCCAGCGCGTACAGCGTCGCGTTCCAGTGCGGCGCCTCGTCGCCCTTGAGCGCGGGCGGCCGGTGTGCCTGGAACAGTGCCGCGCCCGTCAGCCACAGCAGCGCCATCCACAGTGCGGCCTGGGCCGGCCGGTAGCCGTAGGCCACCGTCCAGTCCTGCAGCACCCCCCACAGTTTGCCGGGCAGCGGCAGGGTCTCCCGCCGCCGTCGCTGCTTGGCCAGCAGCACCTGGCGCGCGTTGGTGTCCTCGCCGCTGTTCCGGTACATCGCCGCGAGCTGCTCGTAGGGCTCCGGCGCGTACTCCGCGGTCGCGGCGTTGATCCACTGGAGCCGTTCGCGGACGTTGAAATGGCCCTCTTTGGGGATCGCGTGCTGGTAGGTGAATCCGGCCATCCACAGCCGGTGGTCGCCCGGCCAGCTGGAGGCCCGGTCCATCAGCTTCTCCACCGACGCGCCGGAGAGCACCACCAGCCCCCGCTCGGGCAGTTGCGGGGTGAAGGTCAGCTCCGGGGTGGTGATGCGGCGCAGCGACAGCTCCTGGTCGCGCTGCATCTGCAGCCGGGCGTTCTCGATCACCAGCGAGGAGCCGAACCGCCCGTCGTCCAGCACCATGCCTCCGGTGCACTGGAAGTGCTTGGTGCGATGGGGGTCCCACCCCGTGCGCGGAAGGCCCGGCGCCCAGGAGTGGGCGCCGCCCTGGCCGCCGAAGTCGTAGCGGGTGCCGGTCGGCGGCGTCGTGCCGTAGATCTGCGGAGCGCTGCCCCGCCCGGCGTCGCCGAAGCTGGCCACCTGCTCGACGGTCATCTGCGGCGCGTACAGCGCGAAGCGCCCGCGCGGATTGCGCAGCACCGAGCCGAACATGTGCAGCGAGCTGCCCACCGAGGCGCCGCGCAGACTCACCTGCCCGTCGGTGACCAGCAGGCTGGCCTGGAGCTCCTGGGAGACGCTGACCCCGTCGGCGGCGATCGCGCGGTTGCGCGGGCCGCTGCCCACGGTGGCCGCGTTCAGCAGCAGATCGGTGCCGATCGAGGCGTCCGTCAGCCGCACGCCTTCGGGGATGCTGCACCGGGGCAGGTGCAGATCCCCCTCGGTGGTCAGCCGGGCCGCCTCCAGCCGCGGCAGGTAGCAGTCGACGAAGCGCGCCGTGTTGACGCGCGCCTCCGGCATCCGCACCTCCTCCTCGAAGCGGCACTGCCGCAGCTCGAAGTAGCTCTCCACGGTGCCGCCCGCCAGATCCAGGCAGCCGGTCACCAGCGCTCCGGTCAGGTGCAGCGACGCCACCCGGCCCAGCAGCGGCGGCGGCCCGTGCAGCAGCAGCAGCGCTATCACCCGGGCCCGGACCGTGCGCTCCGGACCCCAGACGTGATCGCCGTTCGGATCGTCCAGCTCGCTCTCGCCGTGCCGCAGATCGTGCTCGGTACCGTTGCGGAACGCCTGCCAGAGCCCCCACTCGGCAGTCGTCAGCCGCAGCCCCGGCGGCGGCTCGCCCGAGTCCACCGGCTCGCTCACGCTTCCTCCCCCTCGATTCCTCGTCTCCCGGCAGCCCGCTGCGCGTCCCGGCCTCCCGGTCCCGGCTCCTCCCGGCACCGGCCCGCGTCGCCCGGTCTCCCGGTGTCCGAACCGGCGGCCCCGCCGCCACGCGTTCGAACCAACTGGTCGTACCGGTCCCTTTCCCGCTCGGTGACCGGATGAACGCGGGAGGCGACGTTCGTCGCGTGTGGCTCGTATCAGCCTCTGATACGGGCGGCGGGGGCGCGCCGCGGGTCTGAGAGACTTGAATACGTGATCTCCCGAATCGATCTGCGCGGCGCCGCCCTCGCCACCGCGGCCTCCGGCCCGGCGAGCGGCGTGCTCGACCGCGACCTGCTGCCCCGCGCCGAGCTCGACGTCGAAGCCGCCCTGGAGAAGGTGCGGCCCATCTGCGACGACGTGCGGCATCGCGGCGCGGCGGCGGTGATCGAGTACACCGAGCGGTTCGACGGGGTGCGCCTGGAGCAGACCCGGGTGCCCGCCGAGGCGCTGGACACGGCCCTCCGGGAGCTGGATCCGGCCGTGCGCGCGGCTCTGGAGGAATCCGTCCGGCGCGCCCGGATCGTCCACCGCGACCAGCGGCGCACCGACTCCACCGTGCAGGTGGTGCCCGGCGGCACCGTCACCGAGCGCTGGGTCCCCGTGGAGCGGGTGGGGCTGTACGTCCCGGGCGGGCGCGCCGTCTACCCGTCCTCCGTCGTGATGAACGTGGTCCCCGCGCAGGAGGCCGGTGTCGGCTCGCTGGCCGTTGCCTCACCCGCGCAGGCCGGGTTCGGCGGCCTGCCGCACCCCACCATCCTCGCCGCGTGTGCGCTGCTGGACGTCGACGAGGTGTACGCGGTGGGCGGCGCCCAGGCCGTGGCGATGTTCGCCCACGGCACCGCGGAGTGCGCCCCGGTCCAGTTGGTGACCGGCCCCGGCAACATCTACGTGGCCGCGGCCAAGCGGCTGCTCAAGGGCGTCATCGGCATCGACTCCGAGGCGGGCCCGACCGAGATCGCGATCCTCGCCGACGACACGGCCGACCCGGCCCATGTCGCCTCCGACCTGATCAGCCAGGCCGAGCACGACGTGGTCGCCGCAGCGGTGCTCGTCACCCCTTCCGAGGAGCTCGCCGAGGCCGTCGAGCGGGAGCTGAAGACCCAGGTGCCCGCGACCAAGCACCGCGAACGCATCGCCGAGGCGCTGTCCGGGCGGCAATCGGGCCTCGTGCTCGTCGACTCGCTCGAGGCCGGGCTGGCCGTGGTGAACGGCTACGCCGCCGAGCACCTGGAGATCCAGACCGCCGACGCGGCGTCCTGGGCCGCGCGGGTGCGCAACGCGGGCGCCGTCTTCGTCGGCCCCTACGCGCCCGTCTCGCTGGGCGACTACGCCGCCGGCTCCAACCACGTGCTGCCCACCGGCGGCTGCGCCTGCCACTCCTCGGGTCTGTCCGTCCAGTCCTTCCTGCGCGGCATCCACGTCGTGGACTACACCCGGGACGCGCTGGCCGAGATCACCCACCATGTCGTCGCCCTGGCGGAGGCGGAGGATCTGCCCGCGCACGGCGCGGCGCTCAAGGCAAGGTTCGACTGGAAGGTGCCCGAGGCCCCGTGACCGGCAACAGCTCCGTCTCCTCGCTGGACGAACTCCCCATCCGCGACGAGCTGCGCGGCAAGTCCCCCTACGGCGCGCCCCAGCTCGACGTACCCGTCCGGCTGAACACCAACGAGAACCCCTACCCGCTGCCCGAGGCGCTCGTGGCGCGGATCGCCGAGCGGGTCACCGAGGCCGCGCGGCACCTCAACCGCTACCCGGACCGGGACGCGGTCGAGCTGCGCACCGGGTTGGCCGACTACCTCTCCCGCACCGCCGGACACTCCGTCGACCACCGGCAGGTGTGGGCGGCCAACGGCTCCAACGAGGTGCTCCAGCAGCTCCTCCAGGCGTTCGGCGGGCCGGGCCGGACGGCGCTGGGCTTCGAGCCGTCGTACTCGATGCACGCGCTGCTCGCCCGCGGCACCGGCACCGGCTGGCTGTCCGGCCCCCGCGACGACGACTTCACCATCGACACCGAGGCCGCCGTCCGCGCCATCGCCGAGCACCGGCCCGACGTCGTCTTCGTCTGCTCGCCCAACAACCCCACCGGCACCGCCGTCTCGGAGGAGACGGTGCTGGCCCTGCACGACGCCGCGCAGGCGGCGCGCCCCGAGCACGGGGCGCTGGTGGTGGTGGACGAGGCCTACGGCGAGTTCTCGCACCACCCCTCGCTGCTCCCGCTGATCGAGGGCCGGCCGCGGCTGGTGCTCTCGCGGACCATGTCCAAGGCGTTCGGCGCCGCCGGGCTGCGGCTGGGCTATCTGGCCGCCGCGCCCGCCGTGGTCGACGCCGTGCAACTGGTGCGGCTGCCCTACCACCTGTCGGCCGTCACCCAGGCCACGGCACTGGCCGCGCTGGAGCACACCGACACCCTGCTCGGTTACGTCGCGCAGCTGAAGGCCGAGCGCGACCGGCTGGTGAGCGAGCTGCGCGCACTCGGCTGCGAGGTCACCGACTCGGACGCCAACTTCGTACAGTTCGGCCGCTTCGACGGCGCGGCCGGATCGCACGCCGTGTGGGAGGCGCTGCTGGCCCGCGGCGTACTGGTCCGGGACAACGGCGTCCCCGGCCGGCTGCGGGTGACGGCGGGCACGCCGGAGGAGAACGACACGTTCCTCGACGCGGTGCGAGCCGTGCTGAAGGAACTGAAGGAGAAGAGCGACTGATGACGCGCAAGGGCCGGGTGGAGCGCACCACCAAGGAGACCTCTGTCGTGGTGGAGATCGACCTCGACGGCACCGGCGAGGTGGACGTCTCCACCGGGGTGGGCTTCTACGACCACATGCTCGACCAGCTCGGCCGGCACGGCCTGTTCGACCTCACCGTCAAGACCGAGGGCGATCTGCACATCGACAGCCACCACACCATCGAGGACACCTCGCTGGCGCTGGGGGCCGCCTTCAAGCAGGCGCTCGGCGACAAGCGCGGCATCGTGCGGTTCGCGAACGCTTCGGTGCCGCTGGACGAGTCGCTCGCCCAGGTGACCGTCGACCTGTCCGGGCGCCCCTACCTCGTGCACACCGAGCCCGAGGGCATGGCGCCGATGATCGGCAGCTACGACACCACGATGACCCGCCACATCCTGGAGTCCTTCGTCGCCCAGGCGCAGATCGCGCTGCACGTCCACGTGCCCTACGGCCGCAACGCGCACCACATCGTGGAGTGCCAGTTCAAGGCGCTGGCCCGGGCCCTGCGGTACGCGAGTGAACGCGACCCGCGGCAGACCGGCATCCCGTCCACGAAGGGCGCTCTGTGACCGGCCTCGCGGCGCTGCTGATCTTCGTCGGGCTGTTCCTGGCCGGCGGGACGATCTCCTTCTGGAAGCAGCAGCTCCCCAAAGGGGTGATCGTGTTGCTCGCCGTGGCCTCGGTGATGTGCCTGGCGGCGGGGATCCTGCGAGTGGACTGGTGGGCATGACGATGAGCGCGGTGAACGGCAGGAAGAGCGTCGTGGTCTTCGACTACGGCTTCGGCAATGTGCGCTCCGCCGAGCGCGCCCTGGAGCGGGCCGGCGCCGACGTCGAGATCACCGGCGACTACGACAAGGCGATGGCCGCCGACGGCCTGCTGGTGCCCGGCGTGGGTGCCTTCGCCGCCTGCATGGAGGGCCTGGTCCAAGCGCGCGGCCACTGGGTCGTCGGGCGCCGGCTGGCGGGCGGACGGCCCGTCCTGGGGATCTGCGTCGGTATGCAGATCCTCTTCTCCCGCGGGATCGAGCACGGCCGGGAGGCCGAGGGCCTGGACGAGTGGCCCGGCACCGTCGGCCCGCTCGCCCACGACGCCGCGCACCCGGTTCCGCACATGGGCTGGAACACCGTCGAGGCGCCCGCCGACTCGCGGCTGTTCGCCGGGCTGCCCGCCGACGAGCGGTACTACTTCGTCCACTCCTACGCCGTGCACGACTGGGAGCTGGAGACCGCCAACCCGGCCCTCAAGCCGCCGGTGGTGAGCTGGACCGCGCACGCCGACCGGTTCGTCTCCGCCGTGGAGAACGGTCCGCTGTGGGCCACCCAGTTCCACCCCGAGAAGTCCGGCGACGCCGGAGCACAGCTACTGAAGAACTGGATCGAGTCCCTGTGAGCCGAAAGAGCGAGGAAGCCGTGAACGAGGCGAGCAACCGGCTGGAACTGCTGCCCGCCGTCGACGTCCGGGACGGGCAGGCCGTCCGCCTGGTGCACGGCGAGTCCGGCTCCGAGACCTCCTACGGCGACCCGCTGGAGGCGGCGCTGGCCTGGCAGCGTGCCGGAGCCGAGTGGCTGCACCTGGTCGACCTGGACGCCGCCTTCGGCACCGGCGACAACCGGGAGCGGATCGCCGAGGTCGCGCAGTCCATGGAGATCAAGGTCGAGCTGTCCGGCGGCATCCGCGACGACGCCTCGCTGGCGGCGGCGCTCGCCACCGGCTGCCGCCGCGTCAACCTCGGCACGGCGGCGCTGGAGGCCCCCGAGTGGGTCGCCGGGGTCATCGCCGAGTACGGCGACCGGATCGCCGTCGGCCTCGACGTGCGCGGTACCACGCTGCGCGGCCGCGGCTGGACCCGCGACGGCGGCGACCTCTACGAGACGCTGGCCCGCCTCGACTCCGAGGGCTGCGCCCGCTACGTCGTCACCGACATCGCCAAGGACGGCACTCTCAAGGGCCCCAACCTGGAGCTGCTGCGCACGGTGTGCGCCGCCACCGACCGGCCCGTCGTCGCCAGTGGCGGTGTCTCCTCGCTCGACGACCTGCGGGCCCTCGCGAAGCTGGTACCCGAGGGCGTCGAGGGCGCGATCGTGGGGAAGGCCCTCTACGCCAAGGCGTTCACCCTGGAAGAGGCGTTGGAGGCGGTTTCCTGATGGGTTCGATACGGCGGATCGGGTCCGGTGCCCCCTGGGAGGAGCCGTTCGGCTACGCGCGCGCCGTCGAACTGCCCAACGGCCTGGTGCTGGTGGCCGGCTGCACCTCGGTGGTGGACGGCGTGGTCGCCGAGGGCGGCCCCTACGACCAGACGGTCACCGCCTTCGGGGTGGCGCTGGACGCGCTCAAGTCCCTCGGCCTGGGCGCCGACAGCGTGGTGCGTACCCGGATGTATCTGACGCACGCGCGGGACGTCGAGGAGGTGGGACGCGCGCACAAGGAGCTGTTCGGCGAGGTCCGGCCCGTCTCCTCCATGATCATCGTGTCCGGCTTCGCCGACCCGAGCCTGGTGGTCGAGGTGGAGGTCGAGGCGTACCGGGACCCGCAAGAGACCCCAGGAGCCCCCGGAGCACAAGGAGCACACGGAGCATGACCCTCGCGGTCCGAGTCATCCCCTGCCTGGACGTGGACGCCGGCCGGGTCGTCAAGGGCGTCAACTTCCAGAACCTGCGCGACGCCGGCGACCCGGTCGAGATGGCCAAGGTCTACGACGCCGAGGGCGCCGACGAGCTGACCTTCCTGGACATCACCGCCTCCTCCGGCGACCGCGAGACCACCTACGACGTGGTGCGCCGCACCGCCGAGCAGGTCTTCATCCCGCTGACCGTCGGCGGCGGGGTGCGCACCCCGGAGGACGTGGACAAGCTGCTGCGGGCCGGGGCCGACAAGGTCGGCGTCAACACCGCCGCCCTCGCCCGCCCGGAGCTGATCCGCGAGATCGCCGAGCGGTTCGGCAGCCAGGTGCTGGTGCTCTCCGTGGACGCGCGCCGCCGCGCCGGAGGCGAGGGCTTCGAGGTCACCACGCACGGCGGCCGCCGCGGCGCCGACGTCGACGCCGTCGAGTGGGCCCACCGGGCGGCCGAACTGGGTGCCGGGGAGATCCTGCTCAACTCGATGGACGCGGACGGCACCAAGGACGGCTACGACACCGAGATGATCGCCGCCGTCCGCAAGCACGTCACCATCCCCGTGATCGCCTCCGGCGGCGCCGGGCGGCTCGACCACTTCCCGCCCGCCATCGGAGCCGGTGCCGACGCCGTACTGGCCGCCTCGGTCTTCCACTTCGGCGACCTGCGGATCGGCGAGGTCAAGCAGACCCTGCGCGACGCGGGCCACCCGGTCCGCTGACACCCGGCCGGTGGGGCCGCCGCGCCCCGGATCGGGGCGCCGGGCCGACGGTTGGCGGCGGTTCCATGCGTCACGGCGTCATGCAGAAGTAGGCTCACGTGTGTATGAGCCTCCGCACGCGCATCACCGTCAGCCTGCCTGCCGATCTCCTCGCCCACGCCCGAGCCGCCTCGGGCGGCGACCTCTCGGGCTGTGTCGAGTACGCGCTCAGAGCCCAGCAACTGCGCGACGCGACGCCAGTTCTCCGGGCCTGGCGCGCAGGGGCCGGGGATGACGCGGAGGAGCTGGCCGATCTCTTCGGCGAGGAGATCCTGTGACGCCGCCGGCTCTTGGCGCGTGTCGGGGTTCCGTCGATGGACGCGAAGGGAGCATCTCCGAACCGGTACCCGCCCCGTCGGTCAGGCGGTGCCGAGGTCTCCACTCTTGATGCCCGTCACGAAGGTGGAGAACGCCTCGGTGGTCAGGTCCAGAACCGGTCCGTCGGGGTTCTTGGAGTCCCGGACGGGGACGGTGCCGTGGCTGGCGGCGAGGTTGGCGGCGACCTCCACGCAGGCGCCGCCGTTGTCGCTGTAGGAGGACGTGAGCCAGCGGGGGGTTTCGGTCGTCACGGCGAGCCCTTTCGTAACTGATCGATCATGGCGACGGATTCCGTCTGGGAGGGCGCTGCGGCCTGTAGCTGATGGTAGGCCGTCAGCATGGGCAGCACGAACCGGTTGTCCCGCTCCAGATGGCCCCGCTGCGCGGACTCGGCGTACGACAGCAGCGAGCGGTCGGCCATCGTCAGGATGTAGAGCGGCAGATTGAACGTCCGTCGAGCCCCCATGGTGAACGGGGCGACCTGGAGCAGGGTGTTCGGCCGCCCGGCGAACTCGGCGACGCGCTCCAACTGCGCCTCCATGACGTCGGGTGCGCCGATCGGTCGGCGGATGCAGCTCTCGTCCAGCACGACGGAGATCAGCGGTGGAGGCGTACGGGCGAGTGCGGCCTGCCGCTCCGCGATCAGAGCGATCCGTTCCTCGGCCTGGTCGGTCGTGATCGCCCCCCGGTTCACCGCGCTCTCGGCCAGCACCGTCGCGTACTCCCGGGTCTGGAGCAGTCCGGGGATGATCCCGATCTCGAACGCGCGGATCTCCGCCGCCCGCACCTCGCACTCCACGTACTGGGGGAAGCCCTCCAGCAGGCTGCCGTGCCGGATCTCGCGGTGCTGCTGCTCGAAGGTGTCCGTGGTGTCCGCGATGCCGAAGGCGAGGTCCGCACTGCGCGAGAAGCGCAAGGTCGGCATCTTGCGACCGGTTTCGACGGCTGACACATGCGTACTGGAATACCCCGTCCGGTCTCCCAGCTCCTCCTGCTTCCAGCCGCGCGCCTCCCGCATGCTGCGCAGCCGCGCTCCGAACGCCGCTTGGGGAGAGCTGTCCGGATCCAACTCCTTGCGGTTCAACGGCCCGTCACCGACCTTTCGTTCCGGTCTGACACGTTGAATGCCTCCCCGCTCGCGGCCACGCTGAATCCCCTTGGTAGTCACCGAACTACGGAGAGGAGTGGATCGTGTCCGGAAACGACGCCACAGCGGGCCGGGGACCGGACCGGCCGGAAGCCGCGGCGGAACTCGCCGCGTTCATGGAGGCCGGGGCCTTCTGGCGACTCGTACCCGAGTGGGTGCCGCGCACCGGTTTCGCGGAGCCGACCCCGGAACTGCTGCGGGACGTCGCGGCCGGGCTCCGACGGAGGTCGCAGGCGTGACCGGCCGGACGGATGCGACGAGCGGAGCGCGGCAGCGGGCTGCCCGCGAACCGGTACCCGCGGACGACGGCCCACCCCATGCCGAGGTCTCCGCCTCACCCCGCTGGGCCGACATCGCGCAACTCCAGGCAGCCTCTGTCATGCACCGTCAGGAGTGCCGGACCTGTGCAGGTGAGCAGTCCTGCGTGCTGGCGCGGCAACTGGAGTGGGTGTATCGGGAAGCCCGAAGAAGGCTGCGCCGAGACGCGCGCCGCGCAGGGGAGGAGACATCACCGTGACGGTCGGCGACGCGACAGCATGCGCGGAGTGCGCCCGGTTGGAGCACGCCCGGGAAGCCGCCCGCAGGGCGGGGGACTTCAGCCGGGCCACCGACTGCGCCGTACTGCTGCGGCGGCACCCGGAGCACGGCCGGAAGCAGCCCCCCGATGTACGCGGGGTGCGGACATGAAGCGACGGATCTCCAGCAGAGGGCGTGCGGACAACATGCCGGTTCCGCGGGCCCCCGGCCGCCCTGGCTCACGTCAGGGCGAAGCCCAGCAGGACGGCGCCCTGGACGGTGATCTGGCCCGGCGACAGGTCCCCCTCGCCGGGTGCCGCGTCGACGGCGTGACTGCGGTACCGCGAGGCGAGGGGGCCTTCGGGATCGACGTCCTCTATGTGCACCACCGCGCCGAGCGAGACTCCGGCCGCCTCCGCGTAGAGCTCAGCCTTGCGGCGCGCGGCGGTCACCGCCTCCGTACGGGCACGGGCGCGCAGTCCCGGCTTGTCACGTACGTCGAAGTCCACCCCGTCCACCCGATTGGCGCCGGCCTCCACGGCGGCCACCAGCAGCGGCTCCAACGCGTCCATCTCCGTCAGTGTCACCGAGAAGTCGGCCTGGCAGCGGTACCCCAAGAACTTCCGGTTCGCGTTGTATCCCTCCCACTCGGTGCGCAGCCCCAGTTGCGACGACGAGACCGCCGCGTCCGGAACGCCGTGTTCCCGGAAGGTCCGCCGCAGCGCTGCCACCCCCTCGCGTGCCGAGCCGAACGCCGCCGCCGCCGTCTGCTCCGTGCGGTCCACGGCGATCCGCAGCCGCACCAGGTCGGGCGTGGCGTTCACACTCGCGGCACCGTAGACGCTGATACCCCACGGGTTGTCGATCTTCGTTTGCATGCGGCCAGTCAAACACGCGTACGTGAGGGCGGGCGGGGCGTCCCGTTCAACTCCGGTGCCCCGGTGGCTACGATCGGCGCATGAAGCGACGGTCAGCAGGATGGTGTCTCCAGGCCACCGCGCTGGGGCACGGGGCGATCGGCGTCGTGCTCTACCGCGACGTATTGGCACAGTTCGCACGCGAGGGTGTGGTCAACTCCGTACCGGAGCGCGGTGACCGGGCGGCGGCGTTCTGGTTCCTGGCGGCGGCGCCGGCCCTGTGGGTGGGCGGCCGGTTGCTCCGCTCGGCGGAGGAGCACGGCGATGTCGCCGCACAGCGTGCCGCGGGCGCGGTGCTGGCCGGCGTCGGTGCGGTGGGGGCCGCGGCGATGCCCAAGGGCGGCTTCCCGGCGCTGGTCGGGATCGGCGGCATGCTGCTGCGCAGGCCGAAGCGGCGCGGGTAGGCGCTCAGCGCTTCCTGGCGAGGACCAGCCGGCAGCGCGGGGAGCCGTCGTCGCGGCGGCCAAGCTCCGCGAGGGGCTCCAGCGTCACCTCGAAGCCCGCCGCCTCCAGGTCCCGCCGGACGTCGCCCAGCGGCCAGGTGCGGTAGTACATGACGAAGGGCGGCCGCCACACGGTGTTGCGTACCCGCATCGCCGCGTCGAACCCGAGCAGGGACCAGTACGCGGCGGTTCCGGGGCGCGGCGGCGCCGCCAATGGGAACGCGAAGGTGCCGCCGTCCCGCAGCACGCGGTGCACCTGGCCGAACAGGTGCGGGCGCTCGGCGGGCAGGAAGTGGCCGAACGCGCCGAAGCTGACCGTCAGGTCGAAGGTGCCGTCGCGGAACGGCAGCGCGTGCGCGTCGCCCCGCACCCAGTCCGGGGCGGGACGCGGGGCGGTCGCGTACGTGAACCTGGCCTCCGTCAGCATGCCCGTGCTGAAGTCGGCGCCCACCGTCCGGCCGGTGCACACCTCCTCCAGCACCCGCAGGCCCGCGCCGGTGCCGCAGCACAGGTCGAGCCCGTCGGCGAAGGGGCCGTGGCCGCCGAGGGCCCGGGCGGTCGTATCCAGCACCTTCTCCGGTGTCCGGTAGGCGGTGTGGTCGAACTTCGGGGCCAGCAGGTCGTAGCCGCGCTGGACGGACGAGAGGGCCTGCCGGGCCAGTTCGGGCAGGGTGGGGCGCTGGTCCGGGAGCCGGTTGGGGGACATCGGGTCACTGTAGAGGGTGCGGCGGGCCGCCCGGCCCCCCGGCACCCGGGGCCGGACGCCCGCCGCGGCGCCCCCGCGGGTTACCTCTTGGCCGTCGCCCGCAAATACTCCCGGTTCATCGCGGCGATGGACGGCATCGGGATGCCCTTGGGGCAGGCCGTGGCGCACTCGCCGGTCAGGGTGCAGCCGCCGAAGCCCTCGGCGTCCATCTGCGCGACCATGTCGAGCACCCGGGTCTCGCGTTCGGGCGCTCCCTGCGGCAGCGCGGCGAGGTGGTTGACCTTGGCGGAGGTGAACAGCATGGCCGACCCGTTCGGGCAGGCGGCCACGCAGGCGCCGCAGCCGATGCACTCGGCGTGGGTGAACGCCGCGTCGGCGGCGGGTTTGGGCACCGCCGTCGCGTGGGCCTCGGGGGCCGCCCCGGTGGGTGCGGTGATGTAGCCGCCCGCGCCGATCACCCGGTCGAACGCGGACCGGTCGACGACCAGGTCCCGGACGACGGGGAAGGCCGCGGCGCGCCACGGCTCGACATCGACGGTGTCGCCGTCGGCGAAGTGCCGCATGTGCAGCTGGCAGGTGGTGGTGCGCTCGGGGCCGTGGGCCGCGCCGTTGATGACCATGCCGCAGGCGCCGCAGATGCCCTCGCGGCAGTCGTGGTCGAAGGCGACGGGTTCCTCGCCGCGGGTCAGCAGCGTCTCGTTGAGGGTGTCGAGCATCTCCAGGAACGACATGTCGGGGGAGATGTCCTCGACCTCGTACGTGCGCATCTCGCCGGGCGACTCGGCGTCCGGCTGCCGCCAGATCCGGAGGGTGAGGTTCATGTGTAGCTCCGCTGGGTGGGGTGTACGTGCTCGAAGTGCAGGGCTTCCTTGTGCAGCACGGGGGCCGCGCCGGTGCCGGTGAACTCCCAGGCGGCGGCGTAGCAGAACTCCTCGTCCTCGCGGACCGCCTCGCCGTCCGGCGTGCGGTGCTCCTCGCGGAAGTGGCCGCCGCAGGACTCGGCGCGGTGCAGCGCGTCCAGGCACATCAGTTCGGCCAGCTCCAGGTGGTCGGCGACCCGGTTGGCCTGCTCCAGCGACTGGTTGAGTGCGGCGCCGCTGCCCGGCACCCGCACCCGCCGCCAGAACTCGGCACGGAGTTCGGGGATCCGCTCCAGCGCCTTGCGCAGCCCCTCCTCGGTGCGGGACATGCCGCACTCGTCCCACAGCAGGGCGCCCAGTTCGCGGTGGAAGGATTCGGACGAGCGGTCGCCGCCTGCGGACAGCAGCGCGTCCAGCCGGTCGGAGACCGCGCGGACCGCCTCGTGCACGGCCGGATGGTCCGGGTCGGCGGGCTGGTGCGGGGTGCGGGCCAGGTAGTCGCCGAGCGTCGCGGGGAGCACGAAGTAGCCGTCGGCCAGGCCCTGCATCAGCGCGGAGGCGCCGAGCCGGTTGGCGCCGTGGTCGGAGAAGTTGGCCTCCCCGATGGCGAAGAGGCCCGACACGGTGGTCATCAGGTCGTAGTCCACCCACAGCCCGCCCATCGTGTAGTGGATGGCCGGATAGATGCGCATCGGGCGGGTGTAGGGGTCCTCGGCGGTGATCCGCGCGTACATCTCGAAGAGGTTGCCGTACCGCTCCTCGACGGCCTTCCGGCCCATCCTGGCGAGCGCGTCGGCGAAGTCGAGGTACACGCCCTCCCGTCGCCCGCCACCGCCCTCGACCGAGGAGCCTTCGGCTCCGCCCCTGTTTCCGTGGCCGCCGGGGCCCACGCCGCGGCCCTCGTCGCAGACGTTCTTCGCGGCGCGGGAGGCGATGTCGCGGGGGACGAGGTTGCCGAAGGAGGGGTAGAGCCGCTCCAGGTAGTAGTCCCGCTCGTGCTCGGGGATGTCCTGCGGGGCGCGGTCGTCGCCGGGTTCCGCGGGCACCCAGATGCGGCCGTCGTTGCGCAGCGACTCGCTCATCAGGGTGAGTTTGGACTGGTGGTCGCCGGAGCGCGGGATGCAGGTGGGGTGGATCTGGGTGAAGCAGGGGTTGGCGAAGTGTGCGCCCCTGCGGTGGGCGCGCCACACGGCGGTCGCGTTGGAGTTCTTCGCGTTGGTGGACAGGTGGAAGACGTTGCCGTAGCCGCCGGTGGCCAGCACCACCGCGTCGGCGAAGTGGCTCTCGATCCGCCCGGTGAGCAGGTCGCGGGCGACGATGCCGCGGGCCCGGCCGTCGATGACGATCAGGTCCAGCATCTCGGTGCGCGGGTGCATCTCCACGGCGCCGGTGGCGATCTGCCGGGAGAGCGCCTGGTAGGCGCCGAGCAGCAGTTGCTGCCCGGTCTGGCCGCGGGCGTAGAAGGTGCGGGAGACCTGGACGCCGCCGAAGGAGCGGGTGTCCAGCAGTCCGCCGTACTCGCGCGCGAACGGGACGCCCTGGGCGACGCACTGGTCGATGATCTCGGTGGAGATCTCCGCCAGCCGGTACACGTTCGACTCGCGGGAGCGGAAGTCGCCGCCCTTGACGGTGTCGTAGAAGAGCCGCTGCACCGAGTCGCCGTCGTTGCGGTAGTTCTTCGCCGCGTTGATGCCGCCCTGCGCGGCGACGGAGTGGGCGCGGCGCGGGGAGTCCTGGTAGCAGAACTGCACGACGCGGTAGCCCGCCTCGGCCAGGGTCGCGCCGGCTGATCCGCCCGCCAGGCCGGTGCCGACGACGATGACGGTGTGCTTGCGGCGGTTGGCCGGGTTGACGAGCTTCGCCTCGAAGCGGCGTCGGTTCCACCGCTCGGCCACCGGCCCGTCGGGTGCCTTGGTGTCGACGGCCGGTTCCCCGGTCCGGTAGTCCTGGTAGGGGGTGCTGGGGGTGCTGGGGGTGCTGGGGGTGCTGGGGGTGCTGGGGGTACTCATGTCAGTTCACCACTCCGGTCATGACGCCGATGGGTACGGAGACGAATCCGGCGGTGAGGGCCGCCGCGAGCACGGTCGCCCCGGCCCTGAGCAGGCGACCGGTGCCGGGCCGGGTCACCCCGAGGGTCTGCGCCGCGCTCCAGAAGCCGTGCCGGATGTGCAGCCCGACGGCGAGCATGGCGACGAGGTAGATGACGTTCGCGTACCAGGTGCGGAACCCGGCCACGATGTTCTCGTACGGGTGACCTTCCTGGCCGCGCGGATTGACGGTGCCGGTCGTCAGGTCGAGTACGTGCCAGACGAGGAACAGGGCCAGGATGATCCCGCCCCAGCGCATGGTCCGGGTCGCGTAGCTGCTGCCGCGCCTGCGGTGCCGGTACCCGACCGGCCGGGCGGCGAGGTCGCGCCGGCTGAGCTGATAGGCGCTCACTCCGTGCAGGACGACGGCCGCCAGCAGGACGGCCCGTGCGATCCACAGGAACCAGCCGTGCCGCAGCAGCGGCTCACCCAGGGTGCGCAGCCAGTGCGCGTAGCCGTTCATGTCCTCGGGACCGAAGAAGACCTTCAGGTTCGCGAACATGTGGACGAGCAGATAGGCCAGCATCAGCAGTCCGGTGACCGCCATGACCGCCTTCTTGCCGATCGTCGACCCCCACAGGGTGCGCAGCCGGCCTCGGCGGGGGCCCGGGCCCGGCGGGGCCGCCGAGCCGGGCCGGGGCTGCTGCGGAGTGGGGGTGCGGATATCCGTCGCCATGCTCATGCACGGTAGGGACGGCTCTCGGCATCAGTCCAAGACATAGAAGAGCTGCGAACGATAGGCCTTGCCTATCATCGCGCCGTATGCTTGCGGTATGCAGCTCCAGCAGCTCCGCTACTTCACCGCCGTCGCCGACACCCGGCACTTCACCCGGGCGGCCCAGCGTGAGCACGTGGCCCAGCCCTCCCTCTCCCAGCAGATCCGCTCCCTGGAACGGGAGCTGGGCGCCGAGCTCTTCCACCGGGCGCGGGGGCACATCTCGCTCACCGACGCGGGCGAGGCTCTGCTGCCGCTGGCCCGGCGGATCCTGGCCGACACCGAGACGGCGCGCCGCGAGGTGCAGGAGGTCGCACAGCTCCGCCGCGGGCGGATCCGGCTGGGGGCACCGCCGAGCCTGTGCGCCGGACTCGTGCCGGACGTGCTGCGCGCCTTCCACGACCGCTACCCCGGCGTGGAACTGATGGTGCACGAGGACGGCTCCCAGGACCTGGTGCGCGCGCTGGCCGCGGGGGAGCTGGACCTGGCGCTGATCATCACCCCGCTGCCGGGCCAGGGGCCGGTACTGGCCGCGGACGAGCTGCTGAGCGAGGAACTCGTCGTCGTCGCCGCCCCGGACGCGCCCCCGCTCCCGCGCCGCGACCGCGTCCGCGTCGAGGACCTGCGCGGCCGTCCGCTGGCGATGTTCCGGCGCGGCTACGACCTGCGGGAGCTGACCGTGGCCGCCTGCCGCGACGCGGGCTTCGAACCCGTCTTCGGCGTGGAGGGCGGCGAGATGGACGCCGTGCTCGGCTTCGTCCGCGCGGGCCTCGGGCTGGCCGTGGTCCCCCGGATGGTCGCGGCCCGCTCCGGCCTGCGGATCACCCGTTTCGCACCACCCGGGCTGCACCGCACCGTCGCGGTTGCGCACCGCGGCGACGTCTCCCCGACCCGCGCGGCCCGGGAGCTCCAGCGGATCCTCACCGAGCGGGTCTCGAGGGAGTAGCCGGGAGGACGCGGGGCCCTGCCGGTCGGTGTGGGACGCGGGTCGCTCCCGCGCCCCCCGGGGGGCGCGAATCGCATGGCTCAGCGGCGGGTGGCGGTCGCCGCGGTGGCCGCACCGGCGATCCGCCGGCTCATCGGCGAAGGGTCCGCGCCCAGCACCACGGGGGTGAACGACCACACGAGCCGGCGCTGCTGGTCGCGGGTGGCGAACATGCCGCTCGCGTAGCCGTACTGCCGGCCCGTCTTGCCCCACAGCGTGACGCCGTTGACCGTGGCGGCCTGCAGCCCGGTGCTGTAGCGCGCCGGGCTGCCGTCGAGCATCCGTACGTGCTCGGGCGGCAGGGTGAACATCTTCCGCAGCTGCCGCTGGGGCAGCAGCGCCCCGGAGAACAGGGCCGCCAGGAAACGGTGCAGGTCGCCGGTGCTGGAGACGAGTTCACCATCCGCGTGCGAGCGCGACATGTCGAACTCGGAGACGTCCACGAGCGTGCCGTCGCCCCTGTCCAGACAGCCGTGCATATGCGGCCCCCGGATCCGCCGCGGGTTGCCCTCCGCCGAGGGGAAGGAGGTGTGGCCCAGCCGCAGCGGGCGCAGCAGCCGGTCCCGTATCTCGATGCCGTACGGCCGCCCGGCCACCTGCTCGATGACCAGCGCCGCCAGCACGTAGTTGATGCCCCGGTACTCCTGGGCGGTGCCGGGCCGGAACTTCAGCTCCCCCTGTGTGATCGTGGCCACGATCTGCTGTGGCGTCCACCGGTCGAAACGGTGCCGCAGCACGGCCTGCGGAGTGTCCATGTCCGGCATTCCGACGTGGTCGGGCAGCCCGCTGGTGTGGTCGAGGAGCTGCGCCACCGTGACGGCGCCGAAGCGCTCGGGGAGGAGAGCGGGCAGATAGTGCCGTACGGGCGCCTCGAGCCGCAGCCGCCCCTCGTCGGCGAGCTGGAGCGCGGCCGTCGCCACGAACGCCTTGGTGATGCTGCCCGCACGCACCCTGTCGTTGAGCCCGACGTGGCGTTCGGTGGCCGGGTCCGACACCCCCGAGGTGCCGTACCACCGGCCGGCCGAGCCGGTGACCCGGAGCTGGGCACCGGAGGCCCGGGGGTGGGCGAGATCGTCGATGGCCGCGCGCAGCGCGCGGGCGTCCGGCGGCGGCAGCATGGGGCGCTCGGTCCCGCTCCGGGCGACGGCCGGCACCGGGGTGCCGACAGTGGCCACCGCGGCGCCGGAGACCACACCGGCCAGCAGGGTCCGGCGGGAGGGGGCGCGGGGGGCGGAGATGCGGCTGCGGAAGAGCGGCATGGGAGTCATGACTCCACACTCCCCGCGCCGTCCCCGCGCTCCATCCGGGAACACCCTGAGCCGTCCCCGTACCCGCCCCTGCCCCGCCTTGGGGGCGGCGCCCGGCGCGGGCCGGGGGCGCACGCCGGTGCGCTGCCCGGTTCCGGCTCCGGGGCGGCGCCGCACGCGGACGGTGGCGCGGCGGGGCCCAAAGCGTTCCCGGCGCGCGGCACTCCGACCGTCGGGGCCGCCCGGACGCTTCGGATGCCAGGGCGCGCTCGCTGCCGGACGCTCCCGGCGCGGCGCCGGCTACATGCCCAGGCCGGCCTCACCGAGGCGGGTGAGAGCTTCCTTGTCGCCGTCCAGTTCCACGTCCGCCTGCTCCGTGCGGCCCGAGACGAACAGCAGCAGCTCCGAGGGCGCGCCGACGGCGGTCACGACCGGGGTGCCGCGCCGGGCGACCGCCGTCTGGCCGTCGGGGCGGCGCAATACCAGACCGACCGGCGCCTTGCGCCCGTACATCCGGGCGGCCGTCTCCAGCCGGCGCCACAACGCGTCCTCGAAGACGGGGTCCAGCTCGCGCCGCGCCCAGCCGGGCTGTGCACGGCGTACGTCTTCGCCGTGGATGAAGAACTCGACCGTGTTGGCCGCCTCGTCCACCTGCTTGAGCGCGAAGGGCGACATCCGGGGCGGGCCGGTGCGGATGAGGTGGATCAGCTCGTCGTACGGTTTGGCGGTGAACTCGGCCTGCACCCGCTCCAGTCGGGGCGCGAGCTGCTTGATCAGCAGGCCGCCGGCCGCGTCCCCGCGGCGTTCGCGCACGACGACGTGCGCGGCCAGGTCCCGGGTGCGCCACCCCTCGCACAGGGTGGGCGCGTCCGGACCGTTGGCCTCCAAGAGATCGGCGAGCAGCAGACGTTCACGCTTGGCATGGGTCGACATACCGCAAGCGTACGGCGCGGAGGGCGCGGACGGGGAGCTGTCGGTGCCCGGGCGTGTGCGCGGCGTGTCCGGCGCCGAGCCGGGTGCCGCGCCGCCCGCGCGGCCGCGGTACCGCGGCCGCGCCGAGCGGTACGGAGTGCCGGACAGGTGCGGGACAATGGAGCCATGTCCCAGGAGAGCACCCTCGACCCCGCCGTCGCCGCCCGGCTCAAGCACAACCCGGACGGACTGCTGCCCGCCGTCGCCCAGCAGTACGACACCGGGGAGGTGCTGATGCTGGGGTGGATGGACGACGAGGCCCTGCACCGCACCCTCACCACCGGGCGCGCCACGTACTGGAGCCGCAGCCGCGGCGAGTACTGGGTCAAGGGCGACACCTCCGGGCATGTGCAGCGGGTCAAGTCCGTGGCGCTGGACTGCGACGCGGACACCGTGCTGGTGCAGGTCGACCAGACCGGGGCCGCCTGCCACACCGGCAGCCGCACCTGCTTCGACGCCGACGTGCTGCTGCCCCGGGAGCGGTGACGGCGACGGCCCGCCGCCCGGAACGGGTGGTGCCGACGCCCCGCTGACCCGCGGCCGGTGACCCCGACGCCGCGCCGCCGCCGGACCAGTAGGGTGAGGCGCCATGACGGCGCCTGACCTCGCAACCTTCCGGACGCTCGCCAAGAACCGGCGGGTCGTCCCGGTGACCCGCCGCCTGCTGGCGGACGGCGACACCCCCATCGCCCTGTACCGCAAACTCGCCGCGGAACGCCCCGGCACCTTCCTGCTGGAGTCCGCGGAGAACGGCCGCACCTGGTCGCGGTACTCCTTCGTCGGGGTGCGCAGCGAAGCGTCGCTGACCGTGCGCGACGGCGAAGCGCACTGGCAGGGCACCCCGCCGGTCGGCGTCCCCACCGACGGCGACCCGCTCGTCGCGCTCCGCGAAACCGTCGAAGCCCTGCACACCCCGCGCGACCTGCACCGCGGCGGCGAGCTGCCGCCGTTCACCGGCGGCATGGTCGGCTACCTCGGCTACGACATCGTCCAGCGGCTGGAGAAGATCGGCCGCCACCCCGGCACCGCGGACGACCTCGGGCTGCCGGAGCTGACGATGCTGCTCACCTCCGACCTGGCCGTCCTCGACCACCGCGACGGCACGGTGCTGCTGATCGCCAACGCGATCAACCACAACGACCTGGACACCGGCGTCGACGAGGCGCACGCGGACGCCGTGCGGCGGCTGGACGCGATGGCCGCCGACCTCGCGCGCCCCGCCCCCGTCGATCCGGTGGCGCTGCCGGCCTCCGAACTCCCGCCCCTCGAGGCCCGGTCGGCCGGAGCGACCTACCGGGGCTGGGTCGAGGACATCAAGGAGCGGATCCGCGGTGGGGAGGCGTTCCAGGTGGTGCCCTCGCAGCGGTTCGAGGCCCGTTGCGAGGCGAGCGCCCTGGACGTCTACCGGGTGCTGCGGGCCACCAACCCGAGCCCGTACATGTACCTGCTGCGCTTCGAGGGCTTCGACATCGTCGGCTCCAGCCCCGAGGCGCTGGTCAAGGTGGAGGACGGCCGCGCGATGATGCATCCCATCGCCGGGACCCGGCCGCGCGGCGCCACCCCGGGCGAGGACACCGCACTGGCCGAGGAGCTGCTGGCCGACCCCAAGGAGCGGGCCGAGCACCTGATGCTGGTGGACCTGGGCCGCAACGACCTGGGGCGGGTCTGCGAACCGGGCAGTGTCGAGGTGGTCGACTTCATGTCGATCGAGCGCTACAGCCACGTGATGCACATCGTCTCGACCGTCACCGGGCAACTGGCCCAGGACCGTAGCGCGTTCGACGCGCTCACCGCCTGCTTCCCGGCCGGCACGCTGTCCGGGGCGCCCAAGCCGCGTGCCCTCCAGATCATCGAGGAGCTGGAGCCCACCCGGCGCGGCGTCTACGGCGGATGTGTCGGATATCTCGACTTCGCGGGCGACTCCGACACCGCCATCGCCATCCGCACCGCACTGCTGCGGGACGGGACCGCGTACGTCCAGGCGGGCGCCGGAGTCGTCGCCGACTCCGACCCCGAGGCCGAGGACACCGAGTGCGCCAACAAGGCCGCGGCCGTGCTGAGGGCGGTCCGGACGGCCGAACGCCTCGGGGGTAGCGTGGAGGCGTGACTTCTTCGACCCCCGCGCAGGATCCGGACGGTACCGAGGGGGGCCCGCACCCCGGCCGGCCGGAAGCGGAGCCCGCCCCGCACGCCGGCCGCCCGGGCACATCGCGCTCCCGCGCGGCCCGCACCGCGCTGGCGGCGGCCCTGCTGTGCGGCGCGGTGGGCGCGGCCCTCGCGCTGGTCTCCGCGGGGCAGACCTGGAGCACCTCCACCGCCGAGTTCGCCGAGGGTCAGGTGCCGGTCAGGGCCGAGGGCGGCGACGTCACCGGCCTGCCCAGCGCACTGGCGCTGGTCGGCCTCGCCGCGCTCGTCGCCGTCTTCGCCGTACGCCGCGCCGTGCGCCGGATCGTCGCCGGGCTGCTCGCGCTGTGCGGCGCCGCCGTCCTGGCCTCGGCGCTGCTGGGGGCCGACGACACCGGCGCGCTCTCCGCCGAGGCCGCCGAGACCAGCGGCCTGACCGACAGCGGTATCGGCGCCGCGGACGTCAGCGCCTGGCCGTACGTGTCAGCGGTGGGCGGGGCGCTGCTCCTGGTCGCCGGGCTGCTGGCGCTACGGTACGGCGCGGGCTGGCCCTCGATGTCCGGCAGTGCCCGCTACGAGCGCACCCCGCTGCGGCAGCGCGCCGCCCGGACGCGCCGTGTCGACCCCGACCGGCCCGAGGACCTGTGGAAGGCCCTGGACCGCGGCGAGGACCCCACGCACGGCACCGCCTGAGCCGCGGCTCCGCGGCGTCCGCGCGCGCGTCCGGCACCGGCCCGTGGTCCGCCGCGGCCGTACGGTCGACCCCCGTGCCCCCGCGCGGGCGCTGAAGGGGGAGAATGGGCGGCGAACGGGCCGGGTGGCCCCACCTCATGTTGTGACTCAAGGAGCATTCATGGCGCACAGCCACGGACACACCCCGGCCGCCTGGACCGGCTCGATCACCGCCTTCGTCGGCTTCTGCGTCGCCTCCGCCTTCACGGTGCTGGCGCAGCCCGTCGGTGTGATCGCAGGGCTGGTCGTCATCGGGGCGGGCGCTGTGATCGGCGGCATCATGCGGGCGGCGGGGATGGGCCAGTCGAAGTCCCCCGGTCTGACGGCCGAGCAGGCCCGGGCCCACAAGCTGGCGCACGAGCAGGCGCACCGGCCGGTCGCCGACAAGGCGCACTCCTGAGCGACCGGCAGGACGCCGCGACCGTGCGGCACCGCCTCACCGGAGCGGTGCCGCGGCTGGCCGTGCCCCTCGGCAGTCTCGCCGCGGTGGGCGCGGCCTTCGCGGTTGTGGCCGTCGTCGATCCCAACGAGCCCGGCCACTACCCGGCCTGCCCCTTCCTGACCGTCGCCGGCCTGTACTGCCCCGGCTGCGGCGGGCTGCGCAGCGCGCACGCCGTCACCCAGGGCGACCTGGGCACCGCGCTGGGCGCGAACGTCCTCGCCGTGCTGCTCTTCGCGGGCTTCGCGCTGGGCTGGCTGCACTGGGCCGTCGGCGCGGTCCGGGGCCGCCGCTACACCTTCCCGGTGCGGCTGCGGGCCTGGCACTGGTGGGCCCTCGGGGCGCTGGCGGTCGCGTTCACGGTTGTCCGGAATACGCCCCTCGGAGCCGGCCTGGCTCCTTGAGCAGCCGCGCCCGCACGGCCACCGGGGCGGTGATTTGTCCGCTATATGGGACTGTGGTCAACCGGATGCGGGACCTCCGTGCCGGGGCGGATACCATCACAGGGGCCCACCCGACCATCCCCTGCTCCGCCTCCGAGGAGCGCCCCGGAACCTTTATCCGCCGCCGGCCCGGCGCCCGACCCGTATCCAGCCCGAACCCCAGCCAGCAAGGAGGCCGCTCGGTGAGTGTGCTCGACGAGATCATCGAAGGCGTGCGGGAAGACCTCGCCGAGCGGCAGGCGCGCGTCAGCCTCGAGGAGCTCAAGGAGCGCGTCGCCCGGGCACCCCAGGCCAAGGACGGGCTCGCGGCACTCAAGGGCGACAGTGCGGCCGGGGTACGGGTGATCTGCGAGGTGAAGCGCTCCAGCCCGTCCAAGGGCGCGCTGGCGGCCATCGCCGACCCGGCCGGGCTCGCCGCCGACTACGAGGCCGGCGGCGCCGCCGTCATCTCCGTCCTCACCGAGCGCCGCCGGTTCGGCGGCTCGCTGGCTGACCTGGAGGCGGTCCGGGCCCGCGTCGACATCCCCGTCCTGCGCAAGGACTTCGTCTTCTCCTCCTACCAACTGTGGGAGGCCCGCGCGCACGGCGCCGACCTGGTGCTGCTGATCGTCGCCGCGCTGGAGCAGGAGGCCCTGGTCTCGCTGATCGAGCGTGCCGAGTCCATCGGTCTCACCCCGCTGGTCGAGGTGCACGACGAGGACGAGGCCGAGCGTGCGGTGGCGGCCGGGGCGAAGATCATCGGCGTCAACGCACGGAACCTGAAGACCCTCGAGGTGGACCGCGGCAACTTCACCCGGATCGCTCCCGAGATCCCCGACCACATCGTCAGGATCGCCGAGTCCGGTGTCCGCGGTCCGCACGACCTGATCGCGTACGCGAACGAGGGGGCCGACGCCGTCCTGGTGGGGGAGTCGCTGGTGACGGGCAAGGATCCGCGCACCGCTGTCTCCGACCTCGTGGCCGCGGGCGCTCACCCCGCGCTCCGCCACGGGGGGAGGGACTGACACGCGATGACGGCTGTGGTCTCCCTGTGCTCCCTCGCGCTGGCGCGCGGGTGCCGTCCGCGCGGGTGCCGGGCGCCCGCGCGCCGGGTGCGCGGCCGGTCCGTCCGATACCACATCGGATGCGAGCCGGGCGTGATCCGCGGCCGCCGATGGCGCTGACCCGCCCCTGCCCGCCCGCACCCCGCTGAGGGGAGCGCCCCTGCCCGCCCGCCCCCGCGCGGGCGCGCCTCCGGCTGCCGGCCGGAGCCCGGGGAGGAGCCGGGGCCCGGAGCCGTCACATCAGCCCACTCGCAAGGAGCAGCGTTCGGTATGCCGTCCGACTACTTCATTCCCGATCCCGAGGGTCACAGCCCCAGCGTCGCCGGATACTTCGGCGCGTTCGGCGGCAAGTTCATCCCCGAGGCCCTGGTCGCCGCCGTCGACGAGGTGGCCGCGGAGTACGAGAAGGCGAAGGCGGACCCCGCCTTCGCCGCCGAGCTCGACGACCTGCTGGTCAACTACACCGGTCGGCCCAGCGCGCTGACCGAGGTCACGCGGTTCGCCGAGCACGCGGGCGGTGCCCGGGTCCTCCTCAAGCGCGAGGACCTCAACCACACCGGCTCGCACAAGATCAACAACGTGCTGGGGCAGGCCCTGCTCACCAAGCGGATGGGCAAGCCCCGGGTCATCGCCGAGACCGGCGCGGGCCAGCACGGCGTGGCCACGGCCACCGCGTGCGCCCTCTTCGGGCTCGAATGCACCATCTACATGGGCGAGATCGACACCGAGCGGCAGGCTCTGAACGTCGCCCGGATGCGGATGCTCGGGGCCGAGGTCGTGCCCGTCGCCTCGGGCAGCCGCACTCTCAAGGACGCCATCAACGAGGCGTTCCGCGACTGGGTCGCCAACGTCGACCGCACCCACTACCTCTTCGGCACGGTCGCCGGACCGCACCCCTTCCCGCAGATCGTGCGCGACTTCCACCGCGTGATCGGTGTCGAGGCGCGGCGGCAGGTGCTGGAGCGCACCGGACGGCTGCCGGACGCCGTCGCCGCCTGCGTGGGCGGCGGCTCCAACGCGATCGGGCTCTTCCACGCCTTCCTGCCGGACACCGGCGTGCGGCTGGTCGGTTTCGAGGCGGCGGGGCACGGCGTCGAGTCCGGGGAGCACGCGGCCACGCTGACCGCGGGCGAGCCCGGCATCCTGCACGGCTCGCGCTCCTACGTGCTGCAGGACGAAGAGGGACAGATCACCGAGCCCTACTCGATCTCCGCCGGGCTGGACTACCCGGGCATCGGCCCCGAACACGCCCACCTCAAGGACAGCGGCCGGGGCGAGTACCGGCCGGTCACCGACGACCAGGCGATGCGGGCGCTGCGGCTGCTCTCCGAGACCGAGGGCATCATCCCGGCCATCGAGAGCGCGCACGCGCTGGCGGGCGCCCTGGACCTGGGCAGGGAGCTGGGCCCCGAGGGAATCGTCCTGGTGAACCTCTCGGGCCGTGGCGACAAGGACATGGACACGGCCGCGCGGTACTTCGGCCTGCTGGACGGCGCGGAAGGGGAACGGGCATGAGCGGGCACACCGAGGAAACGGGAGCCACCGAAGTCTCCGCCGCCGCGGGCGGCAACGTGCGGCTGCTGGACGAGACGCTCGCGCGGGCCAGGGCCGAGAACCGGGCCGCGCTCGTCGGCTACCTCCCGGCCGGCTTCCCCACCGTCGACGGCGGTATCGCCGCCTGCACGGCGCTGCTGGAGAGCGGCTGCGACGTGGTCGAGGTGGGGCTGCCGCACAGCGACCCGGTGATGGACGGGCCCGTCATCCAGACCGCGGACACCATCGCGCTGGAGGGCGGGGTGCGGATCGCGGACGTGCTGCGCACAGTCCGCGAGGCGCACGCGGCGACCGGGAAGCCGGTGCTGGTCATGACGTACTGGAATCCCGTCGACCGGTACGGCGCCGAGCGGTTCGCCGAGGAGCTGGCGGCGGCGGGCGGAGCCGGATGCATCCTGCCCGACCTGCCGGTCGAGGAGTCCGAGGGGTGGCGGAAGGCGGCCGAGCACGCCGGGCTCGGCACGGTCTTCGTCGTCGCCCCCAGCAGCCGGGAGGCGCGCCTCGCCCGGATCACCGCGGCGGGCAGCGGCTTCGTCTACGCCGCCTCGCTGATGGGGGTCACCGGGCCCCGGGAGTCGGTGGGCGAGGAAGCCCGCGAACTGGTCGAGCGGGTCCGCTCCACCACCGACCTGCCGGTCTGCGTGGGCCTCGGGGTGTCCAACCCCGCGCAGGCGACCGAGGTCGCGGCGTTCGCCGACGGGGTCATCGTGGGCTCGGCGTTCGTCAAGCGGCTGCTGGAGGCCGACACCCTGGCGGCCGGGCTGGACGAGGTGCGGCAGCTCGCCGCGGCCCTCGCGGAGGGCGTCCGGCGCTGAGGCGCTGCTGAGGCACCGCGCCGGGCCTCGGCCGGGGCCGGGGGTCGCGGCATCCCGCGGCTCCCGGCCCCGCGCCGCGGCTCTCGGCAGGCCACCGGCCCCTCGGCCACCGGCCCCTCGGCCACCGGCCTCGGTCCCGTCGCGTCCCCGCCCCACCGAACGGCTCTTTCGGGTGAAATAGGGCGCAGCGCGCCCGTCGGCGACCGGCCCCTCTCGTTGGGTCGGGCGTGATGAGCCAGAACAGCAATGACGGCGGCAAGCGCTCGGCCCGCGAACGCCTGCGGGCCCAGCGGGAGCGCGACAAGGCAACTGAGCGCCGGTGGCGCTCGCTCAAGGTGGGCGCGGTGGTCGCCGGGGTGCTGGCCGTCGCCGCCGGGGTCGGGATCACCCTGGCCGCCCGGGGCGGTGACGACCAGGGCTCGCAGTCGGCGAAGCCGGTCACCGTGGGGCAGCGCGGCGCCCCGGCCCGGCTCACGGTCTACGAGGACTTCCGCTGCCCGGCGTGCGCCCAGTTCGAGAACTCCTTCCGGGACACGATCAAGAGCCTGGAGCGGGCGGGCAAGCTCCGGACCGAATACCACCTGGTGACGCTGATCGACGGCAACATGGGCGGCCGGGGCTCGCACGAGGCGGCCAACGCGGTGGCCTGCGCCCGTGACAAGGGGAAGTTCGGCCCGTACCACGACGTGCTCTACCGCAACCAGCCCCGCGAGCAGGAGGACGCCTTCGCCAGCACCGAGCGGCTGATCCGGCTGGCGGGCAAGGTGGAGGGACTGGTCGACCCCGAGTTCCGCTCGTGTGTGACCGGCGGCCGGCACGACGACTGGGTGAAGCGCTCCGACGAGGACTTCCGCAAGTCCGGCCACCAGGGCACCCCCACCGTCCTGCTGAACGGCAAGGACGTCTTCAGCGACCCCTCGGAGCAGCTGACCCCGGACGGGCTGCGGAAACTGGTGGAGCGCAAGAGCTAGCCCGCCTCCCTCCGCCCCTCGGCGGCCGCCGGCGGCCGCGGGCGCGGTCCTCGCCGTGCCCGCGGGTCCGGCAGGCGCCCCCGGTGTTATCCAGCCGTTGTGCGGGCTGATTGTCCGGGGTGCGGCCGGGCACGGTACCGTCAGGGGCGCCATGGAGACCCTTGCCTTTATCCCCAGTCCGTCGGCCGGTGAGATTCACCTCGGGCCGCTCCCGCTGCGCGGCTACGCGCTCTGCATCATCCTCGGCGTCTTCGCCGCGGTCTGGCTCGGCGGGCGCCGGTGGGTCGCTCGGGGCGGGCAGCCGGGCACGGTCGCCGACATCGCCGTCTGGGCCGTTCCCTTCGGCCTCCTCGGCGGTCGGCTGTACCACGTCATCACCGACTACCAGCTCTACTTCGGCGAGGGCCGCAACCCCGTCGACGCCTTCCGTATCTGGGACGGCGGGCTGGGCATCTGGGGCGCCATCGCGCTCGGCGCGCTCGGGGCCTGGATCGGCTGCCGCCGCCGCGGCATCCCGCTGCCCGCGTACGCGGACGCCGTGGCGCCGGGGATCGTGCTGGCGCAGGCGCTGGGCCGCTGGGGCAACTGGTTCAACCAGGAGCTGTACGGGCGGCCGACCGATCTGCCGTGGGCCCTGGAGATCGACCCTGCGCACCGGCCGGTCGACACGCCCGATCTGGCGACCTATCACCCCACCTTTCTGTACGAGTCGCTGTGGTGCGTCGGGGTCGCCCTGCTGGTGATCTGGGCGGACCGCCGCTTCAAGCTGGGGCACGGCCGGGCGTTCGCGCTCTACGTCGCTGCCTACACGGTGGGACGGTTCTGGATCGAGTACATGCGGGTGGACGACGCGCATCACGTGTTCGGGATGCGGCTGAACAACTGGACGGCGATCGTCGTCTTCCTGCTGGCGGTCCTCTACATCGTCGTCTCCGCGAGGAAGCGGCCCGGCCGCGAGGAGGTCGTCGAGCTGGAGCCGGCCGAACCGGACGCGGGTGCCGACGCGGATCCGGCCCCGGACGCGGAGTCGGCGGAGGACGAGCCCGCCGCGGCCGAGTCGTCCGAGAAGCCGTCCGAGGAGCCCTCCGAGTCCGGCGAGGACGCCGGGGAGGCGCGGTCCGCGGCGGAGAAGTCGCAGTCGTCCCGGAAGACGGCCGACGGACCCGCTTCCTGACACACCGGTCCGCCGGGGCCCCTGGCGGGGCAGGGGGCGAGCCGCCTGTCCGAATCGGGCGGCTATGTATGCAATTCTCGGTGAGTGCTGTGGTTGATCGTCGTCCACGTCGTGGCCGCGTGCTGTGCCGCGCCGCTGGTGCGGCTGCTCGGCCCGCGCGCGTTCCTGCTGCTCGCGGCGGCGCCCGCCGCCGCGGCCGGGTGGGCGGCGGCGCACTACGACCAGGTGGCCGACGGCGGCGCGCTCAGCGCGCACACCCCGTGGATCCCGGCGCTCGGGGTCGACCTCGCACTGCGATGTGACGCGCTCGCACTGGTGATGGTGCTGATCGCCGGGGGCATCGGTGCCCTGGTGATGCTCTACTGCGCGGCCTACTTCGCGCCCGGCACCCCGCAGCTCGGCGCCTTCGCCGGAGCACTCACCGCCTTCGCCGGGGCCATGCTCGGCCTGGTGCTGGCCGACGACCTGATCGTGCTGTACGTGCTGTGGGAACTCACCACGGTCTTCTCCTTCCTGCTCATCGGGCACAGCTCCCAGTACCGCACCAACCGGCGCGCCGCCCTCCAGGCGCTGCTGGTCACCACACTGGGCGGACTGGTGATGCTGGTCGGATTCCTGATGCTGGGGCACGCCGCGCACACCTACCGGATCTCCCGCATGCTCGCCGATCCGCCCGGAGGAGGAGCGCTTGTCGCGGGCGGCCTGGTGCTGGTGCTGGTGGGGGCGCTGTCCAAGTCCGCCGTGTGGCCGTTCAGCTTCTGGCTGCCCGGAGCGATGGCAGCGGCCACCCCGGTCTCCGCGTATCTGCACGCCGCCGCCATGGTCAAGGCCGGTGTCTATCTGATCGCGCGGCTCGCCCCCGGCTTCGCCGACGTACCGCCCTGGCGGCCCATGGTCCTCGTGCTCGGCAGCGCGACCATGCTGCTCGGCGGCTGGCGGGCGCTGCGCGAGACGGACCTGAAGCTGCTGCTGGCCTTCGGCACCGTCAGCCAGCTCGGCTTCCTCACCGTGCTGGTCGGCGACGGCACCCGGGACGCCGCACTGGCGGGCGCCGATGTGATCCTGGCGCACGCCCTGTTCAAGGCGCCGCTCTTCCTCACCGTCGGCGCCATCGACCACCTCACCGGCACCCGCGACCTCACCAGGCTCTCCGGGGTCGGCCGGTCGCTGCCCGCACTGGCCGCCGTCGCCGTGCTCGCCGGGCTCTCGATGGCGGGGCTGCCGCCGCTGCTCGGGTTCGTCGGCAAGGAAGCCGCCGTCTCGGCACTGCTGGCGGCCGGACCCGGCGAGGCATGGGCCCTGGCGGCCGTCGTCCTGGGCTCCGCACTCACCACCGCCTACACGCTCCGCTTCCTGTGGGGTGCCTTCGCGCGCAAGAGCGGCGCCCCGCCGCTGGCCCCGGTCACCGTGGCCCCCGGCACCCGCGTGGCACCGCTGCTGCTGGGTCCGCCCCTGCTGTGCGCGCTCGCCGGCCTCCTGCTCGGCCCCGGCTCCCAGTGGCTCGACCCGCTGCTGGCCCGGTACGCCGACACCTTCCCCAGCGGCGTCTCCCCCTACCACCTCGCCCTCTGGCACGGCTGGGGCCCCGCACTGGGCCTCTCGGCGGTCTCCTGGGTACTGGGTGCGGCGGTCTTCCTGGCCGGCCGTCCACTGGCCGCACTGGGCGGACGGCTCTCACAGGTCGACGGCGACCAGGTGTTCGCCCGTTCCCTGTGGGCGCTGGAGCGGCTCTCGCTCCAGGTCACCGGCGCCGTGCAGCGCGGCTCGCTGCCCGTCTACCTCGGCACCGCACTGATCGTCCTGTTCGGCTTCCAGACCGCCCGGCTGATCGCGGGCGCGCCCTGGTCCGCCCCGGGCGCAGTGCGCTGGTACGACTCGGTCCCGCAACTCGTCGTCGCGGTCGGCGTCGCCGGAGTCGCCGTGCTGTGCGTCCTGGCGCAGCAGCGGATGAAGGCGGCCGTCCTGGCCGGGGTCACCGGATACGGCGCCGGACTCCTCTACGTGCTGCACGGCGCGCCCGACCTGGCGCTGACCCAGTTCGCCGTCGAGACGGTCTCGCTCACCGTCTTCGTCCTCGTCCTGCGCAGACTGCCCGCCCGCTTCCCCGACGGCAGCCGCAGGTGGCGCACGCGCCGGGGGGTGCAGCTCGTCCTCTCCGCCGCCGCCGGAGGACTGCTCGCCGCGCTGCTGCACCTCTGCCTCGCCGCACGCACCGCCCTGCCCTCCGGCCCCGGGCTGTTCTCGGCGACAGCACACGAAGGCGTCCGCAACGTGGTCGCCACCACCCTGGTGGACCTGCGCGCCTGGGACACCATGGGCGAGTCGGCCGTACTGGCCGCCGCCGCCGTCGGCGTGACCAGCCTCGTCTATCTGCGCCGCCGCGTCCGGGTGCCCGTCGCGCAGCCCGTACCGGGCACCGAGGAGACCGGCGGCCCGCCGCCGACCGCGCCCGTCGCCGGCCCCGGAGCGCCCACCGGGGCCGTCCCCGGCTCCGCGAGCATCGCCCTGGACCGCTCGGCAGCGGCGCCCGGCGCCGGCGGGGACACCGGACCGCGCGCCGGCCGCCGGGACGCCTGGAAGCTGCCGCTGCGCCCCGGTGCCCGGCCGCCCCGCGGCTCGCCCGTCGCGCCCCGCCGCACCTGGCTGGCGGCCAGCTCCACACTCGCGCCCGAGGGCCGCTCGGTGATGTTCGAGGTGATGGCCCGGCTGGTCTTCCACCCCATCGTGGTGCTCTCCCTCTACCTGCTCTTCTCCGCCGAGAACCAGCCCGGCGGCGGCTTCACCGCGGGGCTGGTGGCCGGGCTCGCACTGGCCGTGCGCTATCTGGCGGGCGGCCGCCTGGAGTTGGCCGCCGCCGCACCCGTGGACGCCGGCTTCCTGCTCGGCCTCGGACTGCTGATCATCACCGGCACCGGTCTGGCGGGCCTGTGGCTGGGCGGCAGCGTGCTGGCCTCCGGCAAGGTGACCGGCGACTTCTGGCTGGTCGGGCCCTTCCACGCGGCCAGCCCGGTGCTCTTCGACACCGGGGTCTACGTGCTGGTCCTCGGCGTCGTCCTGGACGTGCTGCGCAGCCTGGGCTCGGAGATCGACCGCCGCCTGGAGCGCGAGCGGGGCACCGGCCCGGCCGGCGGCGGGGAGGGCCGCCCATGACGACCGGGTCGATCGCCCTGGTGGGCTGCGGCGGCGTGCTGTTCGCCTGCGGAACGGCGCTGCTGCTGGCCCGGCCGCTGACCCGCATCGTGCTGGGCGCGGTCCTCATCGGCAACGGCATCAACCTGCTGGTGCTGGCCACCTCCGGGCCGGACGGCGACGCCGCGCTGCTCTACCCGGGCACCTCGCCGCGGACGATGTCCGACCCGCTGCCCCAGGCGTTCATCCTGACCGCCATCGTCATCACCCTCGCGCTGACCGCGTTCCTGGCGACGATGGCCTACCGCGCCTGGCAGCACTCCGGCAACGACGACGTCCCCGACGACACCGAGGACATCCGCATCGTGCGCCGCGCCACCTACGCGGAGGAACGCGAACGGCTCCGCGCCGCCTACCACAAGCGGCGCCTGGAGTACCGGGCGCTGGCCCGCAGCGAGGAGGAGCGCGAGGCGCGGGAGCACACCGCCTTCGAGCGGCTGGGCACGGCCCGCGACCGCTACCGGGAACTGCGCCGGCGCGCCCGCGCCGACGCGCGGGCCTTCCGCGTCCGGCAGGCCCGCGCGGAGGAGACGGCGGACGAGATCGTAGGGGAGGACGACCCGTGGCAGACCATCCTGGGAGCCGACCGGTGACCGGCCCGCACCCGGCGGGGCGGCGCACCGTCCCCGGCCCGGGGCCCGCACCCGGCCGGAGCCGCACCGCGGGCGGGCGCGCATGGTGAGCGGCGGAGCCGGCCCGGCCGGCGGGGCGGCCGCGGCCGGACTCCTGGTGCCGCTGCCGGTGATCCTGCCGCTGTGCGCGGCCGGACTGAAACTGGCCATCGGGGCCCGGCTGGAGCGGGTGCAGCGGTTCATCAGCGCCGCCGTGCTGCTCGCCGTCCTCGTCGTCTCACTGCTGCTGCTGGTGGCCGCCGACCGGCACGGTCCGCAGGTGATGTTCGCGGGCGGCTGGGCGCCGCCGGTCGGGATCGTGCTGGTCGCCGACCGGCTCGCGGCGCTGATGCTGGTGATCTCCTCGTCGGTGACGCTGGCCGTCCTTGTCTACTCGGTGGGCCAGGGCCTGGCCGACAACGACGAGGCCACTCCGCTGTCCGTCTTCCACCCGTCCTATCTGGTGCTGGTGGCCGGGGTCTCGGACACCTTCCTGGCCGGCGACCTGTTC
Organism: Streptomyces sp. WMMB303; assembly: GCF_029351045.1. Taxonomy (NCBI): domain Bacteria; kingdom Bacillati; phylum Actinomycetota; class Actinomycetes; order Kitasatosporales; family Streptomycetaceae; genus Streptomyces; species Streptomyces sp. WMMB303. The sequence continues at coordinate 1,468,088 of NZ_JARKIN010000001.1, read as the reverse complement.
AACCTCTACGTCGGCTTCGAGCTGATGCTGACGGCCAGCTACGTGCTGATGACGATCGGCGGCACTCTGGCGCGGATCCGCGCCGGGGCCACGTACGCGATCGTCTCGCTGCTGTCCTCCATGCTGTTCCTGGCCGCCGTCGCCATGGTGTACGCGGCGGCGGGCACCGTCACCATGGCCCAACTGCCCTCCCGGCTGGACGTCCTGCCCGACGGCGTGGCCATGGTCCTGCAGATCGCGCTGCTGGGCGTGTTCGCCATCAAGGCGGCCGTCTTCCCGCTGGCCGCCTGGCTGCCCGACTCCTATCCCACCGCCCCGGCGCCGGTCACCGCCGTGTTCGCGGGACTGCTCACCAAGGTCGGCATCTACGCGATACTGCGCACCCAGACGCTGCTGTTCCCCGGTGACGGCATCGGCGACGTCCTGCTGGTCCTGGCCCTGCTCTCGCTGCTCGTCGGCATCCTGGGCGCGGTCGCGCAGACCGACCTCAAACGGCTGCTCTCCTTCACCCTGGTCAGCCACATGGGGTACATGGTCTTCGGGATCGGGCTGGGCAGCCCCGCCGGGATCTCCGGCGCGGTGTTCTACGTCGCCCACCACATCACCGTCCAGACCACCCTCTTCCTCGTCGCCGGACTGATCGAGCGCCGCACCGGCACCACGGACCTGCAGAGCCTCGGCGGCCTCGCACGCCTCTCCCCGCTGCTGGCCGTGCTGTTCTTCGTCCCCGCGCTGAACCTCGCCGGGATCCCGCCGCTCTCCGGGTTCCTCGGCAAGCTCGGGCTGCTGCGGGCCGGGGTGGACGACGGCGGGGTGCTCGCCTATCTGCTGGTGGCGGGCGGCACGGTCACCAGCCTCCTCACCCTGTACGCGCTGACCAAGGCGTGGAACGTGGCCTTCTGGCGCGCCGCGACACCGGAGATGTGCGCGGCCGGCACGGTGCTGGAGTCCCGGGAGGAGGACACCCCCGAAGCGGGCACCGGCGACACGGCCGGCTCCGGCGCGCCGGCCGGGGGCGCGGGCCCCGGCGCCGGGTCGCCGGGGCGGCAGCCCGGCGCCGCCGGAGGGTGGCCGACCGGCGGCCTCTCGGTGCTTATGCGGCGCCGGGTGACGACCACCTTCGGCGGCCAGGAGATCACCACCACCAGCTCGCTCCCCGCCAGCATGGCCGGGGCCACCGCGGCCCTCGTCCTGTTCGGGCTCGCCTTCACCGTGCTCGCGGGGCCTCTGTTCGGACTGACCGGCCGCGCGGCGGACGAGATGCTCGCCCGCCGCCCCTACGTCGAGGCGGTGATGCGGAGATGACGGCCCCTCAGCGGCTCCCCGAAGCGAGCCGGATGCGCGCCACCCAGTGGCCCATGGTGTGCGGCCTCACCCTGCTGTGGCTGCTGCTGTGGGGCACCCCCACCCCGGCCAACGTCGTGACCGGGGTGCTCGTCGCGCTTCTGGTGGTGCTCGTCTTCCCGCTGCCTCCGGTGGAGAAGCAGGCCCGGGCCCACCCGCTCGGCATTCTGCGCTTCGTCGTCCGGTTCGTGCTGGACATGGTCGTCTCCAGTTGGCGGATCAACCGCTACATGCTCGCGTTCGGCCGCCCGCGCTGCGCCGTGCTGGCGGTGAAGATGCGCTGCCCCGGCGACCTGATGCTGACCGTCACGGCGGTCGCGGTCACGGCCGTACCCGGCAGCACCGTCCTGGAGGTCGACCGCCGCTCCGGAACCCTCTATCTGCACGTGCTCGGCGGCGAGAACGAGGAGGAGCAGGCGCGGGCCCGGCGGGACGCGCTCCGCCTGGAGACCCGGGTCGTGGAGGCGTTCGGCACCCACGCCGACGTCGCCGCGATCCGCGCCTCCGAGGCCGCGGAGGAGGTGTTCGGCCGGTGGCGGTGACGGTGCGGCAGGCGTGCGCGGCGCTCCCGGCGGAACCGGCCCGGGTGCTGACCGCCGCCGTGCACGACGCCCCGGCCTTCGAGATCACGGCCGCGGTGATCGCCGGGCTGCTGCTGGCCGCCGGTCTGCTGGTCACCCTGCGGCTGGTGCGGGGACCCTCGACGCTGGACCGCGCCGTCGCGCTCGATGTGCTGGTGGCCGTCGTGATGGCCGGCATCGGCCTCCAGTCGGCGATCCGCGGCAACGCCTTCTACCTGCCCGTCCTGCTGGTCCTCTCCTTTCTCGGCTTCACCGGCTCGGTCGGGGTCGCGCGCTTCATGGCGCTGCGGGACGAGGCCGGAACCGAGGACGTGGACGAGAGCGAGGGCACCGGCGAGCCCCCCGCCGGCTCCTCGGGCCCCGCGCCCGGCGGCGGTCGCGAGGGGCCGGGCCCGCACCGGGGATCGCCGTGACGGACCGGAGCCGGGAGGAGCACCGATGAGCTGGACGGGCGTGGCGGACGTGGTGGGTGCCGTCTGCATGCTGGCGGGCGGGCTGCTCTGCCTGCTGGCCGGGATCGGCATGGTGCGGCTGCCGGACGTGCTGGCCCGGATGCACGCCGCGACCAAGCCCCAGTCCTTCGGGCTGCTGCTGGTCCTGCTCGGTGCCGGACTGTGGCTGCGCAGCCTCATCGACCTGTGCACCCTGCTGCTCGTCGGCCTGTTCCAACTGCTGACCTCCCCGGTGGCCGCGCACATGGTGGGCCGAGCCGCCTACCGGACCGGGCGGCTGGATCGCGAGGACCTGGTCCGAGACGAGCTGGCGGAGGCGCTGCGTGCGGCAGCCGACCAGGGCTCGGAGGAAAGCCGCAGGTCAAGTGGGTAAGTTCGGCCTTCCTTGCTGGCAGCGGACGGCGCTTCGTGCCTACGCTTCGAACAGGAGGGCGCGCCGTGCGCCCGCTGTTCGAAGTGAAGGAGCCGTACCGGCCATGTCCCTCGCCGGAGTCACCGACCCGACTCACGTCGCGCACCGCGACAACCACACCCACCGCGATGTCAACGGCGGCTGGCTGCGGCCCGCCGTCTTCGGAGCGATGGACGGGCTGGTCTCCAACCTCGGTCTGATGACCGGCGTCGCCGGCAGTGCCGCCTCCTCCCAGACCATCGTCATCGCGGGCCTCGCCGGGCTGGCGGCCGGTGCCTTCTCCATGGCCGCCGGCGAGTACACCTCCGTCGCCTCGCAGCGCGAACTCGTCCAGGCCGAACTGGAGATCGAGCGGCGCGAGCTGGGGCGCAGCCCGCGTGCGGAGATCAAGGAACTGGCAGCGCTGTACGAGTCCCGCGGAGTCGACCCCGAGCTGGCCGGGAAGGTCGCCGAGCAACTGCACCGCGACCCGGAGCAGGCGCTGGAGATCCACGCCCGGGAAGAACTCGGCGTCGACCCCGGTGACCTGCCCTCTCCGACCGTCGCCGCCGTCTCCTCGTTCTTCTCCTTCGCCGTGGGCGCCGTGCTCCCGGTGCTGCCCTACCTCTTCGGGACCACCGTGCTGTGGCCCGCCGTGCTGTGCGCCCTGCTGGGGCTGTTCGTCTGCGGTGCGGTCGTCGCCCGGGTCACTGCCCGGAGCTGGTGGTTCAGCGGCCTGCGCCAACTCACCCTCGGCGCCGCCGCCGCGGCTGTCACCTACGGCCTGGGCGCCCTGTTCGGAGTCGCGGTCGGCTGACCCCGCGGGGCGCGGCGGGCGGGCGAGGCCCGAGCCCGGCGCCGTCCCCGCCGCCCCGGCGCACCGCGCGCCGGGGCGTACCTGTGGCGGAACGCATCAGGGCGTCGAACGGTCGCCGATCGTCGGGAACGGTCCCCACTGATCGGGAAACTGCCTAGGCTGTGCGCGAAGTGACACCTGAGACCACCAAGTGCCACCGCCCGCAGGGGAGTTGCGACCTAAACCCGTCAGCCCCAGCCCTACGATCCCGCACCCGGCCCCGTGGTATCCGGCCCCCCTCCCGCGGAGCCCCGCGGCTGCCCCGCCGCGACGGGCGCCCGGACCGCACCCGGCGCCGTACCGCTCATGGGTCCCCGCTTCCACACCGACCTGGAGGCCGTCTACCGGGACATGCGCCGCGACCACGGGCCCGTCGTCCCCGTCACCCTCCCCGGCGACGTACCCGCCTGGCTCGTCATCGGCTACTGGGAACTCCACCAGGTCACCGGCGACCCCACGCTCTTCCCCCGGGACCAGGGCCTGTAAAACCAGTGGGGAACCTCCCCGAGGACTGGCCGCTGCGCCCGATGATCGGCACCCCGCAGCCCTCCGTCTACTTCACCGTCGGCGAGGAGCACCGCCGCCACCTGGCCATGGTCCAGGACGCGCTGGAGGGCGTGCACCACGTCGAACTCCGCCGCACCACCGAGGAGATCGCCGACCGGCTCATCGACAGCTTCTGCGGCGCGGGCGAGTCCGAGATCGTCTCCGCCTACGCCAAACCGCTGCCCCTCCTCACCCTGGCCCGCATCCTGGGCTTCCCCGACTCCGACGGCCCGGAACTGATCCGCTCCCTCACCGACATGGCCGACGGCGGCCCCGACGCGCTCGCCGGGTTCGAACACGCGCTCTCCCTCATGCGGCGGCTCGTCGCCCGCAGGCACGCGGCGCCCGGAGCCGACGTACTCTCCGCCATGCTGGCCCACCCCGCGGAGTTCACCGACGAGGCGTACGTCCTCAACCTCATGGCCGTCACCTCCGCCGGGTTCCTGCCGACCGCCGACTGGATCGGCAACTCGGTGCGCCTCATGCTCACCGACGACCGTTTCGCCGCCTCGCTCTCCGGAGGACGGCACACCGTCCCCGAGGCCATGAACGAAGTGCTCCGGGAGGACACCCCCACCCAGATCCTGGCCGGCCGCTGGGCCGCACGCGACACCCGGCTGGCGGGCCGCACGATCGCCCGCGGCGACCTGCTCCTGCTGGGACTCGCCGGCGCCAACCGCGACCCGGCCGCGCACGCGCCGCACGGCGCGGACCGCCCGCGCGAAGGCAACTTCGCCCACTTCGCCTTCAGCCACGGCGAGTACCGGTGCCCCTTCCCGGCACAGGAGATCGCCGAGGTCATCGCCCGCACCGGCATCGAGGTGCTGCTCGACCGGCTGCCCGACCTCGACCTGGCCGTCGCGCCCCGAACCCTGGCCCGGCGCCCCTCGCCCTTCCTGCGCGGAATGACGGTCCTGCCCGTCCGCTTCGCGCCCACACCCCCCTACGGAGGACGCTGATGAACGGCGACGCACAGCCCCTGGCGAGCGAACCCCGGCCCGGCGGCCCGGCTCCCGGCACCTGCCCGGCGGACGGGGGAGCGGCGCCCGGCACCCCGGGATGCCCGATCACCATCGACCCGCTGGTCGGCAGCCTCGCCGCCGAGACCGAGGCGCTGCGGACCGCCGGACCGCTCGCCCGGATCGACCTGGTGGGCGCCGAGGTGTGGACGGTCACCACCCACGCCGAAGCTCGCCGGCTCCTCACCGACACCCGACTGGTCAAGGACATCACCCGCTGGAACCTGTGGCGCGACGGCGACATCGACGAGAGCTGGCCGCTGATCGGCATGGTCGACGCGGGCCGCTCCATGTTCACCGTCGACGGGGCCGAGCACCGGCGCCTGCGCGCCAAGACGGCGCAGGCGCTCACCCCGCGCCGGCTGGAAGAGCTGCGCCCCGTCGTCGAACGCGTCACCGCCCGACTACTGGACGCGATGGCCGCGCACGCCGCCGAGGAGCCGGACGAGCCGATCGACCTGAAGTCCGCCTTCGCGCAGCCACTGCCCATGTCGGTGGTCTGCTCGCTGATGGGCGTCGATCCCGCGCTGGAGCCGCGGCTCCACCACCTGTACGAGGCATTCTTCTCCACCCTGACCCCGCAGCAGGAGCGGCTCGCGGTGCTGCGGGAGCTGGACGAGCTCTGCCACGACATGGTCCGGCACAAGACCGCGTCCCCCGGCGACGATCTCACCAGCGCCCTCATCCTCGCCGACGAGGGCGGCGAGCCGCTGACCGCCGAAGAGGTACGGGGCAACCTGGAGGCCATGGTCGCGGCCGGGCACGAGACCACGGTGACCCTGATCCTGTGTGCGGTGCGGGCCCTGCTCATCCATCCGGACCAGCTGCGCCTGGTGCTCGACGGCCAGGTCGGCTGGGACGCAGTCATCGAGGAGACGCTGCGCTGGGAGTCGCCCTCCACCCATCTGCTGCTGCGGTTCGCGACCTCGGACATCGAGGTCGGCACCGGCGGCGCCGTCATCCGGGAAGGCGAAGGGGTCGCCATGTCCTACCGGGCCATCGGCCGCGACCGGACGCAGCACGGCGAGGACGCCGACCGCTTCGACGTGCGCCGCCCCCTACCCATCCGACACCTGGCCTTCGGGCACGGACCGCACATCTGCCCCGGCGCGGGCCTCTCCCGGCTGGAGGCGTCCGTCGCGCTGCCCGCCCTCTTCGAGCGGTTCCCCGCGCTCGGCGCTGCCGCTGCCGCGGAGACGCGCAATCGGCCGGTGCTCACCCAGAACGAGCTGGAGTCCCTTCCGATACGGCTGGGTGTGCGCTGACGGTCCTCCCCCCGCGGGGGCGCGTCCCCGTGTGCGGGGTGCGTTCCCCACGCTCACTGCCCAGGGGGCGCTCCCGCACACGAAAGCCCCCGGGCGGTCGCCGGACAGGGAGGAGGCGGGAGACGTGGTGGTCCCTGGGGTTTCTGAGGGAGCGGAGGCCCTGCGGTGGGGCTCCGCACAGGGCGACACATGATCCACGTGTTACTCGGCGGTTTCATCTTGCGTGAGGCGGGGCAGTAGTCCGTAACGCCGCCGGCAACGACGCCTGCGTGCGAGAGAGAGCCGCTCGTCACTCGGGGTGACCCACCCCGAACCCCCTGTGCAGGTCTGGTCCGGCCCCATAAGGGCCACCCTCGTCGGCGCGCTGACACGGTCGCGCCCGGTGTTCGTATGGTGAGATGCGTCTTCCACTTTCCGGGAAGTGCGCCACCATGTAACCTGCACGAAAATTTTTGCCACATGAGGGCCAACGTCGTCCCTCGGTACGTACCACTGCCACGAGACGTACCACTGCCACGAGACGACGGGAGAGCCGATGCGTGCTGTGCCGACAGCGGATTGGGCCGCCCACCACCCTGCCAAGCAGGGGATGTACGACCCCCGATACGAGCACGACGCCTGCGGCGTCGGCTTCGTGGCGACCCTGACCGGTGAGCCCAGCCACGAGCTGGTCGAACAGGCGCTGACCGTGCTCCGCAACCTCGAGCACCGGGGCGCCACCGGGTCGGACCCGGACACCGGTGACGGCGCCGGCATCCTGCTGCAGATCCCCGACGCCTTCCTCCGCGAGAGCGTCCCCTTCGCGCTGCCCGAGCAGGGCTCCTACGCGGTGGGTATCGCCTTCCTGCCCGGCGAGGAGGAGAGCGGCGAGGCACCGGCCACCTCGGCGGCCGTCTCGCAGATCGAGACACTCGCGGCCGAGGAGGGGCTGACCGTCCTCGGCTGGCGCGAGGTGCCGGTCGCCCCCGAGCTGCTCGGCCCGGGGGCCCGCGCCACCATGCCCACCTTCCGGCAGCTCTTCGTCGCCGGAGACAGCTCGCGGCCCGAGGCCGGGGGAGCGCAGGGCAAGGTCGAGGGCGTCGCTCTGGACCGGCTCGCGTTCGTGCTGCGCAAGCGCGCCGAGCGCGAGGCGGGCGTCTACTTCCCGTCGCTGTCCTCGCGCACCCTCGTCTACAAGGGCATGCTGACCACCGGGCAGCTCGAGCCGTTCTTCCCCGACCTGTCGGACCGCCGGTTCGCCACCGCCATCGCGCTGGTGCACTCCCGCTTCTCCACCAACACCTTCCCGAGCTGGCCGCTGGCCCACCCCTACCGGTTCGTCGCGCACAACGGCGAGATCAACACCGTGCAGGGCAACCGCAACTGGATGCGGGCCCGTGAGTCCCAGCTGCACTCCGAGCTGTTCGGCTCCGCCGGCCGCAAGGACGGCGGCGACCAGGGGAGCCTGGAGCGGATCTTCCCCATCAACACGCCGGGCGCCTCCGACTCGGCCACCTTCGACGAGGTGCTGGAGCTGCTGCATCTGGGCGGCCGCTCGCTGCCGCACTCGGTGCTGATGATGGTCCCGGAGGCGTGGGAGAGCGCCGAGTCGCAGGACTCGATGGACCCCGCGCGGCGCGCCTTCTACCAGTACCACTCCACGATGATGGAGCCCTGGGACGGCCCCGCCTGTGTCACCTTCACCGACGGCACCCAGGTCGGCGCCGTGCTGGACCGCAACGGGCTGCGTCCGGGCCGGTACTGGGTCACCGACGACGGCCTCGTCGTCCTGGCCTCCGAGGTCGGCGTCCTGGACATCGACCCGGGCAAGGTCGTGCGCAAGGGGCGCCTCCAGCCCGGCCGGATGTTCCTGGTCGACACCGCCGAGCGCCGCATCATCGAGGACGACGAGATCAAGGCCCAGCTCGCCGCCGAGCACCCCTACCAGGAGTGGCTGGACGCGGGGCTCATCGAACTCGCCGATCTGCCCGAGCGCGAGCACATCGTGCACACCCACGCCTCGGTCACCCGCCGTCAGCAGACCTTCGGCTACACCGAGGAGGAACTGCGCGTCCTGCTCGCCCCGATGGCCCGCAGCGGCGCCGAGCCGATCGGCTCCATGGGCACCGACTCGCCGATCGCGGCGCTCTCGGACCGGCCCCGGCTGATCTTCGACTACTTCACCCAGCTGTTCGCGCAGGTCACCAACCCGCCGCTGGACGCGATCCGCGAGGAACTGGTCACCTCGCTGCACTCGCCGCTGGGCCCGCAGGGCAACCTGTTGGAGCCGACGGCAGCCTCCTGCCGCAGCGTCACCCTGCCGTTCCCCGTCATCGACAACGACGAGCTGGCCAAGCTCATCCACATCAACGCCGACGGCGACCTGCCGGGCTTCAAGTCCGCCACGCTCTCCGGGCTCTACCGCGTCGCCGAAGGAGGGGACGGCCTCGCGGCCCGCATCGAGCAGATCTGCGCGGAGGCCGACACGGCGATCGAGTCCGGGGCCCGGCTCATCGTGCTGTCCGACCGGCACTCGGACGCCGAACACGCGCCGATCCCGTCCCTGCTGCTCACCTCGGCGGTGCACCACCACCTCATCCGCACCAAGCAGCGCACCCAGGTGGGGCTGCTGGTCGAGGCCGGTGACGTCCGCGAGGTGCACCACGTCGCGCTGCTCATCGGGTACGGCGCCGCCGCGGTCAACCCGTACCTGGCCATGGAGTCGGTCGAGGACCTGGTCCGGGCCGGCACCTTCCTGCCCGGCGCCGCGGAGCTGCCGGCCGAGGAGGCCATCCGCAACCTGATCTACGCCCTGGGCAAGGGGGTGCTGAAGGTGATGTCCAAGATGGGCATCTCCACCGTCGCCTCCTACCGCGGCGCGCAGGTCTTCGAGGCCGTCGGCCTGGACGCCTCGTTCGTCGACGCGTACTTCCACGGCACCACCACCAAGATCGGCGGGGCCGGCATCGACGTCGTCGCCAAGGAGGTGGCCGCCCGGCACGCCAAGGCGTACCCCTCCTCCGGCATCGCCCCCGCACACCGGCTGCTGGACATCGGCGGCGAGTACCAGTGGCGCCGCGAGGGCGAACCGCACCTGTTCGACCCGGAGACCGTCTTCCGCCTCCAGCACTCCACCAGCCGGCGCCGCTACGACATCTTCAAGCAGTACACCCAGCGGGTCGACGAGCAGTCCGAGCGGCTGATGACCCTGCGCGGCCTGTTCGGCTTCCAGAGCGACCGGCCCTCGATCCCCGTCGAGGAGGTCGAGCCGGCGAGCGAGATCGTCAAGCGGTTCTCCACCGGCGCCATGTCCTACGGCTCCATCTCGCAGGAGGCGCACGAGACGCTGGCCGTCGCCATGAACCAGCTCGGCGGCAAGTCCAACACCGGCGAGGGCGGCGAGGACCCCGAGCGGCTCTACGACCCGGCCCGGCGCTCCGCGATCAAGCAGGTGGCCTCCGGCAGGTTCGGCGTCACCTCCGAATACCTCGTCAACTCCGACGACATCCAGATCAAGATGGCCCAGGGCGCCAAGCCCGGCGAGGGCGGCCAGCTCCCCGGCCACAAGGTCTACCCGTGGGTGGCCAGGACCCGGCACTCCACCCCGGGCGTCGGCCTCATCTCGCCGCCACCGCACCACGACATCTACTCGATCGAGGACCTCGCCCAGCTCATCCACGACCTCAAGAACGCCAACCCGCGGGCCCGCGTGCACGTGAAGCTGGTCTCCGAGGTCGGCGTGGGCACGGTCGCGGCGGGCGTCTCCAAGGCCCACGCCGACGTCGTCCTCATCTCCGGCCACGACGGCGGCACCGGCGCCTCCCCGCTGACCTCGCTCAAGCACGCGGGCGGCCCCTGGGAGCTGGGTCTGGCCGAGACTCAGCAGACGCTGCTGCTCAACGGGCTGCGCGACCGGATCGTCGTGCAGACCGACGGCCAGCTCAAGACCGGCCGCGACGTCGTCATCGCCGCGCTGCTCGGCGCCGAGGAGTTCGGATTCGCCACCGCGCCGCTGGTGGTCTCCGGCTGCGTGATGATGCGCGTCTGCCACCTGGACACCTGCCCGGTCGGCATCGCCACCCAGAACCCGGTGCTGCGCGACCGCTACAGCGGCAAGGCCGAGTACGTCGTCAACTTCTTCGAGTTCATCGCCGAAGAGGTCCGCGAACTCCTCGCCGAGCTGGGCTTCCGCACCCTGGACGAGGCCATCGGGCACGCGGAGCTGCTCGACACCTCGCGCGCCGTGACCCACTGGAAGGCCCAGGGCTTCGACCTGGCACCGCTGCTGCACGTCCCCGAGCTCCCCGAGGGCGCGGTGCTGCACCAGGCCACCGCTCAGGACCACGGTCTGGAGAAGGCGCTCGACAACCAGCTCGTCAAGCTGGCGGCCGACGCGCTGCAGGCCGACACCGCCGAGCAGGCGCAGCCGGTCCGGGCCCAGGTCGCGATCCGGAACGTCAACCGCACCGTGGGCACCATGCTCGGCCACGAGGTCACCAAGAAGTTCGGCGGAGCCGGGCTGCCCGACGACACCGTGGACCTCACCTTCACCGGCTCCGCGGGCCAGTCCTTCGGCGCCTTCGTCCCGCGCGGCATCACGCTGCGGCTGGAGGGCGACGCCAACGACTACGTCGGCAAGGGCCTCTCCGGCGGCCGGCTGATCGTCCGCCCCGACCGGGGCGCCGACCACCTCGCCGAGTACTCCACCATCGCGGGCAACACCCTCGCCTACGGCGCCACCGGCGGCGAGATCTTCCTGCGCGGCCGGGTCGGCGAACGCTTCTGCGTCCGCAACTCCGGCGCCCTGGTGGTCTCCGAAGGCGTGGGGGACCACGGCTGCGAGTACATGACCGGCGGCGCGGCCGTCGTCCTCGGCGGCACCGGCCGCAACTTCGGCGCCGGGATGTCCGGCGGCACCGCCTACGTCATCGACCTGGACCTGTCGAACGTGAACGCCGGACTGCGCGGCGCCGTGGAGGAACTGACCGACGAGGACAAGACGTGGCTGCACGAGGTCGTGCGACGCCACCAGGAGGAGACCGGCTCCACCGTGGCCGCCAAGCTCCTCGCCGACTGGGACGGCCCCGACGGAGCGCTCAGCCGCTTCAGCCGGGTGCTGCCCGCCACGTACAAGGCTGTGCTCACCGCCAAGGACACCGCCGAGCGCGCGGGACTCAGCGAGTCCGAGACCCACGAGAAGATGATGGAGGCGGCGACCAATGGCTGACCCCAAGGGCTTCCTGCACACCGACCGCGAGGTCGCGAAGACCCGTCCCGTCGAGGAGCGGGTCAAGGACTGGAACGAGGTCTACGTCCCCGGCTCCCTGCTGCCCATCGTCAGCAAGCAGGCCGGGCGCTGCATGGACTGCGGCATCCCCTTCTGCCACAACGGCTGTCCGCTGGGAAACCTCATCCCCGAGTGGAACGACTACGCCTACCGCGGCGACTGGGAGGCCGCCTCCGAGCGGCTGCACGCGACCAACAACTTCCCCGAGTTCACCGGGCGGCTCTGCCCCGCCCCGTGCGAGTCGGCGTGCGTGCTGGGCATCAACCAGCCGGCCGTCACCATCAAGAACGTCGAGGTCTCCATCATCGACAAGGCGTGGGAGAACGGGGACGTGACCCCGCAGCCGCCCGAGCGCCTCTCCGGCAAGACCGTCGCCGTCATCGGCTCCGGCCCGTCGGGCCTGGCCGCCGCCCAGCAGCTCACCCGGGCCGGACACACCGTCGTGGTCTACGAGCGGGCCGACCGCATCGGCGGACTGCTGCGCTACGGCATCCCCGAGTTCAAGATGGAGAAGCGGCACATCAACCGCCGTATCGAGCAGATGCGCGCGGAAGGCACCAAATTCCGCACCGAGACGGAGATCGGCCGCGACATCGACGCGAAGAAGCTCCGCAAGCGCTACGACGCGGTCGTCGTGGCGGCCGGCGCCACCACCGCCCGCGACCTGCCGGTGCCCGGCCGCGAGCTGAACGGCGTGCACCAGGCGATGGAGTACCTGCCGCTGGCCAACAAGGTGCAGGAGGGAGACCTGACCGTCTCCCCGATCAGCGCCGAGGGCAAGCACGTCGTCGTCATCGGCGGCGGCGACACCGGTGCCGACTGCGTGGGCACCGCGCACCGCCAGGGCGCCGCCTCCGTCACCCAGCTGGAGATCATGCCCAAGCCGGGCGAGGACCGGGACCCGGGCCGCCAGCCGTGGCCCACGTTCCCGCTGCTCTACAAGGTCACCAGCGCCCACGAGGAGGGCGGCGAGCGGGTCTACTCCGTCAACACCACCCACTTCGAAGGCGACGAGGACGGCAACGTCCAGTGGCTCCACCTGGTGGAGGTCGAGATGGTGGACGGCAAGCTGGAGCCCAAGCCCGGCACCGAGCGGAAGATCCCGGCCCAGTTGGTCACCCTGGCCATGGGCTTCACCGGTGTCGACCGGGAGAACGGGCTGGTCGAGCAGTTCGGTGTGGAACTCGACGCCCGCGGCAACATCGCACGGGACGGCGACTACGCCACCAACGTCCCCGGCGTCTACGTCGCCGGGGACGCCGGCCGGGGCCAGTCCCTCATCGTCTGGGCCATCGCCGAGGGCCGCTCGGCGGCCAAGGCCGTCGACCGCCACCTCACCGGCGAGCACAGCACCCTGCACGCCCCCGTCCGCCCCACGGACCGCGCCTTGGCGGTCTGAGGCGGGGCACCACCCCGAACTTCCGTACAAGGGCGTACGGACGAAGCGGCGCCTGCCAGTCCCCGACCGGGTTTGTGGCAGGCGCCGCACTGCGTCCGCGCCGCTGACGGCTCAGTCACGCACGATGGACTGGATCTCCTTCACGGTGAGGTTCTTCGTGGTGCTGAAGGTGCCCGACGGGAACGTGCCCCCCGGGTCCTCGGTGCTCTTCCACGCCACCTTCCAGGTGAGCGTGGCCTTCAGCGTGTAGGAACTGTTCTCGCCGGTGGCCCTCAGATACCGGAGGCCGCAGGGCGGTGTGCGGTCCTTCTTCCCGGCGGAGTACTTCTCACCCAGTGCGCCGTTCTTGAACTCGCACTTTCCCGAAGCGGGATAGGTCTTCGCGTCGCCGGTGCCGGGTTCGAGGGTCAGCGACTCGGGTGTGGCGGTGGTGGTCGCGGAGAGCCTGGTCCCGTCGATGAGATCGAGTTCGGCGACCGCCTTCACCGGCTTGAACCTGCTCCGGTCCAGCCATACCCAGGTGTCGAGGTTGACGGTCTGCTTGCCGTCGGGGTTCAACGACAGTTCCGTTTCCGGGATGGGGAGCTGCTCGTAGGCGTACTGCGCGAGGATCTTCGGGCTGACGGCCAGCGGCATGTCCTCGGGCGGATCCCCCTTCGGCACCCAGATGGCGTGTTCGCTGCACGCGTCAGCCTCGGGATCGTCCGCCCGGTCGGGGTTGCGCACGCCTTCCCAGAAGTAGCCCTTGCCCTGCTGGTCCATGTTGTAGTCGTCGTACTTGTCGGTCTGGTAGTAGTTCTCGTAGAGGTTGACGACCTGCTCCGAGAGCGCGTCCGACGCCTTCTGGTTGCTTTCCTCGAGATCGTCGAAGATCGTGCCGGAGTCCTTCTTCCCGTCCTTCTCCTCCCGCTTCTCCGGCTTGGCGTCCTCGATCTTCTTCTTGAGCTCCTTGGGCGTCGTCTTCGGCTCGTACCAGCAGGCCGGGGCTTCCCAGTCGGGATCCTTCGGGTCCAGCTTGACCGTCTTCCCGCCACCCTTGCTGTCGCCCTGGACGATCCGGATGTGCGAGACCTTGGCGGTGATGTCGGCGCCGTCGGTTCCGCCCGAAGCTCTGCTCGCGCCGGAGCCCTTCGGGTCCGCGTGCGCGGTGGCGGAGGCCGCGAGGAGAAGTCCCGTCGTCAGCGCGATGATCGAGTTCTTGCGAATCACTCCATGCATTTCTTGGCCTTCGCGGTCTCGTGACCTGACGTCGCCTGCCATACTCCGTCCTTGTTCCGCTCCATTCGGAGTCGGGTGAAGATGTAGTTCAAGTCGCCCCCGTTGTTCGGTTCGAGTTTCCCCGTCTTGAGAAGCTTGTTCTTGGCCTTGCTTTCGTCGATGCAGAAGTAGATCTGCGCTACGGTGTCGCTCTCCAGTTCGACCCTCTGGTCGTAGTAGCGCGTAACACCGGCCCAGCTCTGCTGGTCCTTCTTCGCTTCGAGGATGTACTTGTTCGAGGCGAGCAGTGACTGCTCCTTGGCGTAGACCTTCACCAGGTTCGGGTCTTTCCCCGTGGTGATGACCCGGTCGATCGCGTTGATCCGTGCCTGGTTGTCGGCCAGGACCGCGTCCTTCTCGGGGTTGCCCGTCTCGGCTTCCTCGAAGACGTTCTTGGCGTCCTTCGCCAGTTTGATGTCCTCCGGTTCCCGGTGGCCGGGGGCATCCGAACTCTGCGACGGAGAGAACGACTTGCTCGTCTTCTTGGCGCCGTCGTCGGCGCCGTCGATCTTTCCGTCCGACCCGCCGTCGCTCCCGCACGCGCCCAGGAGGAGGGACGCGGCGAGGGCCGCTGCGGTCCACATCGCCGTGCTGGCCTGCTTGTTCATGCGCACGTTCTCTCAGCTCTCTGTCCGTGGGTGACGGCGGTTCGAATCACCCGCAGTTTTGATCACTTAAAGTTACTACAGTGAAAGGAGTGCCGACAGTCCCTGATAGTCACCGCAGTTCTCCTGTCTGTGTCAACTGGTGGTCATTCGACTGGTGCTGCACGTCATGTCGGAGAACACGCGGCAGGTCACTCGGCGGGTTCCCGTTCGAGGCCGAGAGGGTGGGCGGAGCCCCGGCAGTCGGCACGGGCCTGGGAGACGGCAGGGCTTCCTGTCAGACCCCGGTCATAGGGTGGGCGGATGAGCCAGGCTGGGAGCGAGGCCGTTCGTCCGATTCGCCGTGGTGACCTGGTCGCGGCGAAGGAACTGCGCCTCGTAGCGTTGAGCGACCGACCGCGACGGGGTCGGGGGACGACAGCCTTGCCGATACTCGCCTGACAAAATGATCAGCGAAGCGGCACTTCGTGTCACTGAACGTGCTGTTTGGAGAAGGACCTGAGCACTTCTGTGCTATCACCGCTTCCTGGATCTCCGAGGATTGGGCCTGGTGACAGCTGTGGCCGAATCCGCGAGGGGGCAGCGGTTCTGTGGTGGGCGGGGGAGTCTGAGATGGGGACGGTGCGGACGTGAGTGGTTCGGAGTCAAAAGGCGACAGCGAGCTGCCGGAGCCGGCGTCGGGACCGCCGGTTCCGCCGGGTGAGCAGGGCATGCTCGAACCGCCGCGGGAAGAAGGCGATCTCCTTCCCCGGCAGCCGGGCGGTGGCTCGATCCTCAAGCCCCAATTGAACGTTACCCACAGCGTGCTGGCCAAGGGCGCTACCAGCGCTGGGGAGATCCACACGGCCTTCTACGAGGCCGCGGCTTCGTAGGAGACGTCCACGGGCACGGCGGCGACTGAGTTCGAGGGCTGGACTGCCGCCCAGGGGCTGCGAAAGTCACACGAGCAGTGGGAGATCCAGGCCGGGAACGTGGCTGCGTGGCTGGGCAAGGATCGAGCAGAGCCTGCGGGACGCCAAGAGGGCGTACCAGACTCAGGACCACGGTGCCAGGGCCGACTTGGAGAAGGTGTTGCGGCAGCCGGGGCGGCACGGCGTCCCCTCACCTGGCCCTGTTGGCCCGGCCCTGCCGCCCGTGGCCCCGCGTCGTTCGGCGATTGACGAGTACGACCGATGAGGGACGAAGACTTCTATCACGAGTTGATGACCACTGACTTCTCGGTTCTTACGGACCTGGTCCAGAAGTGGAAAGAGGTCATCACCGCCATCGACGGTCTGCCCGGCCGGATCCACAAGGAGCTGATGAAGCCCTTGCGGGACGAGGGCCGGCACCGGCATCCACGAAAAGATGACATGGACGGAGCGCATCCACCCGCCCCGCTTCGAAGCTCCGGATGAGCACTGAAACGATGGCTTCCATGACGACGCACGGCTCGGCTGTCCCCACACGAAGGCCGAGCGGCACGGTGTCCCACAAGACGGCAGCGGTGGCCGCGTGCGCTCTGGTCACCCTGAGCTCCTGCACTGTCCTGGACGACGCTTCGGGCCCGTGTCCCAGGTCGAGCACCACCGTGCGCGCCAGGGACCTGAACGGGGACTACCAGGGCCCGCACGGCATGCGCCTCACCCTGGGGCACGCCTCCACCCGGTATCCCGAAGGGCGTACGGCTCAGGTCGGCTCAGTACGGGTGAAGAATTGGGCGATCTCGCTGGAGGAACTGGGCGAGAACGGCCCTGCCGGCAAGGAGTTCCAGGGTGAGGGAACCTGGGAGTTCCGCAAGGAGGAGACCACCGGTGGAGAAGAGTTCCGCCAGATCAAGCTCGACTTCCTCAGCGGCACCCCCGAGCAACGAATGCCCACCGAGCCGCAGTATCTGGAAATCGGCGGCACCCGGAACAAGCCCGATCTGTTCGTGGAAACGGACCCCGACACCTGCCCGAGTATCGTCTTCCACCGGTAGCTGCCCTGCCTCCCCGCACGTTGCCTTCACGTCCTGGCCTGGCGTGCCGATGACCGCCGCCCACTGGTGCGGGAGTACGCGCATGCCTGCGAGTTGGCGGCCGGGACGGCGGACTGAGCGTGCGGCGCGGACGCGGGAGGTGCCGGGACCGCTCCCCGGACGGGGGAGGGGCCGAAGGTGCCCCGAGTCCGGTCCTCGGGCCGGGGCCGGGCCGGGGCCGGCGAGAAGGCTAGCCCTGCCACGTCCCGTCGCGCATGATGACCCGGCCGCGCAGTTCCGGCTCGCCGCGCCACGCGCGCACGGTCTTCGGCGCCACACGCAGGTAGACGAAGGGCTCTTCTTCCCTGCGCGGGTCCCAGCCGAACTCGGTGGCGAAGGCATCGGCCGCGTCGCCGGGGACGTCCTGGTCCGGGAAGCACTCCGCCGCGCCCTGGAGCAGCACCACGTCGAAGGTGTCGGGCAGCGCCAGGCGCACCCGCGGCTCGGCGCGGACGTTCCGCGCCGTCGCGGACGCGGCACCGGTGCACATCCACACCGCCTGCCCGTCCCATGAGAACCACAGCGGCACCTGGTGCGGGCCGTACTCAGGATGTGCTGTCGACACCCAGATGTCCCGTTCGGTGGTCAGCCGGTCCAGAGTGTCGCGCCTGCGTTCCGCCGTCTCCCGGCGATCCGTTCCCGTGGTCTGCATGGGCGGCGACTCTAGCCAGCGGCAGCGAAGCGCACATGAGGCGAGGGGCCTACTCCCGCGGACCGAGGCCCCTTCTCGGGAAGGGCACGGGTGGGTGGGTGACCCGTGGTGGATCAGTAGAGTCGCGAGCATGGCGCAACCAGTACTGCGGGCGATCGAAGACGACGGGCGTGCGGTGGACGATCCGAGCGAGGAAGTTC
Source organism: Streptomyces sp. WMMB303 (assembly GCF_029351045.1). Lineage (NCBI taxonomy): Bacteria > Bacillati > Actinomycetota > Actinomycetes > Kitasatosporales > Streptomycetaceae > Streptomyces > Streptomyces sp. WMMB303. Next base: position 1,450,256 of record NZ_JARKIN010000001.1, on the reverse strand, counting down.
TGCACGATCTGCTGGCGGACATGAATCTGCGGCACCGGTTCGTGATCTTGGAAAGGCTCGACCTCGAGCCTGTGGATCAGCACTACATGCAGGTGTGTCTGAACGACGACATGAGCTACCAGGTGGAGTACCGCGAAGGCAGCGCGGACAAGCACTTCCAGGCCCATGTCCCCAGGCCCCACGAGATGGTCGGTCCGGCGCCGATCGCCAAGGTGATGATCGACTGGGCGTACGACCGCGGGGGATGGCGTGAGGCGATGCCTTGGGTTCCGATTGCCGTGTGAGAGCGGCGGCGGGCCAGGAGCCGAGTGGTCCCGCACCGCCCGCGAGGCACTCTTGTTGCCGGCCGGCCCTGTCGGACTCTGCCGTACCTCTCTCCTCGCCGTGATCAGGCAGGCCTGACGTCGCCCACGCTCGTGGAAGTACGCCTGGTCGCTGGTCACTCCTGTTCGCCCACCTGGGTCAGCCGGTGGTCGTTCAACCGGTGCTGCACGTCCTGCAGGAGCACCCGCAGCAACCCGGTGAGCTGCTCCTGCTGGTCCGGTGCGAGGCCCGTCAGCAGTTCGGCCTCACGGGTGAGTACCTGGTCGACGGTGGACTCGACCAGCCGGTGTCCGGCGGTGGTCAATTCCACGACGACCGACCGGCGGCGGCCCTCGCCGGGGCGGCGGGTGACCAGCCCCTCCTGTTCGGCCCGGGTGACCCGCTGGGAGATGGCGCCGGCGGTGACCATGGAGCGGTCCGCCAGGTCGCGGGTGGTGAGGGCGTACGGTTCGCCCGCCCGCCGCAGCATGCTGAGCAGGTCCAGAGTGGCGACGTCGACGTCCGCGCGGGCGAGTACCCGGCGGCGGTCGTCGGCGAAGAGCTTGGCCAGTCGCCACAGTGGCGTGACGATGCCGATCGAGGAGACGGGGGTACCTGGACGCTCGCGTTCCCATGCGGCGGCGATGTCCGCCACCGGGTAGTCGGTCGGGGTGTCCAGTGGGTGCTCGTCGCTTGCCATGTCCGCTTCTCCGCGCTACGTTTAGTTCTAAATTTAGCCCTGAATGAATCCGGAGGACACTCTATGGCACGCGGCATCCTGGTCACCGGTGGTGCGACAGGCATCGGGGCTGCCGTGGCGCGGCACTTCGCGGAGCAGGGGGACACGGTCGTGCTGACCGGGCGGCGGCAGGCTCCGCTGGCGGCGGCCGCCGAACGGATCGGCGCACAGGCCGTGGTCTGCGACCACACCGACCCGGAGGCGGTGGCCCGGCTGCTGCCGTCGCTGCCCGAGCGGCTCGACGTACTCGTCAACAACGCGGGCGGGAACACCGACTTCGGCCCGGCGGAAGAGGCCGGGGATCCCGCGCTCAACCCCCTGGCACGGTTCGCCCGGAGCTTCCGCGCCAATCTGGACGCCAATCTGCTGACCGCGGCGCTGACGACCAAGGCGGTCGAGGACCGGCTGGCCGAGGGCGGCGCTGTCGTCAGTATCGGTTCCATCGCGGCCGACAAGGGTGCGGGCGCCTACGGCGCGGCCAAGGCGGGGCTCGCCTCCTGGAACCTCGGCCTGGCCCGTGAGCTGGGCGCGCGCGACATCACGGCGAACGTCGTCGCACCGGGATACGTGGCCGACACGGAGTTCTTCGGCGACCACCTCACCCCCGAGCGGCGCGCTCACCTCATCGCCTCCACCGCGGTCGGCCGCCCGGGCCGCCCGGAGGACATCGCAGGCGCCGTCGCGTTCCTGGCCTCGCCCGCGGCACGCGACATCACCGCGCAGGTGCTCAACGTCAACGGCGGGGAGCGAGGCACCCGCTGACCGCGCGGGCCCGGGTCCCGTCCTCGGTGCGGGTCCGGACGGCCGCCCCGCCGCGTGCGGGTTCCGCCGCACCGTGAAGCGCTGCTGATCCCACGGGTTCACGGCAATTGAATGGTCCCGCGGGCGGGGACGCCCGCACACTCCTGGCATGCCGATCTCCACAGGCCCGTTCGGGCGTGTCGCAGCTGCCATGGTCACCCCCTTCGACGAGACGGGGGAGCTGGACATCGAGGGCGCACGGCGGCTCGCCGTGCGGCTGGTGGACGAGGGGGGTTGCGACGCTCTCGTGCTCAGCGGGACGACGGGGGAGTCGCCGACCACCTCGCACGAGGAGAAGAGCGCGCTGGTGCGTGCCGTGGCGGCGGAGGTGGGGGGCCGGGCCCGGATCGTGGCGGGGGTCGGTTCGAGCGACACCCGCCACACTGCCGCGCTCGCCCGGGACGCCGAAGCGTGCGGTGCGGACGGCCTCCTGGTGGTGACGCCGTACTACTCGCGCCCCACGCAGGAGGCCGTGGTCCACCATCTGCGCACCGTCGCCGACGCCACCGGGCTGCCCGTGATGCTGTACGACATCCCCGGCCGTACCGGGACCGCCCTCACCACCGGGAGCCTGCTGCGGCTGGCGGCGCACCCGCGGATCCGGGGCGTGAAGGACTGCGCCTACGACCTGCTGAAGTCCTCGCGGGTGATGGCGGAGACGGGGCTGGCCTACTACGCGGGCTGCGACGAGTTCGCGCTGCCGCTGCGGGCGATCGGCGGCGCGGGGTGCGTGAGCACGGTCGCCAACATCGCGGCGCCGCTGGTGTGCGGGGTGCTCGACGCGTACGACGCGGGAGACCGGGTCCTGGCGGCCCGCCGCCATCGCGCACTCGCCCCGCTGACGGAGGCGGTGATGACCGGGCAGCCGGGTACGGTCGCGGTGAAGGCGCTGCTCGACGCGCGGGGTCTGCCCGCGGGGCCGGTACGCGGCCCGCTCCTGGACGCGGATGCCGGGCTGACGGCGCGGCTGCTCGCGCTCCTGGCCCGTGCCGAGGGCGAAGCCGAAGCGGAGACCGGGGCGCCGGACCGTGCCGCTGCCGACGCATCCGCGGCCGTACCCGAACCCGCCGTCGGCGCCGGGGCGGCGGCATCCTACGTGGGCAACCTGTGACGCTCCTGCCGCGAACGTTGCTCAGGCCAGCTCTCGTTCGGCGAAGGCGGCGAAAGTGCCCGCCGGGCGGCCGGTGAGGTGCTGCACGGTGTCGGTGGTGCGGTCCTCGGCGCCCTCGGCGATGGCCCGGTCCAGCCCGGCGAGCAGCGTCGCGAAAGTGGTGGGCAGGGACTCGGCCAGCCGGTCGCGCAGTTGGCCGCCGGTGAGCTTCCGATGGGTGACGGTGCGGCCGGTGACGCGGCTGAGGACGGCGGCGACGTCGTCGTAGGAGAGCGCCTGCGGGCCGGTGAGGATCAGGTCGGTGTTCGGGGAGCGGGGGTCGGCCAGCGCGTGGACGGTCCCGCAGACGGCTGAACACCCGCCTCCGGGCGGCCGGCGCCCCGACGGCCGTGCCGCCTGCCGCGCCTGCCCCCCCAGCACCGCCCGTCCCGTGCGAGGCCGCCCGGAAAACCCGTGGAGCGCGGCGCCCCGCACGGTTACAGTGCGGGCATGTCCAGCCCCGAGGCGTCCAGACGCTAGCCACCGGTTCTCCGGTGGCTGTCCCGCGCCGTCCGCGTCGGCCGCACGCCACCGGATCGCCGTGCCCCGCGCTGTTCCGCGGCAGTGCCGCCATGCGCCCGGCCGGGCCGACTCACTCCTGACCCACGCGCCTCCGCACGAGGCGCCGTGCAGCCTGCTCAGGCTGCCTCCGTCAGGCCCCGCCACCGGTGCCGCGCGCCTGCCGCCGTCCTTTCCGATCCGAGTGAGGATTGCGGGTTTCATGCCTTTCGTGCTGTACGTACTTGCGTTGGCGGTTTTCGCGCAGGGGATGTCGGAGTTCATGCTGTCCGGGATCGTGCCGGACATCGCCGCCGGAATGGGGGTGTCTCTCGCGGCGGCCGGGTCGCTGACCTCGGCGTTCGCCGTCGGAATGGTCGTGGGCGCGCCGCTGATGGCGGCCCTCGGCAGCCGCTGGGACAGGCGGGGGGCACTGCTGTGCTTCCTGAGCGTGTTCCTGCTGGCCCATGTCGTGGGTGCGTCCACGACGAGCTTCGCCGTCCTGGTCGCCACCCGGGTGGTCGGGGCGCTGGCCAACGCAGGGTTCCTCGCCGTCGCGTTGGCCGCCGCGGCCGCGATGGTGCCGCCCGACGCCAAGGGGCGGGCCGTCTCCGTGCTGCTCGGTGGGGTCACGCTCGCCTGCGTCGCCGGAGTGCCCGCCGGAGCTCTGCTGGGGCAGGCATGGGGGTGGCGCACGGCGTTCTGGGCCGTGGCGGTGCTCTCGACGCCGGCCCTCGCGGCCCTCGTCCGCTCGCTGCCCGGAGCGCGGCCGGACCCACCGCGGCCGGCGCACCCGGCAGCCGCACCGAACACCGGCGTCCGCCGGGAACTGCGGGCTCTGCGCGAGCCGCGGCTGCTGGTGACACTGCTGCTGGGCGCCCTGGTCAACGGCGCCACCTTCTGCTCCTTCACCTACCTCGCTCCGCTGCTCACCGAGGTGGCCGGGTTCGCGGACGGCTGGGTGCCGGGACTGCTGGCCCTCTTCGGCCTCGGCTCCTTCCTGGGCACCGCCGCCGCGGGCCGACTCGCCGACCGGTATCCGCTGCGGCTGCTGGTCGCGGCCGGCGCCGCACTATCGCTCGGGTGGGCCCTGTTCGGGCTGACAGCCGGGCACCCGTACGCGGCCGTCGTCCTCGTGCCGGTCCAGGGCGTGCTGTCGTTCGCCGTCGGCTCCACACTGATCTCCCAGGCGCTGTACGCCGCCGCCGAGGCGCCCTCCCTCGCGGGCGGTTTCGCGACGGCGGCGCTCAACGTCGGTGCTGCGCTGGGCCCCTGGGCCGGGGGCCTCGCGCTGAGCAGCGGATCCGGCTACCGCGGCCCGCTGTGGATCAGCGCCCTCCTGGTGCTGCTCGCATGGGCGGTGGGCGGGGCGGCGCAGGCCGTCGCCACCCGGGGCGCGATCCGGCGGCGTCGGGCAGCGGCAGCGGTCACAGCCGGAACACCTCCCGCCAGCGGTGCGCCACGGACACCTCACCACTGAGGGTCAGCTCCGAGAGCGGGAGCCGGTTCCACAGGGCGAGGTAGAGGTCCTGTGCCGTGCCCTCGTACACGCAGTCCGGCGCGGACGGCGGCGCGGTGGCGCGCTCCGCCCGCGCCGGGTCGCCCAGGACCGCGGTCCAGGCGGCGCCGGCGACATCCGTCGCCCGGAGGTGCAGGGTGCGGGGATCGGAGGCGAAGCCCTCCGGTGTGCCGCCCCGCGGATAGAATCCGCACAGCAGCTCGTCGACCCCGTCGGCGGCGAACCCGGCGGGCAGCGGGGAGAGGGGCGCCCCGAGTGCCGCCTCGGCGTCGACCCGGTGCACCGCCGTCTCGTGGGCCTGCCTGCGGGTCCAGAAGGCCGCGGCGGACCCGGCGGGCAGGAACGTCCAGCATTCCAGGTCCTCGGGCGCCGCCTCCAGTACCTCGACCAGCAGTTCGGCGCCCTCCCGCAGCCAGGGCGCGAGCGCCTCGTCGGCCAGTCCGGCCGGCGACGAGGGCCGTACGGGTTCCGTGCGGCCCTCACGCACCATCCCGGCCGCCCAGCGGTGCACCGTACCCAGATGCAGGGCCAGGTCCCGCACGGTCCACTCCGGGCAGGTCGGCACCGGCGTGCCGGGCTCGGCCCGGCCGACCGCGTCGGCGAACAACTGGGCCTCTTTGCCCAGGACTTCGATGAACTCAGGTCTCTCCATGCCCCGAGCCTGCCCGCTGGGCACCGCCTTTGTCACGGCGTTCAGCTGCGAGCGATCCCGCCGCCGGCGGACCGCCCCGACCGCAGCCGGAAAGACGACCCGCAGCTCCGGTCGACTTCCGGCCGGCGGGCCGGTGGTCCCGCTGTCCGGCGGTGGGGCAGTCGGCTGGTCCCGTGTTCGGTCCGGTCGGCTAGAGGACGAAGCCGTGCGGGAACGGGTCCCGGGGGTCGAGCAGATAGGTGGCCATGCCGGTGATCCAGGCGCGGCCGGAGAACTCCGGTACGACCGCGGGTACTCCGCCGACCTCGGTGGTCTCCAGCAGCTGCCCGGTGAACCGGGTGCCGATGAACGACTCGTTCACGAACTCCGTGTGCAGCGGCAGCGCGCCGCGGGCGTGCAGTTGCGCCATCCGCGCCGAGGTGCCGGTGCCGCAGGGCGAGCGGTCGAACCAGCCGGGGTGGATGGCCATGGCGTTGCGCGAGTGCCGCCCGTCCGAGCCCGGTGCCAGGAACTGCACATGCTTGCAGCCGCCGATCGCGGGATCGGCCGGGTGAACCGGCCGGTTGTGCTGGTTTACGGCGTCCATCAGGGCGAGGCCCGCGGCGAGGATGTCGTCCTTCCGTGCCCGGTCGAACGGCAGGCCGAGCCGGTCGAGTTCGGTGATGGCGTAGAAGTTGCCGCCGTACGCCATGTCGTAGCCGACCTCGCCCAGCCCCGGCACCCGGACGGCGGCGTCCAGCTCCAGCGCGAACGCGTCCACGTTCCGCAGCGTGACCCGCTCGGCCGCTCCGTCCCGTACGGTCACCCGCGCCTCCACCAGACCGGCGGGGGTGTCCAGCCGGACCGTGGTCTCGGGCTCGGTCACCTCCACCATGCCGGTCTCCACCAGCACCGTCGCCACCCCGATGGTGCCGTGTCCGCACATCGGCAGGAAGCCGCTCACCTCGACGTAGACCACACCCCAGTCGGCCTGCGGGTGCAGCGGCGGCTGCAGCAGCGCGCCGCTCATCGCCGGGTGCCCGCGCGGCTCGTCCACCAGGAACCTGCGCAGCTCGTCCAGGTGCGCGACAGCCCAGCGGCGGCGCTCGGCCATGGTGGCACCCGGGATCGGCGGCACCCCGCCGGTCACGACCCTGGTCGGCATGCCCTCGGTGTGCGAGTCGACGGCACTGAGCGAACGGACCGAGCGCATCAGGCCTCCCGCTGCGCGAGTGCGGCGACCGCGCGCGCCATGTCGGCCTCGACCTGCTCCCGCTGCGCCGGGCTCAGTGGCCCGCGCGGCGGGCGGCACGGCCCGCCGAACCTGCCCACCTGCTCCATGCCGAGCTTGATCGCCTGGACGAACTCGGTGCGCGAATCCCAGCGGAAGGCGGCCACCAGAGGCTCGTACAGGGCCCGCGCCTCCTCCAGCTTCCCCGCCGCGGCCAGTTCGAACAGCCGCGCCGACTCGGCCGGGAAGACGTTGGGGAACCCGGCGAACCAGCCGGTCGCACCCATCAGCACACTCTCCAGCACCACGTCGTCGGCGCCGCTGACCACCTCCAGCCCGGTTCCCGCGGTCCGCTCCCTGAGCTCCAGCACCCGCCGCACGTCCCCGGAGAACTCCTTGACGGCCACGACGTTGTCGATCTGCGCGATCTCCGCGACCAGTTCCGGGGTGAGATCCACCTTGGTGTCGATCGGGTTGTTGTAGACCATCACCGGAAGACCCACGGCGGCCACCTCCGTGAAGTGGGCCAGCACCTCACCCCGGTTGGCGCGGTACATCGTCGGCGGCAGGCAGAGCACCCCGTCCGCGCCGTCCTCCGCGGCGGCCTCCGCCCAGCGGCGGGCCTGGTGCGAGCCGACACCGTGCACCCCGACGACGACGGTGCCCGTACCACTCACCGCCTCGATGGCGGTGCGGGCCACCTCCCGGCGCTCCCGGTCGGTGAGGGAGGAGTACTCGCCCAGCGAGCCGTTGGGCCCGACGCCGTCGCAGCCGCTCTCCACCAGCCACCGGCAGTGTGCGGCGTAGCGGTCGTGGTCCACGGCCAGGCCCGCCGGGGCCGAGGCGTTCTCGCGGTAGGGCAGCGCGGTGGCCACCAGCACACCGCCGAGACCCCGCGGGCTCCGCTGCGGCTGCTGGGGCCGGGCGGCTCGGTTGTCGCCGGTCATGAGCGTCTCACCTCTGGTCGATCGGGTCGGACGGGTCCTCCGGGTCGGCGAACGGCTCCGATGGAGCAGCCAGTTCACCGAGGCGGAGGGGCTGGGCCAGCGGTCTGCGGTGCGGGGTGTGCCCGGGCGGCTCCGCGGCCGTACCGCGGCCCGCGGACCCGGCGGCGCCGTACCGCGCACGCAGCTCGGCGACGGTGGGGCCGCAGACCCGGGCCTGGCACGGGCCGAGTCCGGCCCGGGTGCTCAGCTTGGCGACCCGCGGCGCCGCCTGCGCCGGATCGCCGAACGCCGCGCACAGCGTGCCGTAGTCGGTCTCCTCGCAGCGGCACACGACCGTGTCCTGGCGCAGCCAGCCGGGCCAGCCCGCACCGATCGGGTGCGCTCTGGCCAGCCTGCGGGCGAAGGACCGCCCTTCGTCCCGGCTGCGCCGCAGCACCCGCAGCGCGGGCACCGAACGGTCGCCGCCGGCCGCCGCCCATCCCGCGACGGCGCCCTCGGCCCGGGCTGCCGGGGCCCCGGCGATACCGGTGATCTCCCCGGCGGCGAAGACGCCCGGCACGCTGGTGCGCTGCTCCCCGTCCACGACCACGAACGGTCCGGCGCCGCCACCGGCATCGGCCGGTGCGTCCCGCACCGCGCAGCCCGCGGCCAGCGGGAGCTCCAGACGGGGGGTGAACCCGTGCCCGACGCACAGCGCGTCCACCGGCACCGTGCGCTCCGTCCCGGCCACGACCGACCAGTCCGGGCGCAGCCGCGCCGTGACGACCTCCTCCACCCGGCCGTCGCCTCGCGCCTCCACGACCGTGCGGCCGAGCCGGTAGGGCACCCGGTGGCGCACCAGCGCCGCCGCGCTTCCGGCGAGTTCGGCCGTCTTGCCGAACTGCCCCGCCAACTCCCAGGGCCGGTCCAGCCAGTTCCGGCCGAGGGTGGGGAAGGTGCCGGCCTCCAGTACCTCCCGCACCCCCGCACCCGCCTCCAGCAGCGACGCGGCGACCGCGAGCAGGAAGGGCCCGCTGCCCGCGACGACGACATGGTCGCCGACCACCAGGCGTTCGCCCTTCACCAGCGCCTGCGCGGCCCCGGCGGTGCAGACGCCCGGCAGCTCCCAGCCGGGGAAGGGCAGCACCCGGTCGTGTGCGCCGGTCGCCAGCACGAGCGCGTCCGCGTCCAGCGTGCGCCGGGCGCGCCCGGCGCCGTCCGCGGGGCCGCCGCACAGCAGGTGCACCCGCGGCGGCGGCCCGAAGCCCCCCGCCGCGGGGGGTCCCGCGGCGGGGGCGCCGTCGCCGGGGCCGGTACGCTCCAGGGCCCACACCGAGGTCTCCGGCAGCCAGCGGCATCGCGGATGCGTCAGCACCCGGTGGCGTCGCCGGAGGAAGGCGGCCCGGCCGCGCCGGCGCGTGCCGGGGTGCTCGGCGTACGCCTCGGGCGGCATCCGGTGGTACTGGCCACCCGGCTGTTCGGCGGAGTCGATCAGCGTCACCCGGGCGCCCGCCGCCAGCGCGGCGTACGCGGCGGCCAGCCCGGCCGGCCCGGCTCCGGTCACCGCGACATGACGACGGGTCATCCGGCAGCCTCCCCGCGCTCCGCGGACCCGCCCGCTCCGGTGTCCGCGGGCTGTGCCCCGCCGGTACCGGGCCGGGCCCGGGACTGGGTGCGCACCTCGTCGCCGTCCGCCGCGCGCCGCAGACAGGCACGTACGTCGCGGTCCCCGTTGACGGTCACCAGGCAGTCGAAGCAGACGCCGATGCCGCAGAACACCCCGCGCGCGGCGCCGGAGGGCCCGCTGCGCCACGCGGTGCGGCCGGCGGCGAGCAGCACTCCCGCCACCGTCTGCCCCGCGACGCCGTCGACGGGCCGGCCGTCGACGGTGATCCGCAGCGGGCGCTCACCGCGGCCGTCGGCGGCACCGCGGGCCGGTACGCGTCTCGGACTCATCTCTCCTCCTGTCCCTGTCGCCGCTCCTGCCGCAGGGAGGTCGGCGGCTGCTCCTGCTCCTCCTCCTGCCGGGAGGACGGCGCTGCCGGCCCGGCCGGGCGGTCAACCCGGAAGGCATGACTCCCGACCCCGGCCGGTTCGCCCAGCACGAGCTGCCGCAGCAGCCGCCCGGTGCCCACCGACAGCCCGATCCCGGCCCCTTCGTGACCGGTCGCGTGCCAGAGCCCCGGCAACCGGGGGTCGGCACCGATGATCGGCAGATGATCCGGCACGTACGGCCGGAATCCGCCGTACGCCCGCATCACCGGCACCCCCGCCAGGGAGGGGAAGAGGCGCAGCGCCTTGGCGGCGACGGCCGACAGCGCCTCGGGCCGCAGCCGGTCGTCGAAGCCCGCGCGGCGCCGTGAGGACCCGATCAGCACGCTGCCCGCAGCGGTGGACTCCACCACGGCTGCGGTCTGCAACTCCTCCTCGCTGCTGCCGACCGCGCCCACATAGTCCGCGTCGTACACCTTGTGGAAGACGGTCGGCGGCAGCGGTGTCGTCACCAGCACGTCACCCCGGCGCGGTGCCACGGCGATCGGCGCCCCGAGCCGGGCGGAGAGCACCCCCGACCACGGTCCGGCCGCGTCGACGAACAGATCGGCCTCCAGCAGCCCGCCGCGGGTGCGCACCCCGGTCAGCCGGCCGCCGCGCACGACCCCGGCCAGCACCTCCTCGCCGGTGCGCAGCGCGGCGCCCGCCGCGCATGCGTCGGTCAGCAGCGCCGCCGCCGCGCCCGCGGGCTGCACCTGGGCGTCCTCGGGATAGTGGACGGCCGCCGTGTGTGCGGAGGTGACGAAGGGTTCGGCGGTGCGGAGCGCGTCGCTCGTCAGCTCCTCGGCCCGCACGCCGGCGCCGCGCTGGGCCGCGGAGAACTCCGTCAGGCCGCGGGCCCCGGCGTCGGTGGTGGCGACGACGATGCCGCCCTTGGGGTTCCATTCGGCGGCCGCGACCGCCTGCCGCCCGGCCCGGGAGCGTTCCGCGACCGCGGCCAGCACCTCGGGCCACAGCCGCCGGGAGAACTGGGCCAGCCGCAGTTCGGGGCCGGGCCCCTTGTCGGAGACCAGGACGTTGCCCTCGCCGTGCGACGTGGTGGCCGCGCCCGCGCCGCCGCGGTCGAGCAGCGTCACCTCCAGCCCGGCCAGGGCGAGTTCACGCGCGCAGGCCACTCCGATGATGCCGGCGCCGAGCACTGCGACCCGCGTTCGGTTCATCGAACCTCCCTGTTCGGCAAAGCGAACGAGAGGGACGCTATGTCAGCGTCCGGGGCGTGTCAACGGATGTGCAGGGCGCCGGAGGGCGGATGCGGGAGGCCGCGCGCCGGGGCGGCGGGCCTGGCGGGCGGACGGCGGCTCACGCGCCGTGCGGGGCGTCCGCGTCGGGCAGCGCGTGCGGGGCGCTGGGATGCAGCCGCTGGTCCGTCCGGTACTGGAGGAGCAGTACCGAGCGCACCGTCCCCTCCGCGGCGGCGTAGCTGTGCGGCAGGGCGGCGTCGAAGGCGACGTAGTCCCCGGCCGTCAGTTCGGCCTCCTCCCCGTCGACGGCCACCTCCAGCCGTCCGGCCTGCACCACGGTGTGCTCGATGCCCACATGGCCCGGTGAGTCGCGCCGCTCACCGGCCCGGAACTGCTGGTCGTAGACTTCGAAGATGGCCTCTCCCGACTCGATCCGCTGCAGCGGGCGCAGCTCGACCCCCTCGCCGCTGAGCACCTCGACGTCCTCGCCGCGGACCACGCGCAGCCCCGCGGGCCGCTGGGTGTCCAACAGGTCGGAGATCGGCACCTCCAGGACCCGCGAGAGGCTGAAGACCGTCTCGATGGTGGGATTGCCGGTGCCCGACTCCAGCTGGGAGAGCGTCGCCTTGCCGATTTTCGACCGGCGGGAGAGCTCGGAGATCGACAGTCCGCGCCGGGCCCGCACCCGCTTCAGGTTGAGTGCCAGCATGCTCCGGACCGACCCCTGGGGACCGCTCACGACCCCTCCTTCCTCGCGATGCTCTGTTCGGTATACGGAACGACCGCTGAGGCGGCCGCGGTCATTATCCCGAACGGTGTGGCGCAGCCCGTCCCGGACTGCCCGCCGCCCGCCGCCCGTGCCCGCCGGGGCCGCGTACCCGCCGGGCCGCCGGTCACCGCTCCACGAGGGTGATCTCCGTGGCCTTGACGCTGGTGAACACCTCCGCGCCGTCCGCCAGTTCGAGTTCGGCCGCGGCCTCCGCGGTGATCTCGGCCACCAGGTCCGGACCGCCGCCTGCCGGACCGGCTGCCGGGTCGTCCTCGGCCGCCGAGCCGCCGGGCTCCGCCGCGACCAGCACCCGCAGCCGACTGCCGACCGCGGTGATCTCGCGTACCGTCCCGCGCCGTACGTTGCGGGGACTGCCGTGCGGCCGTGCGCGGTGCAGGGCGACCGCCTCGGGGGCGATGACCGCCAGCACGGCGCCGCCTTCGGGTACCGGGTCCGCGACAACCAGGGTGCCCCCGTCGTCCAGGGCCAGGACGCTGCCGCCCCCTCCGGTGCCCGGCAGCGCGTTGCGGCCCAGCATCCGGGCCACCCACGGCGACCGCGGATGCCGGGTGACCTGGGCGGGCGGAGCGTCCTGGAGAGCCCGGCCGTCCTCCAGTACCAGGACCCGGTCGGCCAGCGACACCGCCTCCACCGGATCGTGCGTGACCAGCATGCACACCCCGCCGAAACCGGTGAGATGATCGCGCAGCGTGTGCCGCACCCGCGCGCGCGTCGTCTGGTCGAGCGCGGCCAGCGGCTCGTCGAGCAGCAGCAGCCGGGGCCGGGCCGCCAGCGCGCGGGCCAGCGCCACCCGGCCCGCCTGACCGCCGGAGAGCTGGCCCGGCCTGCGATGCGCCAGGTGCCCGACCCCCAGCCGCGACAGCCACTCCTGCGCCTGGCGGCGTGCCTCGGCGCGGCCCACGCCCTGTGCGCGCAGTCCGTAGGCCGTGTTCGACAGCGCCGTCAGATGCGGGAAGAGCGCGCCGTCCTGCGGGACCCAGGCCACCCCGCGCCGGTGCGGGGGCAGCGAGCCGACCTCGCTGTCGCCGAGCGCCAGTTCGGCGCGGGCGCGGGGGGTCAGGCCGAGGAGGGCCCGCAGCAGTGTCGTCTTGCCCGCTCCGTTGGGGCCGACGACCGCCACCGTGGTGCCGGGTGCGGCCACCAGCGTGAGCTCGGTGAACCCGGTGACCCGGGCGTGCAGCGGCCAGCTCCCGCCTTGGGCGCCGGGGTCCGGGAGGTCGCCCGGCTCGCGGGCCGCGGGGACGCCCGCGCCGGGACCGCCGGTGCCGGGCGGCGGCGTGCTGCCGGGGGTCGGCGCGGCCGGTGGCGTCTCCTCGGCCGGCCGCCTCCGCCGTCCCGGCAGGCGGTGGGGCCCACCGCCCGTGTGCGGAGAGCCGCCGGCCCCCGTCCACCGGCCGCGCAGCCCGATCAGTACCGCCATCGCGAGGGCGAGCAGCAGCAGGGAGACCGAGGTCGCCGCCTCCGGCTCGTTCTGGAGCAGCAGATACACCTGGAGCGGCAGGGTCTGCGTCGACTCCGGCAGATTTCCCGCGAAGGTGATCGTCGCCCCGAACTCGCCCAGCGCCCGGGCCCAGGTCAGTGCCGCCCCCGCGGCCAGCCCCGGGGCCACCAGCGGCAGCGTCACGGTGCCGAACACCCGAAGCGGCCCGGCTCCCAGCGAGGCGGCCGTCTCCTCGTAGGCGGGCCGCAGTCCCGCGAGCGTCCCCTCCAGGCTGATCACCAGGAACGGCATCGACACGAACGTCGCCGCGACCACGGCGCCCGAGGTGTGGAACGGCAGGACGATGCCGAAGGAATCCTCCAGCCAGGGGCCCAGCAGTCCCCGCCGGCCGAAGCCGAGCAGCAGTGCCACTCCGCCGACGGTCGGCGGCAGCACCATCGGCAGCAGCACCAGCGACCGGACCAGGGCCTTGCCGGGGAAGTCCACCCGCGCCAGCAGCCAGGCCAGCGGCACCCCCAGCACCAGGGAGAGCGCGAGCGCGCCGAAGGAGACCAGCAGCGAGAGCCGCACCGCGTCGGTGACGCCCTCGCTGCCCAGGTGGGTGCCGAGCGCCCGCCACTCCGTGCGCGTCAGGATGCCGAGCAGCGGCACCAGCAGGAAGCCCGTCGCCAGCAGCGCCGGCACCGCCAGCACGAGCGGTGTCCGGCGCCCGGTGCGGCGCCTGCCGAGACGCGGGCGCCGCACCGGACGCGGGTCCGGTGCGGACGCGGACGGGTGCGGGCCGGGCCGGCGCGTGCGCGGGTGCGAGCCGGTCACGGGTGCTGGAAGCCGGCCTTGCGCAGCAGTTTCTGCGCGGGGGGCGTGCTCAGCCAGTGGACGAACGCGGCGGCCTCCTCGGGGTGTTCGGAACTCTTCAGGGTGGCGGCGGGGTAGGAGGCGAGGGCGTTCTGCCGGTCGGGTATGTCGACGGCGTCGACCTTCCCGGGCACAGTGGCTGCGTCGGTCTTGTAGACCAGCCCGGCGTCCGCCTCGCCGAGCTCCACCTTGCTGAGCACGGCCCGGACGTCCGGCTCCTGCGAGACGGGCTCGACCTTCAGCCGCTGCGCCTCCAGCACCTGCTCGCCGTAGCGCCCGACGGGCACCTCGGGTGCGGCCAGCACCACCTTGAGCGAGCTGTCCGTCAGGTCCTCCAGGCCCTTCACCTTCTTCGGGTTGCCCTCGCCCGTCGCGATGACCAGCCGGTTCCTGGCGAAGACCGCGGGCTTGCCGGTCTCGCTGCGCACGCCGCGCATGGTGGTGGTGTCCGCGGTGGCCAGCACGTCCGCGGGCACGCCCTGCTCGACCTGCGCCGCCAGCGCCTGCGAACCGGCGAAGGAGAACTTCACCCGGGTGCCGGGGTGCTCCTTCTCGTACGCCGTGCCCGCCGCCTTGAAGACATCGGTGAGGGACGCGGCGCCGAGCACCGTCAGCTCCGTCCGTCCCCCGCCGCCGCGGCTGTCGGCGCTGTCGTCGCCGCACGCGGCGAGGGGGAGGAGCAGGGCGGCGGCGCCGAGCACGGCGCACGCCCGGCGGGGTGTCGGACGGGGGAAGACGGCTGACGGCATTCAGCAACTCCTGGTGCGGCGGGTGCGGCGAGACGGACGGGACGGTGCGAGGCCGTCGGGGGCTGCGGGCGCGGCCTGGACGGCTGCGCCCGCAGCGCTCAGGGGCGGTCGATGTGCACGTTCGTCGACTTCACCCGGGCGGTGGCCTGCATGCCGACCTCCAGCCCCAGCTCCTCCACGGCCTCCCGGGTGAGCAGCGAGACCAGCCGGTGCGGCCCAGCCTGGATCTCGACCTGCGCCGCGACGTCGCCCAGCTTGATGGCCGTGACGATGCCTGGGAACGCGTTGCGGGCCGAGGTGTAGGGCGTCTCCTCGTCGTCGTCGCCGGTGTGCCGGCCGAGGGCGACGGAGAAGGCCGCCAGATCACGTCCCTGGATCACCCGGCGCCCGCTCTCGTCGCGGTGGGTGGCGACCCGCCCGGCGTCCGCCCAGCGTCTGGCCGTGTCCGGACTGACGCCGAGCAGGCGTGCGGCCTGCCCGATGGTGTACGACTGCATGTGCGTCAACGTATGGGTTCTGCGCTCGCATCTGCAATGCGTGAGCGCTCTTCCTATAGCATCTGCCAGCTCCGGCTGGAGGAACCGCCAACCCTCAACCCCTCCCGGCCGGGGCCGTCCACCCGAGTCTTCCGCCGCGCTGCGCTGCCGGAGTACCGGCGGGGCCGCCTAGACTCGGTGCCAGCTCGAGTGCAGCCGTCGAGTGGAGAGGGCGCCAACGTGAGCGAACGCAGCGACCCGCCGGGAGAGCCGCCCCCCGTCGCGCACGTCGCGCAGAACGCCAGGGTGTGGAACTACTGGCTGGGCGGCAAGGACTACTACGACGTCGACCAGCAGGTCGGCGACCGCATCACCACGATGTACCCCAGCATCCGCGAGGTGGCCCGCGCGGACCGCGCCTTCCTCGGCCGCGCCGTGCGATATCTGGCGGGCGACGCGGGCATCCGACAGTTCCTCGACATCGGCACCGGTCTGCCCACGGCGGACAACACCCACCAGGTGGCGCAGCGGACGGCGCCCACCGCGCGGATCGTCTACGTCGACAACGACCCCACCGTCCTCACCCACGCCCGCGCCCTCCTCGTCGGCTCCCCGGAGGGAGTGACGGACTACATCGCGGCCGACGTCCACCAGCCCCGGGCGATCCTGGACGCCGCCGAGGACACCCTGGACTTCACCCGGCCGGTCGCCGTCATACTGCTGGGCGTCCTCAACTTCGTCGCCGACACGGACGAGGCCGAGCAGATCGTGCGGACCCTGATGTCGGCCGTACCCTCCGGCAGCTTTCTGGCCCTCACCCATCCCACGCTTGAACTGGGAGGCGAGGCCAACGTCGAGGCGATGGAGTTCTGGAACGAGAATGCCACGCCCCCCATCACCGCCCG
Source organism: Streptomyces sp. WMMB303 (assembly GCF_029351045.1). NCBI lineage: Bacteria > Bacillati > Actinomycetota > Actinomycetes > Kitasatosporales > Streptomycetaceae > Streptomyces > Streptomyces sp. WMMB303. The sequence goes on along the minus strand of NZ_JARKIN010000001.1, from coordinate 1,434,009 downwards.
CGCCCGCACCCAGGTCGCCCGTTTCTTCCGGGGACTGGAGCTGCTGGAGCCCGGAATCGTCTCGTGCGCGCGCTGGCGCCCCGGATACGCGGCCGAGGACGAGAAGAGCGTCGCCCAGTTCGGCGCCGTGGCCCGCAAGCCCTGACCGTGTTCGATCGCCCGGCTCGGGACCGACCGCGCACGACCCCGGTGGGGCCCCAATGCGTGCTGCCCGCGCGTGATCCCATACCTCCGGGGCGGGTTAGATTGGGGGGATGAGCTGGTCCGGAAGCCAGGGGAGCGGGCAGTGGCTGCGGGCCGACTGCGAACGGTGCGCGGGGCTGTGCTGTGTGGCGCTGCCCTTCACCGCGTCTGCGGACTTCGCCGCCGACAAGCCGGCCGGACAGCGGTGCACCAACCTGACCGCGGAGAACCGGTGCTCGATCCATGCGGAGCTGCGCGACAGCGGCTTCACCGGCTGCGCCGTCTTCGACTGCTACGGGGCCGGGCAGCGGGTCACCGCGCGGTCCGAGCTGACGCCGGGACCGGAGATGTTCGCCGTCTTCCGGGTGACGAGACCGCTGCACGAACTGCTGTGGCTGCTCACCGAAGCCGAGGCCACCGGGCATGGTGCTGCGGCGCGCCCCCTGATCGCGGAGATCGAGGCGCTGGTCGACGGGGACGTCGCACAGCTGCGCGGCGTGGACGTGGCCGCCTGGCGGGCGCGCGTGGGGCCGGTACTCGAACAGGTCAGCGAGCGGGCTCGGCGCGGCCTCGGCGGCCGCGACCTGCGGCGCGCCGACCTGGTGGGTGCGCGGCTGCGGGGCGGGCAGCTGCACGGAGCCACGCTGCGCGGCGCACTCCTGATCGCCGCCGACCTGCGCGGGGGCGATCTGCGCCGGGCCGATCTGCTGGGTGCCGATCTGCGTGACGCCGATCTGCGGGGCGCCGACCTGACCGACGCGCTCTTCCTGACCCAGCCGCAACTGAACGCCGCGTACGGCGACGGGACCACCACCGTCCCCGGCGCACTGACCCGCCCCGCGCACTGGCCGTCCGGATCTTCACCCGCGCGGCACGAGGCTCCGCACCAGGCGCGGGGTATGCCGCGGGGGAAGGCCACCGCGGTCGGCGGGGGCAGCGGTCTCGGCGGGAGGAGCGGCAATGGGCGGCGGCGTAGCGGGCGCGGGGGACGCGGCGGACGGAAGGGCGGGACGGCCGGCGGCGGTACCGAAGGGTCCGGACGCCGCAGCGGCTGACATGGCACGGGCTGACATGGCATCGGTTGACTGGGCACCGGCCGGCCCCGTGCCGGCTGGGGCGGTACCGGCTGACGCCGTACGGGTCGCGGAGGTGCCGGGTGGTGCCGCGCAGCGCGGGCCGGCAGCGGCCGACGCCCGCATGTCGGTCTCCCGTGCGCACGGTGCGGTCGGGGCCGCTGCCGGGAGCCGCCTCTCCGGACGGCGGGACCGGCACGGGCTGGAGATGAGCGGGCTCGGCAGCGGCGAGGCGGGCGAAGCTGCGGCCACCTGGTACGAGAGCGCCGTCGACTCGCTGCTCTTCTTCCGCGGCGATGTCGCGGAGTCCGTCGCGGAGCTGCGCCGAGTGGCGCCCGGCGCGCCGCTGGGCCAGGCGTTCGCCGCGTATCTCGGGCTGCTCGGCACCGAGCAGCGCCAGGCGGCCGCGGCTCGCCAGGAGTTCACCCGCTTCCGGGCCGCGGCGGACGACGGGGCTCGCACCGCACGCGAACAGGCGCATCTGACCGCCGCTGCCGCCTGGCTGGAGGGGAACGTCGCACGGGCCGGCGCGGTGCTGCGCGACATCGCCGTCGCCTGGCCCCAGGACACCCTGGCGCTGGCCGTCGGACACCAGATCGACTTCTTCACCGGCAACGCAGCCGCGCTGCGCGACCGGATCGCCGGGGCGCTGACGGCCTGGGACGAGGAGGATCCGCACTACGGCCCGCTGCTGGGCATGCTCGGCTTCGGGCTGGAGGAGTCCGGCCACTACGCCCGGGCCGAGGAGACCGCCCGGGCGGCCGTGGAGCGCCGGCCGAACGACGTCTGGGGCATCCACGCCGTCGTGCACACCCTGGAGATGCAGGGCAGGTTCGCAGAAGGCATCCGGTTCCTCGACGCCCGCAGGCCGGAGTGGGGTGCCGGCAACATGATGGCGGTGCACAACTGGTGGCACTACGCCCTCTACGCGCTGGAGGCGGGCGACACGCGCCGGGTGCTGGAGATCTACGACGCCGCCCTCGACCCCGCGGTCACCAGCGGCCTCGCCCTCGAACTGCTGGACGCCTCCGCCCTGCTGTGGCGCTTCCACCTGGGAAGCGACGACGACCGCTCGGCGGTCGGGGACCGGTGGGCCCCGCTGGCGGATGCCTGGGCCGCCCGCGGCGACGGACCGCACTACGCCTTCAACGACACCCATGCCGTCATGGCCTACCTCGGCGCGGGACGGGTGCGTGAGGCCGAAGCACTGCTGGCCGACCGCGAGGAGTGGGCGGCACATCCGCATCCGGGCGTCACCGACCACGCCATGACGGCCGAGATCGGGCTGCCGGTCTGCCGCGCGCTCCTCGCCTTCACCCAGGAGCGGTACGAGGACGCCGTCGACCTGCTCTACCCGCTGCGCGGCCGGTTCGCGACGTTCGGCGGCAGCCATGCCCAGCGGGACGCGGTACAGCGCACCCTCCTGGAGGCGGCGCTGCGCGCCGGGCGGCTGGACCTGGCCCGCACCCTGCTGAGCGAACGGCTCGCCCTGCGCCCCACCAGCCCCTACAACTGGCTCGGCCAGGCCCGACTCGCCGACGCGGTCGGCCGGGCGGCTCTGGCGGCCACCGCACGCGAACGGGCCGCCGAGCTGGCCGCGCCCGGCAGGAGCAGCGCACCGGACGGCTGCCCCGCGGCCGGCGAGGGCGCCCTCCCCGGCGCGGAGACCCGCTGAGGCGCTCTCTCTTGTGACGGGCGCTCTCGCCTGAGCCGCATGCCCGCGCTCGCGACCGGTGCTCTCGTCTGCGTCGACCGGCCTCGCCTGTGCGGGGTGCGCCGGCAGCGCCGAGCGCTCGCATCGGCTTCGGGCGCCGGTCTCCGCGCCCGGCGCCGCCCGCGCCGGACCCGGGTACGGCAGATGCTCCGGCGCCCGCTGCTCCACCTCTCCGCACCGGCGTACAACTGCCGGTCATATGAAGAACAGGGGGCGGTTGTTGGGTGCTCCCGAGGGCGGGCACCTCCCTTCCAGGACGTGATCGCGGCCGGCGCGGTCACTGGTGAAGGGGGCGGGAAGTGCCCGAGGGTTGGTATCTGCTGCGTCCCGCGCGTGCCCGGCCCGCAGCCGGGGGGCGGCTTCGGGAGCTGCGGTCGCGGGGCCGGGCGGCGCTGTCGGCGGGGCTCACCGCCGGGCTCGCCGCGGCCCGGGACGCCGAGGCCGGAGCGCCCTGGGTGCAGGTCAATCTGACCGTGGCGCGGGACGCGCGGGCCCGGGCCGAGTTCTGCGCCGAACTCGGCGTCGTCGCGAGGGAGTTCCTGGGTGCCGAGCGGGCGCGGAACTTCTTCTTCACACATCGGGACCCCGCGGTCCGGGTGCGCTTCCAGGCGTTCGGGCCGCAGGACGCCGCCGAGCTGCGCGCCGCGCTGCTGCACCGGTTCGCACGCTGCCGGGGAGCGCGTACCCGGCCGGTGCCGGTGGTCTACGAGCACGAGCACTACCTGTTCGGCGGCCCGTCCTCGATGTCGTACGCGCACGATCTCTTCAGCGTCGACTCCTTCGCCTGGCTGGACCACCACGCCCGGCATCCCGGCGGGGAGGACCGGTCCGCGGCCTGGCGGCACTCGCTGCTGATCCTGCGCGAGCTCTTCGCCGGGCTGGGCATCGTCGGCCGGGAGCACCGCGGGGTGTGGCACGCGCTGAGCCGCCAGGCCGGGGCCGGCCCACGCGGTTTCGCGGTGGCCGGCGCTCGGGCGGCACGGGAGCAGGCCGCCACCCGGATCGCCGCGTACTGGCACATCTCCCGCGAAGAGGCGCTGGACGCCTTCCCCGCGGAGCACCGTGCCGCGCTGGCCCGGCACGCCGAGGCGGTGCGCAAGGTGGCGGCCCGCTGGCGGGAAGGGTACTTCGAGGCGGGCCGGGCCACCGTCGGCCCCCGGACGGCCGCGGCCTGCTTCACCGCCTCGCACTGGAACCGGGGCCGGCTCTCCCCGGCCCGCCGGCGGCTGCTCACCCACGTGCTGGCGGCCGAGGACCGCGGCCCGCATCAGGCTCCGCCGCCCCGTCGCTGATCCGGTCCCGGCGCGCGTTCCGGACGGCGCCACACTCCCGCCGCGGCCGGGGAAGCGACTTCGCCCGCCGCCGCACCCCAGCGGTGCTCCAGCGGTGCTCCACGGCGACCGTCTGTGCTGATGGAGCCGTGGGGCCGCTCCGGAACGAGCGGCCGGCCCCGGCCCTCGGCGCGGACCTGCCCGGTGGGGCGGGCGAACGCTGCGGATTTCTGGAGCCGTCGTCGAGCGGTGGCGCGCATCCTGGGCGCCCGTTTCGGAATCCCGGGAGGTCACGGTGTGGGTGCGCAAGGTGTTGGCGGCGGTGTGGCGGGCGCTGTCCACGTACGGACTGATCTGGGTGGTGCCGCACTTCGACGTGACGGAGCAGGAAGAGGAGGAACAGGCCCGGTCCACGGTGAATAAAGGGGGACTTGAGAAGACCACGTCAAGCTCTCGCCAGAGATGACACGTTCGCGGTCGTCTGTAAAGGCCCGCCCGTCGGGCGGGTCGCCAACGGGGCTATGGGGGCGATGATTGCTGTGCCCAGGAACTTCACGCAACTCGCACTGCGCAGGATCCACGAGCGGCCCGACGCGACCGCCTACCAGTTCGTCCGGGCCGGGCACGACGACCGGCTCGAGGCCGACTCCCTCAGCTACGGGGAGGTGGGTGCGCGCTCCCTCCGCCTGGCCGCCTGGCTCCAGGCGCGCGGCTGCCACGGCCAGCGGGTGCTGATCCTGCACACCGACGGAGCCCAGTTCGTCACCAGTTTCCTCGGCTGCCTGTTCGCCGGAGCGGTGGCCGTCCCGGCACCGCCGCCCGGTGGTGCCCGGCAGAACGTGGAGCGGGTCGCCAACATCATCAAGGACGCCGCCGTCAGCTATCTGATGACGGACTCGGCCAACGCCTCCGCGGTCTCCCAGTTACTGGCATCCATCGGCCACCCCGAGGTCGTCTGCCTCGCCACCGACCGGGCGGTGGGTGCGGCGGGCACCCCGGAGGCCGGCGGCGGGGAGCCGCAGTGGCACGAGCCCGGGCTGTTCCCCGACGATGTCGCCTACCTGCAGTACACCTCCGGGTCGGTCAGCGACCCCAAGGGCGTCATGGTGACCCACCGCAACCTGCTCGCCAACCAGGAGGCCATCCAGCAGGGGATGCGGACCACGGAGGACTCGGTGGTCGGCGGCTGGCTGCCGTTCCACCACGACATGGGCCTGGCGGGCCACCTGCTGCACCCGCTTTGGCTGGGCAGCAGAGGCGTACTGCTGCCACCGATCAGCTTCGTCAAACGCCCGGTCAACTGGCTGCGGATGATCGACACCTACGGCATCACCACCGGCGGCGGTCCGAACCTGGGCTACGACCTGTGCCTGCGCCGCGTCACCGACGAGCAGTTGACCGGGCTGGACCTCTCCCGCTGGACGACGGCCGTCAACGGTGCCGAGCCCGTACGCGCGGAGACCATGGACGCGTTCGCCGAGCGGTTCGCGCCCACCGGCTTCCGCCGCGAGGCGTTCTACCCCTGTTACGGGCTGGCCGAGGCCACGCTGCTGGTCTCCGGCGGGTCGCCCGGAGCGCCGGCACTGGAGCGCACCGTGGACAGCGCCGACCTGGAGCATCACACCGTGCGCGCGGCCCGACCGGGCAGGCCGAGCCGCACCCTGGTCAGCTCCGGCATCCCGCGCGGCTGCGAGGTGCGGATCGTGGACCCGGAGAGCCACGCGCCGCTGCCGGACCGCCGCGTCGGGGAGATCTGGGTGCGCGGGGAGAGCGTGGCGCACGGCTACTGGAACCGGCCGCTGGACAACGCGCACGCCTTCCGCGCCACCCTGGCCGACGGCACCGACGGTTTCCTGCGCACCGGGGACCTGGGCGTGCGGGAGGGCGGGGAACTGTTCGTCACCGGGCGGCTCAAGGACATCATGATCGTCTCCGGGCGCAATCTGTACCCGCAGGACATCGAGCGCAGCGTGCAGCAGGTCAGCGCCCTCTTCGGGTCCAGCGCCGCGTTCTCGGTGGAGTCGGAGCGCGACCACGTGGTCGTCGTCCAGGAGGTGCGCACCAGCCGCAGCTACGACACCCGGCTGGCGTCGCTGGCGGCGGACGTGCAGCAGCGTGTGGCCAGCGAGTTCGAGGTCGCCGCCGAGAACGTGCTGCTGGTGCGCCCCGGCACGGTGCGCCGGACCACCAGCGGCAAACTGCAACGCCGCGCCATGCGGCAGATGTTCCTGGAGGGCCAGATCCACCCGCTGCACGAGGTGGTCGCGCCCGAGGTGCGCAAGCTCGTGGAGGCCGCCGCCGACGCGCGGGCCGACAGCCGGCACGGCGCGCGGGAGCGAGGATGAGGGTGGTGCGCGGGCGGCGGACGCCGCAGCCCGGACCGTCCGCCGTCGGCGCCCCGCCTCCCGCCTCCGCAGCGTCGTCCGGGGCCGCGGAGGAACGGGAGGAACCGGAAGAACCGCCGGAGCGGGCACCCGGACCGGCGCACCCGGAACCGGCCCCGGAGCTGCCGCTGGCCGAACGGCTGGACGCGCTGCTCGGCGACCCCGAGGACGGTACGGGGACGCTCGGCTACGCGGCCGCCGCCCGCCGGGACGCCGCCGAGGAGTTCCCGGCGGCCGCCTGCGCCGCACTCGACCGGATCGGAGTGCAGCACTACTACGTACCCGCGCGGTACGGCGGCGCGCTCACCGGGCTGCCGCAGCTCCTGGAGGTGGTCCGTACCCTGGCCCGCCGGGACCTGACGAGTGCCGTGGCGCACGGCAAGACCTTCCTGGGCGCCGTCTGCGTCTGGGTCGCGGAGGAGAACGCCGGGACCGCGCGGCTGGCCGATCTGGTGCGCGCCGGGGAGCTGGTCTCCCTCGGACTCACCGAACGTGCCCACGGCAGCGACCTGATGGCGGGCGAGGTCGTCGCCGAGGCGGTGCCGGAGGGCTATCGCATCACCGGCGAGAAGTGGCTGATCAACAACGCCACCCGGGGCCGGCTGGTCTGCCTGCTGGCCCGCACCGCGCCGGAGGGCGGGCCGCGCGGCTTCAGCCTGCTGCTCGTCGACAAGGCCGAGCTGCCGCACGGCACGTGGCGCCCGCTGCCCAAGGTGCGCACGCTGGGCATCCGCGGCGCCGACATCAGCGGCATCGCCTTCGACGCGGCGCCGGTCGGCCGGGACGGGCTGGTCGGCCGGGAGGGCGAGGGCCCCGAAACCGTGCTGAAGGCGCTGCAGATCACCCGGTCGCTGTGCACCGGGCTGTCGCTGGGCGCCGCCGACCACGGGCTGCGGCTGGCCTACGGCTTCGCCGCGGGGCGCGAACTGTACGGGCGGCGGATGCTGGACCTGCCCCTGGTACGGCGGACGCTGGCGGAGTGCTACGCCGACCTGCTGGCCGCCGAGGCGCTCAGCCTGGTCGCGGCCCGCAGCATCCATACGCTGCCCGAGGAGTTGAGCGTCACCTCCGCGGTCGCCAAGTACCTGGTGCCCACCACGGTGGACCGGATCCTGCTGCGGCTGCGCGGTGTGCTGGGGGCGCGCGCCTTCCTCAGCGACCACCACGCGCACGGGCGCTTCCAGAAACTGGAGCGCGACCACCGCATCGTGGGGATCTTCGACGGCAACACGATGGTCAACCTCTACGCGCTCACCGCCCAGTTCCGCACGCTGGTCCGCGGGTTCGCGGCACCGGCCGGACGCGGCGCGACCGGGCACCGGGAGCGGGAGGCCACCACCTTCTCCCCGGGCCTGCCGCTGCCGCGACTGCGGCCGGACCGGCTGAGTCTGCTGGCCCGGCACGGCAGCACGCTGGCCGCCTCGCTGCCCGGAAGCACCTCGGTGCTCGTCCGCGCCGCCGCGGACGACGTCCGGCTGGTGCCCGCGGCGCGCGTGGCCCGCACTCTCACCGCCGCCTGCCGCGGGCTGCACACCCGGATGGGCGCGGCCCGGCTGCTGCCCGGCGGTGCGCCCGTGGAGAGCTTCGACCTGGCCCGCGGCTACAGCGCCTGCCTGGCCGCCGCCTGCGCGCTGGGCCTGTGGCGGTACGGCAGGGACGGCGGGAACGGCGGAGGCGGCGAAGGAAGGACCGCACCGTCGCCGCTGTGGCTCCATGCGGTGCTGGACCGGCTCTCGAGCGGGCTGGAGGAGGCTGTACCCGGCAGTACGGGGCCGTTGCCGCGGCCCCGGGGGGTGGAGGAGGAGGCGCGGGAGCCGCTGTACGAGCGGCTGCTGGAACGGATGGCCGCACAGTACGCGGCGGGGGAGCTGTTCTCGCTGCTCACCTGCCGCACAGCGGAGGGACCGCCATGCTGACGCCGACCGAGGGAAAGGTCACCGGGACCGAAGAGGAGCGCCGGATCCAGCACCGGATCGCCGATCTGGAACGCCGCTTCGGCGCTCCGGACGATCCGGGCAACCCGCTGGGCACCGCAGCGCTGCTGGCCGCCGACGAGCGCGGCGAATTGCTCGCCGAGGCGGAGGACGTGCTCACCGACTTCCGGCTCAACGCCGAGTTCGTGCCCCGGGAGCGGGGCGGCCGGCTCGACCGGATCGACACCCTGGGCCGGGTGCTGCGCACCGTCTTCCGCCGGGACGCCAGCCTGGGCCTGGGCTACGGCGCCACCACGTTCCTGGCGGCCGTGGCGGTCTGGGCGGCCGGGACCGAGGACCAGCGCCGCCGGGTCGCCGGACTCCTGTTGAACGGCGGCCGGCTGGCCATCGCGTATCACGAGCTGGCGCACGGCAACGACTTCGTACGGAACGAGTTCCGCGCCACTCCCACCGCCGACGGCGGGTTCCGGCTCGACGGCGTCAAGCAGGTCATCAACAACGTCGAACGGGCCGAGGCGCTCGTCCTCTTCAGCCGGACCGACGAGGCCGCGGGCAGCCGCAGCCATTCCGTGCTGCTGGTCGAGAAGGACCGCCTTCCCGCCGGACGGCTGCGCTATCTGCCGCGCTACCACACCGTCGGGGTGCGCGGCTGCCAGAACGCGGGCATCGAGTTCACCGACTGCCCCGTCGGCGGCGACGCGCTCGTCGGAGAGGTGGGCGACGGCGTCGAACTGGCCCTGAGATCCTTCCAGATCACCCGCAGCGTCGTCCCGTCGATGATCCTGGGCGGAGGCGACACGGCCCTGCGCACCGCCGTGGGCTTCGCCCTCGACCGGCAGCTCTACAACCGCTCGGTGCTGGAGATCCCGCACGCCCGCGCCACCCTCGTAGGCGCCTTCACCGACCTGCTGATCTGCGACTGCCTGGCGCTGGCCGCCACCCGCGCCGTCCATCTGCTGCCATCGGAGACCAGCGTGTACGCGGCAGCCGTCAAGTATCTGCTGCCCAAGCTGCTGACGGAGACCACCTACGACCTGTCCGTCGTGCTGGGCGCCAACTTCTATGTGCGCGGCGGCGAGTACGGCGCCTTCCAGAAGCACGTACGGGACCTGCCGATGATCAGCCTGGGGCACGCGGGCACCGCCGCCTGCCAGGCCACGATCATCCCGCAGCTTCCCCGGCTGGCCCGCACCGCCTGGTACGGCGGCCCGCCCGCGCCCGACGCGCTGTTCCGGATCCGGGAACCGCTGCCGCCCCTGGACCCGGCACGGCTCGCCCTCGTGGCGACGTCCGACTCGCTGGCCTGCTCCCTGGTGGGGGCCGCCGGGGAACTGGCGGCCGACGGCGCGCGCACCGGCGCCTACCGCCCGGCGCTGACCGCGCTGGCGGGCGAGCTGGAGGCGGAGCTGCGCGCCCTCCAGGAGGAGTGCGCGGCCATGCCCGCCAGGGACCGCACCGTACTGGCCAGTCCCCGCGCCTACGCGAGCGCGGACCGCTACGCGCTGCTGCTGGCGGCCGCCGCCTGCCTCGGAGTCTGGCGCCGGCAGGGCCGGGACCCGGACGGGGACCGGCGCCCCGCCGGTGCCCTCGGGCCGCAGCCGGCCGATGCCGGCTTCCTCGCCGGCCCCGGGTGGCTGACCGCCGCCCTCGCCCGGCTCGTCAAACGGCTCGGCCGCCCGCTGCCCGAGCTGCCCTCCGACGGGGAGGGGCACCTGCTGGACGAGGTACTCGCGCGCTACCACGAGGGACGCAGCTACGACCTGTACGACACTCCGCTCGCCGGCTGAGGAGCATGCCATGATGCCGCAACCGACCGGGGCCCGGGTCCCGGATCCGCCGGGGAGCCGTCCACCGGGCCCGACCCGGGCGGCGCTCCCCGCGGACCTGGGGGAGCGCGAGTTCGCGCGATGGCTGACCGACCGCCTCGCGGAGTTCCTGGGCCGACCCGCCGGGGACATCGACCCGCGCACGCCCTTCGCGGAGTACGGGCTGGATTCCGTGGCCGCACTGAGCCTCTACGGCGACATCGAGGACGAGTTCGCGCTCTTCATGGAGCCCACCGTCGCCTGGGACCACCCGACGGTCGAAGCGCTGGCCCGCTGCCTGGCCGACGAGTACGCGCGCGGCGGACCCGCCCGCCCCGACGGACCACCGGAGGTGTGACGATGCCCCCTCAGGACGCCGCGCCCCACCAGGCCGCCGCGCCGCAGCCGGACGCCGCGACCGGGGCCCCGCCGCCCGGCGCGAACCCGCGGGCCGTCGCCGTGGTCGGCCTGGACTGCGCCTTCCCCGGGGCCCCCGACCCGGCCGGGTACTGGCGGCTGCTGAACGGCACCACGCACGCCGTCGGCGCCCCGCCGCCCTCCCGCTTCCGGGGTGCGGCGCCGGGCGCGTTCCTGGCCGACGCCGACGCCTTCGACCCCGGCTTCCTCGGCGTCCCCACCGCCGAGGCGACCGCCATGGACCCGCAGCAGCGGCTGCTGCTGCAGTGCGCGTGGCGGGCGGTCGAGGACAGCGGACTGCCGCCGTCCCGGCTGGCGGGCAGCCGCACCGGCAGCTACGTCGGAGCGATGTGCGACGACTGGGCCCGGCTGGCGCTGGCCGACCCGGCCGGGATCACCCCGCGCACCGGCACCGGCAGCGGGCGCTCCATGCTGGCCAACCGGCTCGCCTACCAGTTCGACCTGCGTGGCCCCAGCCTCGCCGTGGACACCGCCTGCTCCTCGTCGCTGGTGGCCGTGCACCTGGCATGCACCGCGCTGCAGGCCGACGAGTGCGACCTGGCACTGGCCGGCGGCGTCAACATCGTCATCGGCACCGCGCTGGACCGGATCTACCGGCAGGCCGGACTCGCCGCCGCGGACGGCCGGTGCAAACCGTTCGCGGCCGAGGCCGACGGCATCGGCCGCGGCGAGGGCGTGGGCGTACTGGTGCTGCGCAGGCTGGACGAAGCGGTGCGGCGCGGCGACCCGGTCTACGCCGTGCTCCACGGCAGCGCCGTCAACCAGGACGGCCGCAGCAACGGCATCATGGCACCGCACCGCGCCGCGCAGCGGGACGTGGTCACCGCCGCGCGGCTGCGCGCGGGCGCCGAGCCCGGGCAGATCCGGTACGTGGAGGCGCACGGCACCGGCACCGCCCTCGGCGACCTCATCGAAGTGCTCGCGCTCGACGACGCGCTGGGCGCCCGCCAGGGCCCCCGCACGGCGCCGCTCGCGGTCGGCTCCGCGAAGGGCGCCGTCGGCCACACCGAGGGCGCCGCGGGGATGGCGGGGCTGGTGAAGGCGGTGCTGGCGGTGCACCACGGCATCGTGCCGCCGGGACCGGCCGCGGGTGCCGAGAACGAGCGACTGGGCCTGGCCCGGCGGCGGATGGAGCTGCTGACCGAGCCGCTGGGGCTGGCCGCCCACGGGCCCGACCACCGCCTCGGCGTCTCCAGCTTCGGCATGGGCGGCACCAACGCACACCTCGTCCTGGGGCCGCCGCCGCAACAGCCGCAGCAGCCGAGACCGGCGGCCGAGGAGCCACACTCCGCGGGGGTGTTCACCCTCTCCGCCGACACCCCGGACGCGCTGCGCGACAACCTCCGCGTCCAGGCTGCCGCGGCCGAGTCCCTGCCGGAGCGGGACGTGGCGGCGCTGTGCCGGACGAGCAACCGGGTACGGGCCGAACGGCCGGTCCGGTTCGCCGCGGTGGCCGGCACCCCGCGGGAGCTGGCCGGGGCGCTGCGGGCCGCGGCGGAGACCGTACCGGACCGGGCCGCCCCCTCCGAAGAGCCCGCGGTGGCCTTCGTCTTCGCCGGCCAGGGCTCCCAGCACCCCGGTATGACAGCCGCGCTGTACGCGGGCTCCCCCCTCTACCGCGGCTTTCTGCGGGAGGCGTCGGCCGTGCTGCGCCCCTGGACCGGTGATCCGGTGCACGAGCTGCTCCTGTCACGCACCGCCCGCGTGCACCGCCCCGGCCTCGCCCAGCCCGCGCTGTTCGCCGTCGAGTACGCGCTGGCCGCCTGCCTGCGCGAGCTGGGGGTACGGCCCTGTGCGGTACTCGGATACGGCGTCGGCGAGTTCGCGGCCGCGGTGCTCGCCGGAGCGCTGGAGTTGGCCGACGCCGCCCGCCTGGTGGCCCGGCGCGGCGCGCTGATGGAGGCGCTGCCCGAAGGCGGCGGGATGCTCGCGACCCGGGCCCCCGCCGCGGAGGCGCAGGCCGCCGTCGGGACAGAGCCGCGGTGCGCGGTCGCAGCCGTCGACGCTCCCGGCGCCACCGTGCTCTCCGGCACCCTGGCGGGCCTGGCCCGGGTCCGGGAGCGGCTGGCGCGGCGCGGCTTCGGCTGCACCCCGCTGCCCGTCACGCGCGCCTTCCACTCGCCGCTGATGGAGCCGGTGGTGGACGCCTTCGCGGACGCCGCCGGGGGCCTGCCCGCCGCGCCGCCGCGCATCCCGTTCCACTCCACGGTGCACGGCGCACCGCTGCCCGAGGGGGCCGCACCGGACGCCGCGTACTGGACGGCGCAGATCACGGCGACCGTCCGGTTCGCGGACGCCGCCGGCTCGCTGTGCGCCGACCTGCCCACACACCTCGTGGAGATCGGCCCCCAGCCCGTCCTGGCCGGGCTGCTGCGCCGGATCGGTGCCGCACGCGGTCTTCCGTTGCTCACCCCCTGCCGCACCGCCGACTCCGGTCAGCGGGACCTCGCCCAAGTGGTGGCCCGGCTGTACGAGGACGGCCTCGACCCGCGCTGGGAGCGGTTGTACGCCGCCGCCGACCGGCGCACCGTACGGATGACACCGCACGTCTTCGCCACCCGGTGGCGCTCCTGGCGGCAGCCGCCCCCGGCCCCCGCCCCGGTACCGTCGGCCGACGACGCCGGGCCCGGCCTCGGCACCCACCCGGACGGCACGCCCGGGCAGCCCCGTGGCGCGCAGCCGTCCGGCGCGGCGCCGGACTTCGGGGCCGGGGTCCGCGCCGTGGTGGCCGAGATCACCGGCAGCGCGCCGGAGGAACTCGGCGAGGACGTGCGCTTCTACGACGACCTGGGCTTCGACTCGGTGATGCTGATGGAGCTCAAGTACCGCCTGGAGATGCGTTTTCCCGAACTGGGCGAACTGTCGCTGCCCGAGATGATCTCCGGCCTGGTGAGCATCGGTTCCCTCGTCGCGTATCTGCGCGGCCTACCGGCACCGGCGGCCGTGTGAGACCCCCCGGCGCGTGCCCGCCGCCCGTGCACCTGCTGGGCACCGGAACGGCGCTGCCCGGCGAGCCGGTCGGCAACGACCGGCTCGCCGACCGCCTCGGCATCCCGTCCGCCTGGGTGGAGACGTTCATCGGCACCCGGACCCGGCACTTCGCCGTCGACCTGGACACCGGCCGGGCGCGCTGGACGCTGGAGGACCTGTGCACCGACGCGGCGGACCGGGCCCTGGCCAACTCCGGTGCGGACCCGTCCGAGGTGGGCTTCATCGTGCTGGCGACCGCCACCCCGGACGCGCTGATGCCCAGCACCGCTGCCCTGCTGGCCGACCGGCTGGGGATCCAAGGAGCCGCCGCCTACCAGCTCCAGTCCGGGTGCGGCGGCGCGGTCCAGGCGTTCGCCGTGGCCCGCGCCCTGCTGTCGCTCGGACCGGCCGGGCTGGGGCTGGTGGTCGGCGGCGACGTGTGCAGCAAGCACCTGGACCTGGGCCAGGACTTCCGGGACCTGCCACCGGCCGCGCTGGTCAACTATGTGCTGTTCGGTGACGGCGCGGGCGCGGCCGTCGTCAGCGGCAGGCCGCGGCCCGGCGCCCGGGCGGCGCTCACCCACCTCGAACACCGGCTGGCCGGGCTCGGACTCCCCCCGGGGCAGCGCGTCGAGTGGTTCGGCGCCGCGGATCTGCGGTCCGGCACGGCCCCCCGCACGCCGGTGAGCGAGGACTACAAAGCCGTCGAGCAGCGGGTGCCGCAGCTGGCCCGCGAGCTGCGGGACGCGCTGCTGACCGCGGCGGACTGGCCCCCCGAGACCGTCGACTATCTGCTGCCGCCGCAACTCGGCGGCCGGATGACCGAGCGGATCACGAGCGAGCTGGGCCGCGGGCTCGAGTGGGAGCCGGTCTCCTGTGTCGCGGAGACCGGCAACACCGGCAACGCGCTGGTCCTCCACCAGCTCGACCGCCTGCTCCCGCTGCTCACCCCCGCTCAGCGCGCCCTGGTCCTCTCCGTGGAGTCCAGCAAGTGGATCCGGGCCGGCTTCACCGTGGAGGCGCCCGATGCCTGACCGAGACCCCGCACCGCCCCCGGGCGCCACACTGCGCACCCTGCACGCCCGGGGCAGGCTCGCGGCCGAGTACCCGGCCGTCCGGGAACTGCTGGCCGCCGCGGACCGGGACGCGTTCGACTTCGCCGGCCGGGTGCTCGCCCCCCTCGACCCCGAGGGGGTGCTCGCCCACCACCCGGACACCCCCGTCGTCCGCGTCGCTGTCACGGGGCGGGGCACGGTCGGGGAGGTGGTGCCCGCACTGACCGCGCAGCTGGCCCGGCACGGCGTCCTGGCCCGTACCCGGGTGTGCGGCAGCGGCGGTTACCTGGGCGACCTGGCCGACCCGGGCTCTGCGCTCTACGCGCACGCGCCCGAGGTCACCCTGTGCGTGCTGGACCCGCTCACCGTCTGGGACAAGGTCGAGGCGCCGTGGCAGCCGCTCGAGGTCAGCGTCGCCGCGGAGCGTCAGCGCAAGGTGCTCGGCGAACTGGCCCAGGCGCACGCGGCCTCCGCGCCGAGGGGAGCGACCCTGGTGCTGAACACCGTGCCGCTGCTGCGCCGCTTCACCCACCAGCTCACCTCCCTCACCCAGCGCGCCGAACTCGGTGGTCTCTGGAAGCAGTTCAACGCCGACCTGCTGCACATGGCCCGGCCGTCCGCCGGGCTCGCCGTCCTCGACCTGGAGCCGGTCACCAGCGCGGGCGTCCGCGCCGACGAGCCGCGCCTGGGCGCCTACGCCGAGGCGCACTGCACCGCCGAACTGCTGGCCCACTACGCCCGCGAGGCCGCTCATCTGATCCGCGGGCTGCGCGGCGAGGCCAAGAAGTGCCTGGTGCTCGATCTGGACGGCACCCTGTGGGACGGCGTGCTGGCCGAGGACGGGCCCGAGCGCGTCACGGCGGCCGGTACGCTGCGCGGCGCGGCCTTCGGCGCCTTCCAGCGCACCGTCAAACAGCTCGCCTCGCAGGGTGTGCTGCTCGCCGTCTGCAGCCGGAACGACGCCGGAGACGTCCGGCGGGCCCTGGCCGAGCACCCCGAGTTCCCGCTCCGGCCGGACGACTTCGCGACCGTGGTCGCCGACTGGGGCTCCAAGGCCGAGGGCGTGCGCACCGTCGCCGAGCGGCTGGGCCTCGCCCCGGAGGCGGTCGTCTTCGCCGACGACACGCCCTTCGAGCGGGAGAGCGTGCGCGCGGGAGTGCCCGGCGCCGCCGTGGTCGAGCTGGACGCGGAGCCCGCGCTGCACACCGAACGCCTGCTCGCGGACGGCTGGTTCGACACCCCGGCGCTCACCGACGAGGACCGGCTCCGGCCGGTGCGCTATGCGCGGCGCGCGGCGCGGGCGCACTCGGAGGCCGCCTCCGCCGACCACCGCGCCTTTCTCGGCACCCTGGAGCTGCGGGTGGAGGTCGCGCCCGCCCGGGAACACGAACTGGCCCGGCTGGCCCAGCTCACCCTGCGCACCAACCGGTTCAACCTGACCGGGGAGCGGCTGAGCGCCGAGCAGGTGCGGCAGCGCGCCGCCGCGTCCGGCGCCGCGGTGCTCGCGGTGCGGGCTGCCGACCGGTTCGGCGACGAGGGCGTGGTCGGTGCCGTCGTCGCGCATATCGCCGGCAACCGGCTGTGGGTGGAGAACCTGCTGCTGAGCTGCCGGGTGCTGGGCCGCGGTATCGAGGAGGCCGTGCTCGGCGGGCTGCTGGCCGCGGCGCGGGAGGCCGGGCTGACCGCCGTGCACGCCGTCTGGCGCCCCACCCGGGCCAACGCGGCCGTGCGGACGCTGTGCCCTCGGCACGGATTCCGTACCGTCAGCGGCCCCGGAGCCCGCTCCGGCACCGCGCCCGGCCCGGCCACCGGCACCGCGGCGGGGGCCGGCCGCGCTGACGGCCCGGAGACCGACCCGGAGACCGGCGGCGCGGGCGAGGTGCGGTTCGCGCATCCGCTCCGGACGCTCCCCCCGGTCCCCGGGCACATCACGCTGCGGCTGCGACTGACCGACGCGCGCGCCGCACAGCCGGCCGTGGACGGAGCGGAGGTGGAGGAATGCGCACCGTCGAGGAGCTGATCGAGCTCGCCAACACCCACCTCGGCACGGCGCTGGCACCCGCCGACGCCGAGCTCGAACTGAGCGAGCTGGCCGGGTGGGACTCCGTGCACCTGCTACGGCTGATCGGGCTGCTGGAGCGGACACTCGACCGTCCCGTGCCGGTGGACGCCGTACTCCAGGCGCGCAGCCTGCACGACATCTGGTCCGCGGCGGTGACCGCGTGAGCACGCCGACCGCCCGGCAGGCGCCGCCGGGCATCCGCGCGGCGGGCCCGGCGGGCCACCGCGCGGTGGACGCGCGACGACGCGGCGACGTGGCTGGAGGGCCGGCATGGTGATCACCTCGGGTCCCGCGGTGGACGGCAGGACGGCGGAGCCGTTCGCCCGGCCGGTGCGGATGAACGGACCGCACGGACCCTGGGAGCGGGTCCGTGACGCCGTCGCGCGGCACGGCAGCGTCGTCGTGTACGGGCGGCTGCCGGAGTGGCTGCCCGCCGACCTCGACCACCCGCGGCTGCGCCCGCTGCTGGGCCGGGACCACGCCCGCTTCCGGGCGATGGGCCATCCGCAGGTCCGGGCCCGCTTCGTGGCGTCCAGGCTGCTGCTCAAACACGTCGCCTGCGCGGTCGTCGAGGCCGCACCCGAGACGGTCGAGCTCGCCTACAAGCCAGGTGGCCGCCCCTATCTGCGCGGCCTGGACCAGATCGACATCAGCCTCAGCCACACCGAGAACCTGTTGCTCGTCGGCCTCACCCGGCGCGGCTGGATCGGGGTGGACGCCGAGGCCAGGGACCGCCCCATGCTGGGCCTGGGCACCGAGAAGCAGGTCTGCACACCGTACGAGCGCAGCGCCCTCGCGCAGATCGCCGAGGAGCGGCGCAACGCGGCACTGGTGCGGCTGTGGACCCTGAAGGAGGCGTACAGCAAGGCCATCGGACAGGGCATGCGGTTCCGCTTCACCGAGTTCGGATTCAGCCCGCAGGACCGCAACGTGCAGGTGCTGCGGCCCGACGGGGAACCGGGCACCGGCGCCGAATGGACCTTCCACACCTGCCTGGTGGACCGCGCCTACACCGTCAGCGTCGCCCACTTCGACGCCGGCTTCGGCGACACCAGCGACACCGCGGCCGCCACCATGCTGGACGACGGCCTCATCGCCGCGCTGGTGGACGGGACAGGGGAGGGGAACCGTGCGCAGTGAGGAGACAGCAGGAGGGAGCGCGCTGAGCGCCGACGTGTGCGTGGTCGGCGGCGGCCCCGGCGGCCGGGCCCTGGCGCTGGCGCTGACTCGGCTGGGCGTGGACGTCGTGCTGCTGGAGAAGCGCGACCCGGCACGCGGCGCGGGCCCGGCCTTCCGCGGCGAGTCCGTCTCACCGGACGGCGTGCGGCTGCTGGACCGACTCGGCGTCTGGGAGCGGGTACGGGGTACCGCCCACCGGGTGGACCGGCTGGAGATCCGGGATGCGGGCCGCCGCGTGCTCGACCTGCGGTTCGCCGACTTTCCCTACCGCTACCGGCACCCCGCCGAACTGCCGCAGGAGGCGCTGCTGGCGGCGCTCGCCGAGCAGACCGCCCGGCAGCCGGGCTCCTGCACGGTGCTGGAGCCCGCCACCGCGGTCGGGCTCCTGCTCGAGGGCCCGGCCGTGACCGGCGTGTGGGCGCGCACCCCCACCGGCACGGTGCGGGTCGAGGCGCCGCTGACCGTCGGCGCGGACGGCCGCTACAGCGCCGTGCGCCGGCTGAGCGGCCTCCAGGAGCGGGTACGGCACCGGCCGCTGGAGCGCGACGTGGTGTGGCTGAAGCTGCCCTTCCCCGCCGACTGGGACCGCCGCGTCTACCGGGTGCGGAT
This sequence comes from Streptomyces sp. WMMB303, assembly GCF_029351045.1. NCBI lineage: Bacteria > Bacillati > Actinomycetota > Actinomycetes > Kitasatosporales > Streptomycetaceae > Streptomyces > Streptomyces sp. WMMB303. Next base: position 1,415,332 of record NZ_JARKIN010000001.1, on the reverse strand, counting down.
CGCCGGGGACAGCCACGGCCTGTTCCTGCCCTGCGCGGACGGCACCGTCCGAGTCGGCCTCAACATCCCCAAGGGCGGGCTGCGGGAGCTGCGCGCGGGCGGCCTCGACCTGCTGTGCGCCCGCATCGGCCGGCTGGCCCCGGAGGCCGGGGAAGCGGCCCACGGCAGCCTGCGGGCGTGGTCGGACACGGCGCTGCTGGACATCTTCACCGCCGAGGTGCCGCGCTGGTCGGCGCCCGGCGTCGTCCTCGTCGGCGACGCCGCGCACACCCTCTCACCCGTACTCGGTCAGGGCGTCAATCACGCGCTGGCCGACGCGGACGTGCTCGCGCCGCTGGCGGCCGAGGCGCTGGGCCGCGACCGGCGGGCCCGCGGCCGCGCCCTGCGCACCGCCCTGGACCTCTTCCAGCAGCGCCGTGCGCCGGAGGTGCGCCGCTCGCGCGCGCTCCAACTGCGGCAGGAGCGGATGTTCGCGCTCACGGCGCCTGCCGCGACAGCGCTGCGCCGGGCCGTCTACCGGGCGCTCGACGCGAGCCCCGCGCTGCGCCGACGGGTGCTGGCCCCCGCCTACTTCCCCGGCCGGCGTCCCGCCGCCCGGCGGGAACAGCCGCCCACGCCCAGCGAGGTGACACCCGTATGAGCGATGCCGCAGCACTCACCGGCCCGCCCGGCCTCGCCGAACTCCGGGCGCTCGCACCGCTGCACGCCCGCGCGCAGGGCATCCCGGCCGACCGCTGCCGCGCGGTCCTCTCCCGCGTCCGCAGCGCCCACGGCGAGGGCCCCGACTCCTGGCCCGCCGTCTGGAGCCGCGCGGGTGACGTACTGGCCGCACGCGGCAGGCACCTGGACGCGGTCCGCCACTACGCGCTGGCCCGCTTCCCCCACCCGGACGGTCCGGCGCGGGAACGGGCCCAACGGCTGTGCGTGAGCTCCTTCGACCGCTGGCGGTCCACCCGCCCGGACATCGGCCGTGCGGAGATCGAACCGCCCGGCGGTACCGGCCGGTTCACCGCCTGGACGGCCGGACTCTCCCGCAGCGCCCCGCGGCCCCTGATCCTGGTGTGCGGCGGCATCGTCTCGGTCAAGGAGCAGTGGGCCCCGCTGCTGGCCCGCGCCGCCGCGCTGGGCACCGCCGTGGCCGTCACCGAACTGCCCGGCGTGGGGGAGAACACCCTGCCCTACGACACCGCGGCCCCCGCCATGTTCGGTGCCCTGCTCGATCACCTCGTCGACCGCGCGGACGTCGGCCGTACGCACGCGGTGGCGCTCAGCTTCGGCGGTCACCTGGCGCTGCGGGCCGCGCTGGCCGACCGCCGGATCACCGGCGTCTCCACCGTGGGCGCGCCGGTGCGGCACTTCTTCCGGGACGCCGGGCAGCAGGCCCGTATCCCGGCCACCACCACCCACACCCTCGCGCGGCTGACCGGGCACCCGCCCGCGGACGTGCTGCCCGCACTGCGGGACTGGGCGCTCGCCCCGCCGGAACTGGCCCGCCTCGCGCACCTTCCGCTCACCTACGTCGCCGCGCTGCGGGACGAGATCGTGCCGCTCGCCGACGCGGCGGCGCTGACCCGGGACCCCGCGGCGCGCTGCAGGCTGCTCGTGGTCGACGACGAGCACGGGGCCCCGGCCCATCTGGGCCGCGTCCGCCCGCTGCTGCTCGGCTCCGCGCTCCGCGGCCTGGGCGTCCACCCGGTGCGGCGGGCGGTGTTGGAGGCGGTCGCGGGCGTGCGCCGGGGCGGCCGGGGCCGGGTGCGGACATGAATGGCTGGACGTGGTGCACCCCGCGGGGGCGGATACTGAGCGGCGCCGTCGGGGCGGCGGCGCTGTACGCGGGCGCCCGGCTGGGCGGGCCCCGCAGCCGCGTGCTGTGGACCTGTGCGGTGCTGCCCGACCTCGCGCTGCTCCACGGCATCGCCGCGGCCCCCGCCTTCGACCCGCTGCCCCGGTATGCGGTGCGCTCCTACAACGTGCTGCACTCGCCGGGAGTGCCGCTCCTGCTCTACGGCACCGCGCGTGTCCTGGACAGCCGTCCGCTGCGGGTCGCGGCCTGCGGGTGGCTCGCCCACATCGCCGTCGACCGCGCCGTCGGATACGGGCCGCGGGCCCGCGACGGCTCCCGCATCCGGGGCCCGGCTCCCGCCGGGCCCCGTGGCGCTGCGCTCAGTCCCACCGGACGGGCAGCTCCGTCAGCCGGTTGACCAGCAGCCCCCGGTGCATGGTGACCGCCTCGACGGGCACCGCCAGCCGCAACGCCGGGAACCGGTCGGCCAGCACCCGCAGCGCGACGGCCAGTTCGGCGCGCGCCAACGGCGCGCCCAGGCAGTAGTGCGGGCCGTGTCCGAAGGCCAGGTGCGGCGGCTGGGCCGGATCACCGGTGCGGTCCGGGTCGAAGCGGTCCGGGTCGGTGTACCGGCTGCCGTCCCGGTTGGCGGAGCAGACGGACGCGATCACGGCGCTGTTCGGCGGCAGCACCCGCCCCGCCACCTCCACCGGCTCGGTGGTGACCCGCAGTGGACCGCCGTCCCCGATCGGGTTGAGCCGCAGCAGCTCCTCCACCAGCGCGGCCGTCGCCCCCTCCCGCTCCGGAACCAGGCCGAGCCGCTCCGGCCGGCGCAGCAGGGTCAGCACGGAGGTGCCCAGTACGCCGACCGTGGTCTCGTGCCCGGCGACCAGCAACGTCATGGCCAGCACCAGCAGTTCCCGCTCGTCGGGCCGGCCTTCCTCGTCCCGGACGCCGACCAGCGCGCTCAGCAGATCGGTACCGGGAGCGCGCCGCTTGTCCGCCACCAGGTCCGCGAGATAGGCCAGCAGCGCCTGCTTGTGCCGCAGCATCTCCTCCGGCGGATGCGCCGTCAGCGACAGCACGGCGTCGGACCAGGTGCGGAAGCGCTCCCGGTCCGCGAAGGGAACCCCCAACAGTTCGCAGATGACGGCCATCGGGAACGGGAAGGCGAAGGCCGCGTTCAGGTCGGTGGAGCCGCCCTCGGCACCGTTCCCGGCGGCCATGGCGTCGGCCAGTTCCCCGGCCAGCTCCGCCAGCCGGGGCCGCATCCGCTCCACCCGGCGCGGGGTGAAGGCGCGTGCGACCAGCCCGCGCAGCCGGGTGTGTTCGGGCGGGTCCATGGTGAACAGGCCGCCCGCGTCGAACGGGACGGCCGTCAGTTTCGGCGCCTCGGGCGCCACCGTCGTGGCCCGCGAGCAGCGGGGGTCGGCGAGCACGGCCCGTACGTCGTCGTAGCGGCTGATCAGGTGCCCCGGATCGCCGCTGGGGAGCGTGACGGCGGCGACGGGTTCCTCGGCGCGCAGCATCGCGTAGTCCTCGGGGACCTCGGTCGCCGAGCGGCGCGGCGGGGGGTAGGGACGGGCAGGCGTGGGTGTGGCGGAATCCTGAGCCATGTAACGGACTGTTGGACTCTGGACTCGAATCGTGGTCGAGTCGGTGTTGCTTGTGACGGGGCGCGGTATTCTCGCCTCGCTAACGCCAGTCCGGCCGGCCGAGTCCGCGGGGGAACTCGACGATGATCTCAGTGGTGCTCGCCGAGGACATGCACATGGTGCGCGGTGCTCTGGTGGCGCTGCTCGACATCGAGAAGGACATCGAGATCGTCGCCGAGATCGATTCCGGCAGCGCCATCCTGCCGGCCGTCCTGGCGCACCGTCCCGACGTCGCCGTCATCGACATCGACCTGCCGGGCGTGGACGGGCTGACCGCGGCCGCCGAGGTGTACGAGAAGCTGCCGGCCTGCCGCACCCTGATCCTCACCAGCCTGGGCCAGCCCGGCAATCTGCGCCGCGCCCTGGAGGCCCACGTCTCGGGATTCCTGCTCAAGGACGCGCCGCCGAGCAAGCTGGCCGACGCCATCCGCCGGATACGCGCGGGGGAGCGGGTCATCGACCCCGAACTGGCCCTGGACGCCTGGTCGGCCCGGGAGAACCCGCTCACCGCGCGGGAGACCGAAGTGCTGCGGCTGGCGGCCGAGGGCGCCGAGGCCGCCGACATCGCCGGGCGGCTCTTCCTGTCCGTGGGAACCGTGCGCAACTACCTGACGGCCATTGTCATCAAGCTGGGGGCCCGAAACCGGGTGGACGCTCTGCGGATCGCCCGGGAGCAGGGCTGGCTGTAGCCGCACCGGAGGCCGCCGCCGCCCGGGCCGTCCCGTGCGTCCCGTCCGGCGTGCGCTCCGCGCACCGGACGGGCCCGGCCTCCCGGCCCGCCGGACGGCCCACGGCCGGCGGCGGGATGCGCGCCTCCAGCCGGAAGCAGCCGTCCTCCCGCAGACCGGCCCGCAGGGTGCCGCCGATCGCGTCCACCCGCGCGGCCAGATTGCCGAGTCCGCTGCCCCCCTCGTCGTCCGGGCGTGGCGTCGTGGGGTCACGCGGGTCGGGCAGTGGCTGCACGCCGTCGTTGACCAGCCGCAGCACCGCGCAGTCCGCGTCGCCGCACACCGTGATCTGGCAGCGGCGCACCTTGCTGTGCCGCAGGATGTTGGTGACGCCCTCCCGCAGCACCGTGGCCAGCACCGTGCCCACCGTCTCCGGGACGCTCTCCAGCGTCGAGTCGACCTCCGCGTCGATCCCGGCGGCCTCGAAGACGGAGACGGCCGAGGAGATCTCGGCGGGCAGCGAGATGTTCCGGTAGCTGCGCGCCACCGAGCGGACATCGGCCAGCGCCTGCCGGGAGATCTCCAGCACATGCGCCACCTCGCCCTGGGCGCGCGGCGGATCGGCGTCCACCAGCCGGTGCGCCAGCTCGCTGCGCAGGGTGATCGCCGACAGGCTGTAGCCCAGCAGGTCGTGCAGGTCCCGGGCGAAGCGCAGCCGCTCCTCCTCCACCGCAAGCCGGGCGATCTCCTGTTGCGCCGCGCGCAGTTGGTGGACGATCTCGGACAGCTTGGTCAGCCCGTAGACCACGGCGCACGTCGTCAGCGCGGACACCCCGTTGTAGGCCACCCGCAGCGGTGCCCAGCCCGAGAACCCGGTGACGGCCAGGACGCTGGCCACACACGCGGCCACCCCCAGCCAGGACCAGGGCGGCCGCAGGGTGAGCAGCAGCGATCCCGCCAGCAGCCCCGGCAACCCGACCCAGGCCGTGCCCATCAGCAGCATCGGCAGGAAGGTGCAGACGATCTGCACGCCCAGCACCCAGAACTGGTAGGTGCGGTGCAGCCGCATGCCCCGCTGGGTGGTGCGGGCCACCTGGGTGCAGAACATCACCGCGATCGCCGCCCCGCCGACCAGGATCTGCATCGGCGACCCGCCGACGGTCAGCAGGTGCAGCACCGCGGCACCCAGGATTCCGGCCATGGCGACGATGAAGACCACCAGCACGATCCGGGGCGCCATCGCGGCGTCGACCCCGTAGGCGAGTGGCTGCCGCGTGCCGTTGCGTTGCCGATGTAAAGAGATGCGGTTTCCCCCTGAGCTCACTCGCGCTCTCCCCTCGCCCCGCCGAAGGTGTGCACAGCATAGGCGAGGGGATCGGGTGCCACCATCGGCTGGACGAACACCGGAACGCGGCTAGACGAACACCGGGATGGGGTTCAGCTCCTCGTAGGCGACCGGCTCGGCGCGGCGTCCGAGCCGGACCGGTACGTCGTAGAGCCTCCCCGGTGCGAAGCGTGCCCAGAAGTGCCGCAGTCCGGGCACCAGCACCTTCACCACCGGGATGCCCAGGTCGGGCCGCGTCTGGTCCAGCACCAGCAGCTCCATCCCGTGCCGGCCCAGCAGCCCGACCGCGTCCTCCACGTCCTCGCGCAGATCGGCGCGGGGCGTGTAGCCGAAGTCGGCGGCCCCCAGGGTGCGGGCCTCCGGGTCCGGTGCCAGATAGGGCTGGTCGGCGAGGGTGCGCCGGGTGCACCAGTCGCGGAAGACCGGGTCCTCGAAACTGTTCCGGGTGTCCAGCACCGCGGGCAGCATCTGTGTCATTTCGGTCAGCGCCCGGCGCAGCGCCAGGGCCGGGTCCGGGTGGCAGCCGAAGCCGAACACGAGGTCCTCGCGCTCCTCCGGCCCCTTCCCGCCGAGGCGGCGGGCGCGCCGGGAGACCGCGCACATCACCGGGATCCCCAGGTCCGAGGTCACATCCAGGACCCAGAACTCCCGGCCGAGCGCGGCGTAGGAGGCGCGCATCCGAGCGATCCACTCCTCGCCGAAGGACTCCGGGTCCACCTGCGGCTGGAGGGTGCGGTTGTACCACCACAGGGCCACCGCGTCGCGCTCCACCAGCTCGTAGAAGCCCTGCAGGACGGCGTCCTCCAGGCTGCTGCCCGCCGCGTTGCCGTTGGAGTCGGCCCGCACCGGCTCCGGATCGCCTGCCCGCCGCGGGGTGGCGAAGTAGAGCATCGCGGTCGGCAGCAGCCGGTGCCGCCGCTCGGTCAGCGACCACACGGGCGTCCAGTCGACCACCGCGTTCTCGTCGAACGGGTCGCAGACGAACTGGAACGGCGAGTGCAGTGCGTTCCACTCCCGCCGGCGGGCGAACTGCCGCTCGTCGTACAGCTGGAGGGTGTTGGGGTGCACCGCGGCGCCGCCCAGCTCGGTGTAGCGTCCCGGGATCCGCTCCTCGTCCCCCTGGAAGGTGCCGGAGTACCTCTCCAGCGCCTCGCACAGCGCCCCGACCTTCGCGTCGAGTTCGGTGACGCCCTTGCCGGCGCTGTGGCTGCGCAGCGCCGAGCGCAGCGTGTGCACCCCGTCGCCGAGCAGCGCCGGATTGCTGCCGGACACGAAGGCGTTGAGGTCCTCCGGGCAGCGCGGGTCGCGGTTGAGCAGCCGCACCACCCCGGTGACCTCGCTCACCAGGTGTTCGTGCCGCCGCAGCATCTCCCGTGCGGAAACCGACCGGTGGCCGCCTCCGGTGGGCACCTTGGGGCGGGAGCGGAGCACCACGGGTTGCCGTGCCCGGGCCGCGACCAGCGTCGGATCGCCGCAGACCGGGCACTGCGGGCGGCGCTCCACCGGATGGTGTCTCCCCTCGCCGCGCAGGCTGTCCAGGGTCCACACCGACGACTGCCGGCCGTCCCGGAAGCCGCCCAGCCAGGTCGCCGCCTGCAGGGCCAGCAGGTGGAGGGCGCTGGCCCGGCTGGCGGCGATGTGCGCGCGCGGCGGGGTGACCGGCGCCGAGAGGCCCAGCGCACGGCCCACGTAGCTGTGCGCGGAGCGGTGGTGGCGCAGCCGGTGGTGCAGGCAGTGCCAGCAGGCGCCGGCGCCCGGCTGGAAGATCGGGCCGAGCCACGGCTGGACGCCGGAGGGCTTGGCCAGCAGCCAGGGCCGGCCGGTGCGGCGCTGGGCCGCGTCGATGTCGGCCAGCGCGGGGGAGAGGTAGTCCTCGCACAGCACCACGGTGAGGGTGTGCGCGTCGGCCTCGCCCGGCCGGGCCGGTGCGATCCCGGCCGCCCGGAAGGCGTCCCGGGCGGCCCGCAGGTCCTCGTCGCCGCCGACGGTCAGCAACCGGACCCGGCCGGCGGACAGTTCGGCGTCGGCCCGCGTCCCGTCGAGTCCGGCGGACTCCCAGAACGCGGAGGTGGCGTCGGAGTGCCCGGGGCCGCCGGCGGCCGGGCCGCCCGGCCCGGGCACCGCGGCGAAGTCGGCGACCAGGTCGGCCTCCGCCAACTGCCCCAGGATGCTGCCGAGCTGGCCGGGCGAGAGCACCCCGCGGGTCTCCCGGGCCAACTGGGCCAGGTCCCGGCTGCCGTCGAGCAGCGGTGCCAGGGCGGCCATCGCCGCGCCTTCCACGGCGGTGACCCCCTGTTCGGAGACGAGGTAGGTGGCGTCGCCGGGTACGACGGCGGGCCGCAGGTGTTTGCGGAACCCCGGTCTCGGTGGTGTGGTGCCGGTCTCCATTCCGTCTCCCCCGTTCGATCGGCTCGGTCGCGGTTCAGCGTGTCGATGCCGCGGGGGAGACCGGAACGGTGGCCGGTGCCGGCTCGTTCGGCGGTGCGTAGGTCCAGCTCGAGCAGTCGGTGGTGTGACCGACGGTGTCGCGCGGGTTGAGGCTGGTGATCGTCACCTCGCTGCCCAGTCCGGCGGGCAGGGCGGGAACGGGTGTCGCCGCGTCGGTGGCGATCCCGAACTCGGCCAGCACGCCGTGCGGCTCCACCGCGTAGCGCAGCGCGAGGGCGTGGTCGAGGCAGCATTGCGCGGTCAGTTCGGCGAAGCGCCAGTCCTGGTCGACGGAGTGCGCGGCCCCCGGCGTGCGGGGTGCGGTGACCTTGGCGAGCGCGTGACCTGACATCGTGGTCTCCCGTCTGGAGAGAGAGGAACCCATGGCCCCCCGTGGACTCATGGGGCGACGCGGTGCTGTGGGGAGTGGCCCGATCGTGAGGGTCCGATGCGCAGGACAGCAGTGTGAGCGGCCCCCGGGACTCAGACCAGTGGAGGCTTCACGACCCGCCATGTGAAAAACTCATGCCCGGTTCCGCCGGATATCCGCGCCAAGATCGTGAGTTACTCACTGTCGCACGGCGCGTACGGATGCGATTCTCCCAACCGTACGCAGTGACCGAAGCAGCGACACCCACCAGCGGGAACCGCCAACGGGGAGGCCCGGATGCGCATCAGGGTACTGGGAACTCTGCACGCCGAGACGGCGGGCGCCTCGATCGCGCCGAGCGCGGCCAAGCCGCGGCAGATCCTGGCTCTGCTCGCGCTCCACAGCCGGCACATCGTGCCGGTGTCCGACCTCATGGAGGAGGTCTGGGGCGCCGGGCCCCCGCGCAGCGCCCCCACCACGCTCCAGACCTACATCCTGCAACTGCGCCGCAGGCTCCGCGCGGCGCTCGGCGACCAGGGCACGCTGCCCGCGGTCGGCGCCGCGCCGCGCGATCCGCTCGGGCCCGGGGACAAGCACATCCTCGCCACCCGGCACGGCGGCTACCAGCTGGAGATCGCCGACGCCGATGTCGACGCGCTGCAGTTCGCGCAGCTCACCCGCAACGGGCACGCGGCCTACGAGGCCGGGGACATGGTCAAGGCGGCGCGGCTGCTGGACGAGGCACTCGGGTTGTGGCGCGGTCCCGCGCTCGCCGACCTGCCGCACGGCAAGCACCTCGCCATCGAGGCCACCCGGCTGGAGGAGAGCAGGCTGGGTGCGCTGGAGCGGCGGATCGACGCGGATCTGCGGCTGGGGCGGCACCGCGAGGTGCTGGGCGAGCTGTGCGCCCTGCGCGGCCGCTACCCGCTCTACGAGAACCTGCACGCGCTGCTCATGGTCGCTTTCCATCAGGACGGCCGCTCCTCCGACGCGCTGGTCGCCTTCCGGCGGCTGCGCGCCACCCTCGTGGAGGAGCTGGGCCTGGAGCCCTCGCCCCGGATCGACCGCCTGCACCAGGCCATTCTCCGGGGCGAGGACGCACTGGCCGCCTGGCGCGGCGCCGAGGCCGGCGCGGCGGCGGGCCTCGCGGGGTAGGGGCCCTCCCAGGGCCGGTTCCACCCCGCTTCAAGCTGTCGTCCAGCGTCGGTCGTGAACATCTGGCCCTCGACGACCGGCCCCGTCATCGGGACGGGGGAAGGGGGGAGGGATGAACGCGTATCTCGCGGCACCTCCCGAACCACGCACGACGCACGCCTCGCCCGCCTCCGGACGGGAGCTCGCCGACGGCGGACTGCGGCTGTTCTGCTTCCACCACGCGGGCGCCGGCGCGCTCACCTTCGCGCGCTGGCGCCGCGGGTTCGACCCGAGTGTGTGCGTGCTGCCCGTCCGGCTCCCCGGCCGGGAGACCCGGCTGCGTGAGCCGCGCATCACCGAGGCGTCCGTGCTGCTGGACGAACTCGACGCGCAGCTCGGCCCGCTGCTGGACCAGCCCTACGCACTCTACGGGCACAGCCTCGGCGCGCTGGTGGCCTACCGCTTCGCGCAGCGGATTCGCCGCGCGGGCCGGGCGGCGCCGGTGCTGGTCGGGCTGGGAGCCTGCCCGCCGCCGCACCTGCCGACCCCGCTGACCGACCAGCACGACCTGCCCGACACGGCGCTGCTGGCCGCGCTGAACCGGTACGGCACGCTGCCCCCGTACATGTTCGAGCGTCCGGACTGGCTGCGCACCCTGCTCTCCACGATGCGCGACGACCTGCGGCTCGCCGCCAGCCTGCGCGCGCTCGACGGCGCGGCGGACCCGGACTGGGACGCCCCGCTCGACTGTCCCCTGCACGTGTTCGCCGGCACCGGGGACGAGGCGGCTCCGGCCGCCGCCGTCGCCGAGTGGCGCCGCTGGGCGAGCGGCCCGTTCGTGCAGCACCCGGTCCCCGGAGGCCACTTCTTCGTACGCGACACCGTCCTGCCCGAGCTGCTGGCGGCACAACTGCGCCGCAACGGCCCGAAGCAGTGCGCCGCACCACTGCCCGATCCGTCCACCTAGTCCGAAGCAGTCCGAGAACGCACCCGAAGGGAGCGAGAGATGGACATCAGTGTGCTGGGACCCTGCCGGGTCGTCCAGTCGGGGGTCTCCGTCGTCCCGACCGCGGTCAAACCGAGAAAGGTGCTGGCCCTGCTGGCGCTCTACCCGGACCAAGTGGTCTCCGTCGCCTCCCTGGTGGAGGAACTGTGGGGGGAGGCCCCGCCGCGCAGCGTGCAGACCACGCTCCAGACGTATGTGCTGCAGCTGCGCAACCTCATCGCGGCCGCCCTGGGCGACCGGCACCACCCCGATCTGCCGCACGGCGCCAAGAGCGTGCTGATCACCGAGTCCGGCGGCTATCTGCTCGACACCCAGGGCGGAATGGTCGACGTCTGCGAGTTCGAGCGGCTCTCCGGCGCGGGACACCGGGCGCTGGAGGCCGGCGACTTCGTCGGCGCCTCCGCCTCCTTCCGCCGGGCCCTGGAGCTGTGGCGCGGCCCCGCGCTGGTGGACGTGCAGTGCGGTCCGCTGCTGGAGATCGAGGCGACCCGGCTCGAGGAATCCCGGCTGGGCATCCTCAACCAGCGCATCGAGGTCGACCTCAGCCTGGGCCGGCACCACGAGCTGGTGGGCGAACTCTCCGGACTCGCCGCCCAGCATCCGCTGCACGAAGGGGTCCAGGCGCAGCTCATGCTCGCGCTCTACCGTTCGGGCAGACGCGGCAACGCGCTGGAGGTCTACCAGCGGCTGCGCGGCGTCCTCTCCCGCGAGCTGGGCCTGGATCCCTCACCCGACCTGCAACGTCTCCAGTGCGCCGTGCTCGACTCCTCGGTCGAACTGGAGCTGACCGGCGCCGCCCGCGACGCGGCCTTCAGCGGCAGCGGGGGGCCGCTGAGGGCGCTGCGCGGCGGCTGACGGTCTCAGCCTGACGTCTCCCGGCCCGCCAGCACGGCGTCGGCCGGGAGGCCGGTCGGGAGGCGGGAGGGGCCGGCACCGGACGCCGGGAGGGCGAGTGCCGGGAAGCTGACCCGGCACCCGCCCGGCCGCCCGGCGAACAGCAGCGGGCTGAGCACCGGAGCGGCCGCGCGCACGGCCCGCGGGGCGGCCGTGCCGTCGCTCAGCTCCACCGGGTGGGGCGCCGGTCGCACATATTCCTGCACCACGCTGTCGCCGAGGCCGAAGGCGCGCCGTACCGCCGCCGCCCAGACCGCCGGCTCCGTCGCGTGGCCGGCCAGGACCGGCCCGCTTCCCGCGACCGCCCGCTTGAGCACGAACCGTTCGGGTTCCTCGAGCACCAGGCCCGGCAGGTCCCGTTCGGTCCCGTGCCAGGTGGTGCGCCCGGCCAGGGTGATCCGGGTCCACGGCAGCCGGCGTTCCACCAGCGCCCGCTCGCCCCGGGTCATCCAGGGCAGCCCTTCGGAGACCAGTGCGAGGGCCCGCTTGTCGGCCAGCAGCGCGCTGCTCGGCTGCGGCAGCAGCAGGCCCGCACGGTACGCCTTCGGCAGGGCGGCGGCTCCGCCGGCCGTCGTGGGCGCGCCGCCGAACAGGCCCAGCGCGTAGCTCCGCCGGTCCGGTCCGTCCCGGGCGCCGGTGCCGGGCAGCAGGTCGGCGATGAAGCCGTGCGCCCGCAGCTCGCGCAGTTCGTCGGGGTGGAAGCCGGGGCCGATGAGGGCCACCGTGCGCGGCAGTCCCCGGCGTGCGCACAGGTCGGCGAGCGCGGCGGCGCGTACGGTCCGCGGATCGTGCCCGAACAGCGGTCCCTCCGGCGGTGCGGCCGCGGCGCGCTGCCAGGCGCGGGTGAGCACCCCCGTCTCCCGGTGACTGCCGAGTGTTCCGCCGGTGTCCAGGCCCAGCAGTCGCGGCCCGCCCGTCCCGACCAGGAAGTCGGCACCGGCCAGCAGGGCACAGCACTCGGTCTCCACCGTCTCCAGCCCCGAGTGCGGGGGATGGTCGGCGGGGTCGGCGCCGAGTGCGACGAGCCGTTCGGGCCAGGTGGGTCCGAGCGCCAGCACCGCCCGGCGCACCAGCGTCAGCAACGTCGCCGCGGTCTCGAAGAGCTCGTCGTAGCGGCCGCGCGGCAGCACGAACGGCCGTGCGGGCAGCGGCCCCTGCGCGGGGAGGCCGGCGGCGGCCCGCCCGACGCGCACGGCCTCGCCGGGCACCATGGCGGCCGGCCCACCGCCGGGCCCACCGGCGCCGGGCGGGATCCCGGCGCCCGTCACCACGACCGCCCACGGTCGTCGAGCGCCCCGGTCAGTACGGCGTGCAGTTCGTCCGCGGAGTCCGCGTACCGGGCCAGTGGGCCGGGTACCGGGGCGCGGTCCGCGGCGCTGTGCGCAGCGGTGCGGTGCACCACCACCTCCGGAGCGGCCGGCAGGCCGCGCTCGGCCGCGTTCAGGGCCCCGGTCAGCGCCATCACCAGCGACCAGTCGGCCAACCGGGCCGGGTCGGCGGGCAGCGCGACACCGGCCGGGGCCAGCAGGGCGCGCAGGGACGGATAGCGGGCCAGGCACTCGTAGCGGGAGACGACGATCCCGGTACCCCCGTGGGCGCGCAGCAGCGCGCTCACCTCCGGTGCCGTGCCGGGCGCCCGGGTGAAGAAGGCGGGTTCCACGACCTCCTCGGGGTGGTGCGCTGTACGGGGGAAGTGCGGGTCGGGGGTGCCCGAAGCCTGGTGGTACAGGCCGCGCGCCGCGTCGTACCGGTACCGGGGCGCGCCCTCCAGGGAGCACGAGCCGGTCAGCAGCCGGAGCACCAGCCCGCAGGTGCGCGGCTGCTGCACCAGCAGCGGACGCGGCCCCGCCGCGTCGGCCGCGCCGTCCGCCGCCAGGACGCTGCCCGCGCGGTGCCCCAGCGCCGCGGATCCGGTGTCGGCGGTCTGCGCGTGCACCCGGCCCGCCGCGGGCGCCGCGCCCAGCGCGTCCCGCTCCACGAACGCGCGCAGTGCGGCCGCTGCCCGGTGCTCGACGGGGTCGCGGATGTACCACAGTGCGGTTCCCGTCCCGGTGTGCAGTGCCCGGGCGTGCGCCCGGCAGTAGGCGGCGGCCAGTTCGTGCACCGAGCCCGGCTCCGCACCGTGGTGGACGACCAGGGGGTTGCGCCGCCGCAGCTCCGGGTGGCGGGCCAGCGGCGAGTCGGCCACCCGGTGCCGGGCGGCGGCGGGCACCAGCGCGATCACCCGCACCTGGTCCGGCTGGGCCAGCCCGTACCGGTGGGTGCGCAGCAGCGCCTCGCGCAGCGCGCTCGCCAGGTTGCCGGACGACGGCGCGAGCAGCGCGATCCGCCGGCCGGTCCGCCGCGTGTGCTGCACGGCCCGCGCGATGAGCAGCAGCGCCGCGTCCGGCTGCGCCGTGCGGCCCTCGGAGGCGGTGCAGTGGTCGAACAACTGCCAGCGGACGCCCCGATGGTCGGGCAGCCGGGTGACCCGCGTCCCGGCCGCTGCCAGATAGCCGCGCAGCGGGCCGTCGAGGGCCGGGAGTTCGGCGTACGGCACGAAGCCGGCCGGGTCCCGCCCGTCGCCGGGGCCCGGCCCGGCCGGCCGCCGGTGCGCGGAGCGCACCAGGGCGCGGACGGTGTCCCAGTGGTCGGTCAGCGGCTGCCCCTCCCAGGGCGCGGTCTCCCCGGGCGGTTCCGCGGATCGGATGCGGGCGGCGGGTCCGGTGCGGGCGGTCAGCGTCATGGACGGGTCCCCTCCTGGTCCGGCCGCCCGGTCCGAGGCGGCCCTCTCGACACCCCGCCTCCGAACCCCCTACGCTGAAATCACCCTCACAGAGCTGACATACACGAAATCGGTGATTCCTCGGAAATGCGGCGGTGAGCCGCAGGGAAAGGTAACCCGGCGGGGTCGAGTGCCGGTTGAAGCAACCGGTGGGAGCGGACCCGCCCGTGCCCGAGGAGTCCTCCATGACCCAGCCCGTCATGCCCGTGCTGGAATCCGTCACCCGCCCGTGGCCCGACCTGGAGGCGGTGCACGAGCGGGCCACCGGCGCGGCAGCCGCGCTGCTCGACGGCCGCGCCGAACTGCTGGCGGCCCTGACCCGGCTCGCCACCTGCGCCAGTGCCCGCGACGAACTGCTGCGCTCGCTCCGCACGGTGGCCGGGGCGCCGTGGGAGCTGGCCCGTACCGGAGTGCCGCAGCTCTCCCGGGTCTCCGTCGTGCTCCCGCAGGACACCGCGCTCTACTCCTACGTGCGCCACTGCCTGGTGCCCGCGCTCTACTGCGACGAGGTCGTCGTCCGGCCCACGCCCCGGATCCGGGAGACGGCCCTGGAGGTGCACCGGACCGTCAGCCGCGGCCTCGACCCCGCGCTGGCCGCCCGGATCCGGTTCACCGACGCCGCGCAGCACGACTTCACGCCCGTCTGCGCGGAGTCCGACGCCGTCGTCTTCACCGGATCCGCCACGGCGGGCGGGAAGCTGATGACCGAGATCGGCGACGGTCCGCTCTTCCTGCTGTCAGGGCCCGCGCCCAACCCGCTGGTGGTCGGCCCGCGGGCCGATCCGGATGCCGCCTGCCGGGCGGTGCTGCGCGCCCGGCTCTACAACTCCGGGCAGCACCGGCTCTGCCCCGACGTGCTGTTCGTCCACCGGCTGCGGCTGGACGCGCTGGTCGACCGGTTGCGCGCCGAACTGTCCGTACTGACGGTGGGCGCCCGTGGCTGGCCCGACGCCGTGCTCACCGCCCTCACCTACGGAGAGGCCGTGGAGGGCGCCGACCGTTTCCTGACCGAGCACGCCGACCGGGTGGTGGCCGGGGGCCGGACGGAGCCGGAGCGGATGCAGGTCGAGCCCTCCCTGCTGGTGTTCGACGAGGACCCCGACTTCCATCCGCCCGCCCTCTCCGGGCCGCTCTTCTGCGTCGTCCCCTACGAGGACCCGGAGATGCTGCGCTGCTGGGCCCGGCACCCCCTGGAGCTGGAGCGCGGGATGTACGCGGCGGTCCTCGGCGAGCCGCGGCTGACCGGACGGACCCTGGGCACGGCCGTCGTGCTGCGCGACGCCACCCCTTTCGACACCGAGGACGGCAATCTGCCCTGCGGCGGATACGGCGCGCACGCCAGCGGTGTCCGCCGGGAGGGCCGGACGGTCGGCAGGCCGCTGCTGCTCTCCCAGGAGGCGGCCCTGCGGAACACGGTGATCACCGGTCCGCTGCGCTGACCGCGCCGGACCGGCCCCGGCAGCGCGGGACGTGGAAAGCGAGGGGGCGGGCGGCGCACCGGGGCCGCGGCGGGATTGAGCGGGGCTCCAGAGGCCGCTGGCACGCTGCCCGCCAGGCCCGCCGACCGACCGGGACGGGCTGCTCCACACCTTCCCCAAGGAGGCCGACGGTGGCACACCGGACGCTCATAGTGGCGCGGATGGAGCCGGGCAGGGCCGACTCCATCGCCAGCATCTTCGAGGAGTCGGACGGGACCGAGCTGCCCCACATGGTGGGGGTCGCGCGGCGGACGCTCTTCAGCTTCCACGACCTGTACTTCCACCTCGTGGAGGCGGACGACGACATCACCCCCAACCTCTACCGCGCCCGCAGTCACCCTCTCTACGACGACATCAACACCCGCCTCGCGCAGTGCGTGTCGCCCTACGACCCGAACTGGAAGGAACCCAAGGACGCGATGGCGAACCCGTTCTACGTGTGGACGAAAGACGGAGGGAGGATCCAGTGAGCGATTTCACCCAGCGTGAGCTGGCCGAGAAGCTGCTGGAGTGCGCGGGCGAGGCCGAGGACGCGGACGTCTCCGACGAGGCGGTGCTGGACACCCCGTTCCTCGAACTGGGCTACGACTCGCTCGCGCTGCTCCAGGTGACCGGCGTCATCAAGCGCGAGTACGGCGTCGAACTGTCCGACGACGCCGTGGTGGAGGCCGAGACACCGCGGCTGCTGCTCAAGATGATCAATGCCAACCTGCCCGATGCGGTATGAGCGCCGCCGGTACGGCCACCGGTGTGCTGCCGGGGCCGGGGCTGGCCGGCAAGCGGGTCCTGGTCACCGGCGGCACCCGGGGCATCGGCCGGACCACGGCCCTGGCGTTCGCCGAGGCGGGCGCCCGGGTCGTCGTCGCCCACCGCACCACGGGTGACGACGCGCGCAGCCTGGCGGCCGCGCTGGCGGCCCGCGGAGCCGGACACCACCTGGTGGCCGCCGACGTCACCGACGGGCAGGACGCCACCCGGCTCGCCGAGGAGTGCCGCACGCACCTGGGCGGCCTGGACGTGCTCGTCAACAACGTCGGTGTCGACGGCCACAGCAAGTTCGCCGACCTGGACGAGGCCGAATGGCACCGGCTGATGAACTCCAACGTCACCTCCGCCTATCTGGTCACCCGGGCGGTGCACGAACTGCTGGCCGACGGCGCCTCGATCGTCAACGTCGGCGCGTCGGTGGCGCTGCGCGGGCGCCCGCTGGGCACCCACTACTCCGCCTCCAAGGCGGCGCTGGTGGGCTTCGGCCGGGCGCTGAGCAAGGAGGTCGGCGACCGGGGGATCCGGGTCAACACCGTCGCGCCCGGCGTCACCGCGACCGAGGACGAGCCGGGCGCGGGGCTGCCCCCGCAGCTCGTCGAGCGCCTCGCCGGAATGACGGCGCTGGGCCGACTGGGCACCGCGGCGGACGTGGCCGGCGCGGTCCTCTACCTCGCGGGGGACACCGCCCGCTACGTCACCGGTGCCACGCTCACAGTCGATGGAGGAATCTGATGCCCTACGCGGCGATCACCTACCGGGTCAAGCCGGGGTACGAGGACGAGATCGCGGAGATCTTCGCCCACTTCAAGCGCGTCGACACACCCGACCTGGCCGGCGACGACGGCCAGGCGGCCGGACGGCTGCTGGGCACCGGCGTCTTCATCAAGGACGACGTGATGGTGCGCGTCATCCACTACGAGGGCGACTTCGCCGCCGTCGGCGCCCACATGGCCCGGCAGAAAGGCGTCCACGTCCTGGAGGAGAAGCTCCAGCCCTACCTCGCCGAGCCGCGCGACACGGCCTCTCCCGAGGCGTTCGCGGCCTACTTCCGCGACGCCACGATGCGGTCCGTCGCGCAGCTGACGGTGGACACGCACCCCGCCGGGAGCTGACCCGATGAGGGTGGACGCTGTCCTCGGGGTGGCCGTTCTCCTCGGCAGCGGCGTCACGGCGGGGGTCCTCTTCGCCGTGGCGCTCAGCGTCCTGCCGGCGCTGTTCGCCATGGAGACCGGCACCTACGTGCACGCCCACAAGCTGCTGGGCCGCAACTGGGACCCGACGATGCCGGTCGTCGTCCTCACCTCCACGGGGCTCGCCGTCGCGCTGGCCCTGATCGCCGACGACGGCGCGGCCCGGGGGCTGTTCGCCGCCGCCGCGGTCCTGCTGCTGGGCGTCTCCGCCGTCTCCCACCTGTGCAACGTCCCCATCAACCGCCGGGTCAAGGCGGTGGCCGACCCGCGGGTGCTGCCCGCTGACTGGGAGGACCCGCGGCCGCTGTGGCGCCGCTGGCATCTGCTGCGCACCGTACTGGCGGTGGCGGCGCTGCTGCTGAACGCGGTGGCGGTGACGGCGCTGTGACCTCCGGCCGCGGCCGGGCCCGCCGGGCCGCGGCCTCCCGCGTCCTGGGCCGCGGCCCGCCCGGTGGCTCCGCGCCGGGCTCCCGTCCGGCGCCGGAACACGCAGCGCCCCGGACCTCGGTCCGGGGCGCTGCGTGCGTACTGCGGGTGCCGCGGGGGCTGGGCGGCCCCCCGGGGAGTGCCGTCAGCGGACGATCTCCATCTGGCCCATCATGCCCATCTGTGCGTGGCTGAGCATGTGGCAGTGGTACATGTACAGCCCCGTGTGCTCGGTGAAGCGCACCTGGATCCGCACCGACTCGCCCGGGGGCACCGCGACCACGTCCTTCAGTCCGGCCTCGCCGGCCGCGGGCGGCTTCCCGTTCCGGTCCAGGATCCGGAACGCGTCCAGGTGCGGATGCATCGAGTGCGGGATGCCCAGCTCGCCGTCGCCGTTGACGATCTTCCAGGTCTCGGCGACATCGAGCCGGGGCCGGATGTCCACCCGGTGCATGTCGAACGGCTCGCCGTTGATCAGGTGTTGGCCGGTCTTCGGATCGAAGGCCATGACGAACTCCCGCTCGACGGCGGAGGTCCCCAGGTCCGGCACCGGCCGCAGCGTTTCGGGCACCTCGCTGGGGTCGCCGGCCCGGCGGACCACGTCGAACCGCATCACCTCCGGTGCCTCGCCCTCGTAGGGGTGCGCGTTGGCGAGCACCAGCCGGCGGCCCACCCCGTGGCGGGCGAAGTCGACGACGATCTCCTGCCGCTCGCCCGGCCACAGTTGCAGCATCCGGGTGGGGACGGGCGCGGGGAGCAGCCCCCCGTCGGTCCCGATATGGGTGAACTCCTCACCCTCGCCCAGCTGGAGACTGAAGACCCGCTCGTTGGAGGTGTTGATCAGCCGCAGCCGGTACTTGCGCGCCGCCACCTCGAAGTAGGGCCGGGGCCGTCCGTTGACCAGGACCGTGTGCCGTTCCCTGAAACCGTGCAGGTCCCACACCAGGGCCCCGTCGTCCGCGAACTGCGCGTCGCGCAGCTGCAGCGCCACATCGTAGCGGCCCTTGGGCAGCGGGAGGTGCCGCTCGAACTCGTCGGTCAGGAGGTAGGTGGCCGCCAGCCCGCGGTAGATGTTCTCCGCGTGCTGTTCGTGCGAGTGGTCGTGCAGCCACAGCGTCGCCGCGTCCTGCTCGTTCGGGTAGCGGAAGAGCCGCCGCTCGCCGGGTTCGAGCTGGTACATGGGGTGCCCGTCGTAGCGCTGCGGAGTGTGCCCGCCGTGCAGGTGCATCGAGAAGGGCACGTCCATCCGGTTGACCTGCTCGACGAGCACGGGCCTGCCCCGCTCGGCCATGATCAGCGGGCTGATCCGGCCGTTGAAGGAGCGGATCCGGGTCGTGGTGCCCGGCAGCAGGCCGACGTCCGCCTCCCGGGGCGTGAGCCGGTAGAAGTCATGGCCCGCCAGGCGCAGCGGGCGGATCGGCCGTTGCACCTCCAGCGGCACCGTGAACGGAGACCCGGCCGAAGGTGCCTTCCCGGCAGCCCGGCCGCGAAGGCGTGGGGCCGCGGCGTGCGCCCCGGCGGCGAGACCGCCCGGTGCGGCCGCCGCCACTCCGGCCGCGGTGGCGGCCCGGAGCAGGTTTCTGCGTGTGGGCACGGAGAGTTCCTCCCGTTGTACGTCTCGTACGTCTCGTACGTCGTGTGGGCCGCATGCGGGCCGAAGCAGGTCCCGGGCGGCCGGGTCAGGCGGCGGGGAGGTCCCGGACCGACATCTGCGCCATGCAGGTCAGCAGGGAGCGGCGGAACGTGGCGACGAAGCCCTCGACGGTGTCGGTCGTACGGGGCCGGGACAGGTAGGGGGCCAGCTTCTCCTCCACCTCCCGCACCCCGGGCTGGGTGGCCATGTGGCGGGCGACGGCGTCCAGGTCGCCCTCGTACTCGATGACCCGCACCATCGTGGCGTCCCGGATGAAGACCGCGGTCGACAGGATGCGCGCGGTCTCGCCGCCCGCGCCGTCCCGCACGACGGGTGAGCTCACCCGCCGGAAGTTGCCGAAGATCTCCGAGATCTCCTTCTCGTAACCCGCCTTGATGTCGTAGGTGATGGCGGCGAACGGCATGGGCTGCTCCTCGCAGGTCGCGGACGCGGGGGTCCCCCCGCGGGCGCCATCTCGCCGCACCGCGCTCGCCGGTGGCTCGAGGGCCCCTCGCACCCCGGCGGCACCCGCGCGCGGCTTTGCCGCTGCGTCCCCGCGCGGCTCCGCCGCGTCGACGCCGGTTCGAGCGGCCGTCTAGGCCCGGCTGCGACGGTGCACCGCGCTGCGGACCCGCGGGACGCCGGGGGCGAGACACCGGCCGCCAGGCGGAACACCAGCCCATGACAGCCGATGAGGAGGCGGGGTCAGTGACCACCGAGATCACGCGCACCGTCCGGGTGCACGCCGACGACGTCGAGGCCAGCACCCGGCGCGGCGGCGACATCAGGACCACGCTCAGCCCGAAGACCACGGGATGCACCAGCGGATTCGGCGGGGTGCTGAACCTGGCGCCGGGCGAGCACGTCACCGAGCACTACCACCCCTACTCCGAGGAGTTCCTGCACGTCGTCACCGGACGTCTGGAGATGACGATGGACGGGCAGGTCGTGCAGCTCGGGCCGGGCGACTCGCTGCTGGTGCCCATCGGGGTCCGCCACCGGCTGGTGAACACCGGCACCGAGAGCGCGCACGCCGCCTTCCACCTCTCGCCGCTGGCGCCCCGCCCCGACCTGGGCCATGTGGACACCGAGCAGGTGGCCCGGCCCCAGCAGCCCAACCCGTCGGTCGGCGGTGCCTCGTGACCACCGGGGCAGCCGCCGCCCGCCGTGCGGTGGTCACCGGGGTCGGCGTGGTCGCGCCCGGCGGAGTGGGCCGGGAGGCGTTCTGGAAGCTGCTGTCCGACGGGCGCACCGCCACCCGCCGGATCTCCCTGTTCGACCCGGCCGGCTTCCGCTCCCGGATGGCGGCCGAGGCCGACTTCGACCCGGTGGCCGCCGGACTGGACGCGCGGCAGATCCGGCGGATGGACCGGGCGGCCCAGTTCGCCGTCGTCAGCGCCCGGGAGGCCGTCGAGGACAGCGGATTCGACTTCGCCGCCGCCGACCCGGCCCGCACCGGGGTGAGCATCGGCAGCGCCGTGGGCTGCACCATGGGGCTGGAGGAGGAGTACGTCCTGCTCAGCGATGCCGGGAAGCACTGGCTGGTCGACCACACCTACGGGATGCCGCATCTGTACGGCTACATGGTGCCCTCCACCCTCGCCGTGGAGGTCGCCTGGGAGGTCGCCGCCGAGGGGCCGGTCGCGCTGATCTCGACCGGCTGCACCTCGGGCCTGGACTCCATCGGGCACGGCGTGCAGCTCATCGAGGAGGGCAGCTCCGACGTGGTGCTGGCCGGGGCGACGGACGCGCCGCTCTCCCCGATCACCTCCGCCTGCTTCGACGCCATCAAGGCCACCTCACCCAACAACGACGACCCCGAGCACGCCTCCCGCCCCTTCGACGCGCAGCGGGACGGCTTCGTCCTGGGCGAGGGTGCCGCCGTGCTCGTCCTGGAGGAGAAGGCGGCGGCCGAGGCGCGCGGGGCGCGCGTCTACGGGGAGATCGTCGGCTACGCGGGCCGCAGCAACGCCTTCCACATGACCGGGCTGAAGGCGAACGGACGCGAGATGGCCGAGGCCATCCGGGTCTGCCTGGACCGGGCCCGGCTCGACCCGACCGCCGTCGACTACATCAACGCGCACGGCTCCGGCACCAAGCAGAACGACCGGCACGAGACGGCCGCCTTCAAGCGCAGCCTCGGGGAGCACGCCTACCGGATCCCGGTCAGCTCCATCAAGTCCATGGTGGGCCACTCGCTGGGCGCCATCGGCTCGATCGAGGTGGCGGCCTGCGCGCTGGCGCTCGACCGGCAGGTCGTGCCGCCCACCGCCAACCTGCACCACCCCGACCCCGAGTGCGACCTGGACTACGTCCCCCGGACCGCACGCGAGCACCCGATGGACGTGGTGCTCAGCGTCGGCAGCGGGTTCGGCGGCTTCCAGAGCGCCACCGTGCTGGCCCGGCCCGGAGTCGTCGACCGCCAGGGGGGCCACCAGGGGAAGGGGAGAGCGGCATGACACCACCGACCGCCACCACCGAGGCGCCCGTCTCGGCGACCGGCGTCACCACCCCGGTCCGCGCCCCCGTGGTCACCGGGCTCGGCGTGCTGGCGCCCACCGGCATCGGCATCGAGGAGCACTGGAGCGCGGTGCTGGCCGGCCGCTCCGCCATCGACCGGATCACCCTGTTCGACCCGGCGCCCTACCCGGTGAAGCTGGCCGGCCAGGTGCCCGGGTTCGTGGCCAAGGAGCAGGTGCCCAGCCGGCTCATCTCGCAGACCGACCGCTGGACCCACCTGGGACTGGCCGCCGCCGAGGCCGCCATCGCCGACGCCGGGGTCGTCCCCGCCGAACTGCCCGAGTACGAGATGGCCGTGGTCACCTCCAGTTCCTCGGGCGGCACCGAGTTCGGCCAGCACGAGATGGAGAACCTCTACCAGCACGCCCCCGACTGGGTGGGCGCCTACCAGTCCATCGCGTGGTTCTACGCGGCCACCACCGGCCAGATCTCCATCCGGCACGGGCTGCGCGGACCCTGCGGGGTGCTGTGCTGCGAACAGGCCGGCGGGCTGGATGCGATCGGCCAGGCCCGGCGGCTGATCCGCACCGGCGCCAAGCTGGTGATGACGGGCGGCACCGACGCCTCGCTCTGCCCCTACGGGCTGACAGCGCAGCTGACCACCGGGCAGCTGTCCACCGTGCAGGACCCGGCGCGTGCCTATCTGCCCTTCGACGCCGAAGCGTCGGGATACCTGCCCGGCGAGGGCGGAGCGCTGCTCGTCGTCGAGGACGCCGCCGCGGCCGAGGCCCGCGGCGCCGGACCCGGCTACGGCCGGGTGCTGGGCTACGCCGCCGCGTTCGACCCGCCGCCGGGCTCCGACCGCCGACCCGTGCTGGCCCGCACCGTGCGCTCCGCACTCGCGGACGCCGGACTGGACGCGGCCGCGGTGGACGTGGTCTTCGCCGACGCGCTCGGTGTCCCGGAGGCCGACCGCGCCGAAGCCACCGCACTGGCCGAGGTGTTCGGACCGCGCGGGGTGCCGGTGACCGCGCCCAAGACGCTGACCGGACGGCTCTACGGCGGAGGCGCGGCACTGGACGCCGCCACCGCGCTGCTGGCGTTGCGCGACCAGGTCGTCCCGCATACCGCGGGCCCGGCGGCACCCGCGTCCGGATACGAGATCGACCTGGTGCTCGGCGAGCCCCGCCGGGCCGAACTGCGTACCGCGCTGGTGGTCGCGCGCGGCCACGGCGGGTTCAACGCGGCGCTCGTGCTGGGCCATCCGCAGCAGAACGTGCCGGGACACAACGAGAAGTGAGGAGGGACCGCCATGGCGGGCCACACCGACAACAGCATCGTCATCGACGCGCCGATGGACCTGGTCTGGGACATGACGAACGACCTCAGGTCCTGGACGCAGCTCTACAGCGAGTACGCGGCTGTCGAGGTGCTGGAGGAGAAGGACGTGGACGGCGGCCGGGAGTACCTCTTCCGGCTCACCATGCACCCTGACGAGAACGGCAACGTCTGGAGCTGGGTCTCCAAGCGGGTCGTCGACCCCGCGGCGCGCCAGGTGCGGGCCCACCGGGTGGAGACCGGGCCCTTCGAGTACATGAACATCTACTGGGAGTACCTGCCCGAGGGTGACGGCGTGCGGATGCGCTGGGTGCAGGACTTCCACATGAAGGACGCCGCACCCGTCACCGACGAGGGCATGACCGAGCGCCTCAACCGCAACACCCCGGTGCAGATGAACCTCATCAAGGGGAAAGTCGAGAAGGCGGCGGAGGCGGCGAAGGCGGGGTCCGGGGCGAAGAAGGCAGCGGCGGAGCGGAAGTGATCGCCTACCTCGCACCGCTCGTCGTCCTGCTCAACGGGCTGGCCGCCGGCGTGCTGTTCGGCACCCAGCTCGGCGGCTGGCCGCTGCTGGCGGCGCTGCCCGCCGACCGGTATGTGCACGCGCACGCCTTCTTCGCCACCCGCTACGACCCGGCCATGCCGATCTGCCTGCTCGGCACCCTCGCGGGGGACGGGTGGCTGCTGGCGGCCAGTCCGCACGCGGCGGCCCGCGGCCTGTTCGCGGCGGCCGCCGTCCTGGCGGCCGCCACCGTCGTCATCTCGCTCACCAAGAACGTCCCGGTCAACCGATGGGTGCGCACGCTCGACCCGGACAACCTGCCCGCCGACTTCGCCGAGCGGGACCCGCGGTGGCGCTGGGGCGCCTGGAACCAGCGCCGCAGCGCGCTGACCGTCCTCGCCCTGGTCGCCAACTGCGCCGCGCTCACGCTGCTGCTCTGACATCCCACCGTCCGACCCGTTCAAGGAGGAACCCATGGATCTCGGCCTCAAGGGCAAGAAGGCCCTGGTCACCGGAGGCACCAGGGGAGTGGGGCGGGGCGTCGCGCTCGCCCTGGCCGAGGCCGGCGCCGACGTGCTGACCTGCTACCGGAACGAGAGCGAGGCCGTGGCCTCGCTGGAGGCCGCGCTCAAGGAGACCGACGGCGACCACCACGTGGTCTGCGCCGACGTCTCCGACCCCGACAGCGTCAGTGCGCTGATCGACGAGGCCCGCACCCGCTGGGGCCGCCTCGACCTGGTGGTCAACAACGCCGGTGCCATCAGCCACATCCCCTACACCGAACTGCCGCTGGACGAGTGGCGGCGCATCGTCGACACCAACCTCACCGGCGTCCACCTCGTCATCCAGGCCGCGCTGCCGCTGCTGGACGAGGGCGCCTCGGTGGTCAGCATCGGCTCCAAGGCCGTCGAGGCGGGCATCCCGCTGCGCTCCCACTACACCGCGACCAAGGCGGCCCTGGTCGGCCTGAACCGCTCGCTGGCCAAGGAGTTCGGCAGCAAGGGCATCCGCTTCAACGTCGTCGCACTCGGCGTCATCGAGACCGAGAACCTGCACAAGATGCCCGAGGAACAGCAGAAACTCATGATCGAGCGGTACAGCGCCAAGACCGCGCTGGGCCGGCTCGGCACCCCCGACGAGGTCGCCGGCGCGATCCTGTGGCTGGCCAGCGACCTCTCCCGTTATGTGACCGGCGCCACCATCGGCGTGGACGGAGGGATTTCCTGATGAGCACGGAAGCCAGGACCGAGGGACAGTTCCGGGTGCTGCTGCGGATGCAGATCAACCCCGGTATGGAGGCCGACTTCGAGAAGACCTGGCGGGGCAGCACCGAGGCCGTCACCGGCCACCCCGCCTGCCTGGGCCAGTGGCTGTCCAAGTCGGCCGACGAGGAGTCCACCTACTACATCGTCAGTGACTGGGTGGACGAGCCCGGGTTCCGCGAGTTCGAGACCAGCGACGCGCATCTCGCCCACCGCGAGCGGCTGCACCCCTTCCGCTCCCAGGGCTCCTTCAACACGATGACCGTCGTCGCCCACGTACCGGGCAAGGCGGGCACGGATGCCCACTGAGGTCCGCGTACTGGTGTATCAGGCGGCCTACGACGACGAGCAGCTGGCCGCGGTGCGCGCCGCCTACCACCGGGTCAGCAAGCGGATGGCGGAGGTGCCCGGGATGCTCGGCAACGAGCTGCTGCGCTCCCCCGCCGACCCGACCGCGCTCGTCGTCGTCAGCCGCTGGTCGGACACGGCGGCCTTCCGGGCCTGGGAGGAGGGCGCCGGGCACAAGGACGACACGGCGCCGCTGCGCCCCTACCGGGACACCCGCCTGCACGTCCCGTTCGGCATCTACGAGGTAGAAGCCACCTACTGACCGCCGCGCGCCGCCGCGAACGCAAGGGACACCCATGACAACTTCCACCGCGCCCACCGGCGCGCCGCCGACGGAACAGCCTTCCTGGGTCTCGTGCACCAACTGCCGCTCCCTCGTCTACGGAAAGCGGTACACGCGGCTGCTGCACGTGTGCCCCGAGTGCGGAGCGCACGCCCGCCTGGACGCGCCCGCGCGGATAGCGCAGCTCTTCGACGAGGGCAGCGTCCAGCACCTCGAGGTCCCCGCGACCCAGCACAATCCCCTCGACTTCGTGGACCAGCGCCCCTACGCCGAACGGCTCCAGCAGGCCCGTCACCGCACGGGCCGGCAGGACGCGGTCCTGGCGGTGCGGGGCCGGATCGAGGGGCGCCCGCTGACCGCCGCCGTCATGGACTTCCGCTTCTTCGGCGGCAGCCTGGGCGTCGCGGCGGGCGAGGCGGTCACCACCGCCGCCGAGCACGCGCTGCGGGACCGCACCCCGCTGCTGCTGGTCACCGCGTCCGGCGGGGCCCGGATGCAGGAGGGGGCGCTGTCCCTGATGCAGATGGCCAAGACCAGCAACGCACTGGCCCAGTTGGACGAGGCCGGGCTGCTGACCGTCACCCTGGTCACCGACCCCACCTACGGCGGGGTCGCCGCGTCCTTCGCCACACTCTCGGACGTGGTGGTCGCCGAGCCCGGCGCCCGGATGGGGTTCGCCGGGCCGCGCGTCATCGAACAGACCATCCGGCAGCAACTGCCCGCCGGGTTCCAGACCGCCGAGTTCCTGCGCGAGCGCGGGCTGGTGGACGACGTGTGGGAGCGGGGCGAGCTGCGCGCGCGACTCGCCCGGCTGCTGACCGTCACCGACCGTCCGGCGGCGGCCTGGGGGAGCGGCGAGGAGGATCCGGTGGTCCGCGACAGCCAGTTGCTGGACCAGCTGCCCGCCTGGGACTGCGTCCAGCTCGCCCGCGAGTCCGGGCGGCCCACCGCGCTGGAGCACATCGGCTTCTGGCTCGACGGCTTCGTCGAACTGCACGGCGACCGGGCGGGCGAGGAGTGCCCGGCGATCGTCGGCGGGATCGGCTGCCTGGACGGCCTGCCGGTGATGGTCGTGGGGCACCAGAAGGGCCACACCACCGCCGAGCTGGTCGGCCGGAACTTCGGCATGCCCTCGCCCGCCGGCTACCGCAAGGCGGGCCGGCTGATGCGGCTGGCGGCCAAACTGGGGCTTCCCGTCATCACCCTGATCGACACCCCGGGCGCCTACCCGGGGCTGACCGCCGAGGAGAGGGGCCAGTCCGGCGCCATCGCCGAGAACCTGCGGCTGATGGGGTCGCTGCCGGTGCCCGTCGTCGCCGTCGTCACGGGGGAGGGCGGCAGCGGCGGGGCGCTCGCGCTGGGCGTCGCCGACCGGGTGCTGATCTGCGCCAACGCGACCTACTCGGTGATCAGTCCGGAAGGCTGCGCGGCCATCCTCTGGAAGAACGCCGCGGAGGCCGCCGTCGCCGCCGACGAGTTGGCGCTGGACGCGGCCTCGCTGTTGCGGCTCGGCGTGGTGGACGGGGTGATACCCGAACCCGAGGGCGGCGGCCACACGGACACCGCGGCGCTGAGCGACGCCGTGCGGCGCGCCGTCGTCGCGGCGCTCCGCGAGCTGCGGACCGGGCCGGACGCGGAGGGTACCGGGGCCGAGGGGGCCGGCCCGGTGCCCGCGCGGCGGCGCCGCTTCCGCTCCTTCGGCCTCGCGGACGGCTAGCGGTGTCCGGCGGGCCACTCGAACGCGCCGGGCACGACGGCCGGGACGGCTCCCTCGGACCCTGGCCGGGCGGCACCCTGCACCCTCCGCCGCCGTGGCCCGGCCCCATCGCGGCGCACACAGGTCGCAAGGCAACGTACTACCGAGAGGCACTCATGAGTGAACTCACCCAGGACAGTCCGCGCGCCCAGACCGACGATGCGCTCGCCGGCCTGGACTACGACAACAGCGGCCTGGCCCTGACCGACATCTGCCGGAGCATCGCCGAAGTGGTCCGCGTAGGGCCCGACAAACCCCGCCGGGTGCGGATCGCGCTCGGCGCCGCCAGCGTCGAGGTCGAGTGGGACAACGAACGGGCCCCCGCGGCGGCGCAGGCCGTGCTCGGTCCGCACGGCGATCCCGGCGCCGCGGGGGGCGCCGGGGAGGAGGTCCTGGAGGGGCACCGGGAGTGCGCGCCGCTCGTCGGCACCTTCTACGCCGCTCCCGCGCCCGGCGCACCCGCCTTCGTCCAGCCGGGTGACCATGTGGAGGAGGGCCAGCAGCTCGGCATCATCGAGGCGATGAAGCTGATGAACCCGCTGGCGGCCACCCGGCGTGGCCGCGTGGTGGAGGTGCTGGTCGGGGACGGCGAGCCCGTCGAGTACGGCGAGCCGCTGGTGCTGATCGACCCCGACGACACCGCTGCCGACGGCTCGGACGAGGGGGTGTGACGGTGGGATTCGGCACCGTCCTGGTGGCCAACCGGGGCGAGATCGCGATCCGTGTCATGCGGACCTGCCGCGAGTTGGGCATCCGCACCGTCGCCGTGCACTCGACGGCCGACCGGGACAGCAGCCATGTGCACGCGGCGGACGCCGCGGTGCAGATCGGGCCCGGGGCGCCCCGCAAGTCGTACCTCTCGGCGCCCGCCGTGGTCGAGGCGGCGCTGCGCACCGGCGCCGACGCGGTGCACCCGGGGTACGGATTCCTCTCCGAGGACCCGGACTTCGCGGAGATCTGCGCGGAGAACGGGCTGACCTTCATCGGGCCGCGTCCCGAGGTGCTGGCCAGGCTGGGCGACAAGGCCGTCGCCCGGTCTCTGATGACGGACGCGGGGCTGCCGGTGCTGCCCGGCAGCCCCGGCACCGTGGACAGCGCCGCCGAGGCGTCCGACCTGGCGTCCCGGATCGGTTATCCGCTCATCATCAAGGCCGCGGCCGGGGGCGGCGGGCGGGGGATGACCGTGGTGCGCGGCGCCTCCGACCTGCTGCCCGCCTACCGGCAGACGCGGGCGACCGCGCAGGCCGTCTTCGGCGACAACCGGGTCTACATGGAGCGGTACTGCGACAGCGCCCGCCATATCGAGGTGCAGGTGCTCGCCGACGGGCACGGCACCGTGCTGCACCTGGGCGAGCGGGACTGCTCGGTGCAGCGGCGGCACCAGAAGCTGGTCGAGGAGAGTCCCGGCCCGGGGCTGCACCCGCAGTTGCGCTCGGCCATGGCGCGTGCCGCGGTGCGCGGGGCCCGGGCCATCGGCTACACGGGCGCGGGGACCTTCGAGTTCCTCGTGCACGACGAGGGCTTCTCCTTCATGGAGATGAACTGCCGCATCCAGGTCGAACATCCGGTCACCGAGGCGGTGTACGGGGTCGATCTGGTAGCCGAGCAGATCCGGGTCGCCTCCGGGGAGGCGCTGCGGATGTCCCAGGAGGACCTGGTGCCGCGCGGCGTCGCGGTCGAGTGCCGGGTCAACGCGGAGGACCCGGCGCGGGACTTCGCGCCGGCGCCCGGCACCCTGGCGGAGTTCGTCCCGCCGGGCGGCCCGTTCGTGCGGGTGGACACCCACGGCCGGGCCGGGTGGAAGGTGCCGCCGCAGTACGACTCGCTGCTGGCGAAGGTGGTCTGCTGGGCGCCGGAGCGCGACGAGGCGCTGGACCGGATGGACCGGGCGCTGGCCGAGTTCCGGATCGCCGGACCGGGGGTGCACACGACCATCCCGCTGCTGCGCGAGATCGTCGCCGACCCGGTCTTCCGGGCCGGCCGGCACATCACCTCCTTCCTGGACACCCGCACCTGAGGTGTCGCGCCGCGGGTGTCTGACCGCGGATGCCGGAAGCCCCGGCCCCGTCGAACGGGGGCCGGGGCTTCCGGCGTGCTCCGGCCGCGGGAGCCGTGCCGGGGCTCTGCGGGGTACGGCCGGGCGGTGCGGCCCGCGGGTGCGGCCGCACGTGCCGTCCGGTGGCCCGGTGCGGCGGCCGCCGGGTGCGGCCGCCGCCTTCCGCGTACGGGTCAGGCCGTGACGTGGAAGATCAGATGCTGGCCGTGCGCGGCCATCGGCCGGCCGTCCTCCAGGCTGCCGACCCAGGAGGCGGCCACATATCGGCCGGGCTCGGTCGGCATGGTGACCCAGAGGTCTCCACCGGGGGAGATCGGCGGGGTTCCCAGGGGGGCTTCGATGCTGAACGGAGGTGTCATGCTCATGTCACTATTGAAGAACGCGTGTACGTCCTCCTCGGTGACCGAGTCGTCCGGGACGCGGTAGATGATCGCCTCGTCCGGCTGCGTCACCTGGTTGACGCAGCGGACCGGAGATCCGGCCCCGGGCTGTCCGTGCAGTTCGAACCGCGGCCCCTCCGCGGTCTCCCGGGTGGTCAGCGTGGCCGCGCTCCCGGTGGCCGCGGCCGCGGCCGTACCGGTGACCGGCTCCGTGACGGTCAGCGTCCGCACGTGCTCCTGCCCCCGCTCCGGCTCGCGGCCCAGCGGCCCCTGGAAGTCCCGGTACTCCAGCACCAGATAGCTGCCGGGCTCCAGCACCGGAGTGATGTAGGAGACCGCGCCCGGATGGACGGCGGCCCCGCCGTACAGTTCGGCGGTGTCCATGAGCCCGCGGGTGGCCTCGATGGTCTCCTGCGGGGTGCGCGCCGAGAAGAGCGCGTACAGCAGTTCGCGGAAGGCGCCCTCCTCGTGTCCGTCGCGCAGCCGGACCAGCCCGAGGAACCCGGTCTTGAAGCTGGTGGCGGTCACCCGGAAGACCGAGGCACCCGGGGGAGCCGTGCTCGGGCAGACGAAATCCTCCTCGCCGGTCACGATACGGAGCGGAGCGCACGCCTCGGCCTGTTGGGCCCGGGGTGCGGCGTGGGCCGGTGCGGCCCCGGCTGCCAGGGCCGCACCGGCCGCCCCGCCGGCCGCGGTGATGAACCGGCGCCTGTTCCAGTTGCGCATACGGACACTTCCTCGTGTCGAACGGGCAATTCCGGTCTCCAGCGAACAAGTGACCGCCCGCGACGGGCTCAAGGATGTGTCAAATGTGATGGCAGAGGTGGCGTCGGCCCCCGGACGGGCAGCGGAACCGGCACCGAGAACGGGCGCGAAACGGGCAGGACTACCAGCCGATCACGGCGTCCCGGCGGAAGAACACCCCCGAGGGTCCGTCGTCCGGCAGCGTCGCGGCGCGCACCACGTCCCGCGCCGCCTGCTGCGGACTCTGCTCGGCCGTCGGCCGCATCCGGGTGCGCACCAGCCCCGGATTGATCGCGTTGACCAGTACCCCCGTGCCCCGGGTCTCCTCGGCGAGCATCACGGTCAGCGCGTTCAGGGACGTCTTGGAGACCGAGTAGGCCGGGCACATGGCGGCGATCCCGTTGCTGAACGAGCCGGTGCCGCTGGAGATGTTGACCACCCGCCCCCAGCCCCGTGCCACCATGCCGGGGACGAAGGACTGGCAGACCCGCCAGGTGCCCAGCAGGTTCACCTCCAGGGTGCGCTCGACCAACGACAGGTCCAGCGCGGAGGGCCGCTCCCCCCAGTCCAGTTGCACGCCCGCGTTGTTGACCAGGATGTCCACCGGGCCCAGGTGCGCGGCGGCCCGCTCGGCCGCCCCGGCCTCGGTCACGTCCAGCACCGCGGACCGTGCCCCCTCGCCCAGTTCGGCGGCCGTCTTCGCGGCGGCCTCCGCGTCCCGGGCGGCGACCACCACCCGATGGCCGGCCTCGTGCAGCGCGGCGGCCACCGCCTGCCCGAGTCCGCGGTTGGCCCCGGTCACCAGCGCGGTACGCGGTCCGGGCGGGGCAGTGCTGCTGTTCATCTCGGCCTCCAGGATCTCGACGGGTGCGCGCGTGCCGCGGCCGGTCGCCGCGGACGCTCTTCACGTGGTCAGTGGTGGTCGGAGATCCAGCGCGGGGCCTGGGACTCGGAGCCGGGCTCGGCGATCGTGAACTGCGCCATCATGCCCTGGTCCTCATGGGTGAGGACGTGGCAGTGGTACATGTAGGGGTACTCGGTGTCCACCCAGCGCGGCAGCGGAACCGCGAGCCGCACCGTGCCGCCCGCCGGTACGTGGACGGTGTCCTTCTGGCCGCGCAGCCGCGCGGGCGGTTTCCGCCCCCGGTACTCCAGGACGTTGAAGCCGGTGCCGTGCACATGGATGCTGTGCATCCCATCGCTCGAGCCGGTGAACTCCCACACTTCAACCGCTTCGGCGGGGGCGACCACGTCCACCCGCGCCATCTCCATGGCCTTGCCGTTGATCTGGGTCCCGTTCATCCGGAACCTGCGCACGGTCGCGTCCTTCTCCACCTCGACCGGGCGCGGCACGTCCCGCAGCCGCTCGGGCAGCGGCTGCGACCTGGTCAGCTTCCGCGCGGGGCGGAGCTGGAGGATGTCGAAGGTGTCCTCGCCGCCGTCCATCCGGTCGGTGGGAAAGCTGAGCCCCAGATCGGGCGGGAAGCTGCGCAGCAGCGCGTTCCTGCCCGGCTCCATCCGCACCACGATCTCCGCGCGCTCGGCGGCCATGAGCTGCAGCCGCCGCAGCGGCACGGGCCGCTCCAGCAGCCCGTTCTCCTGGGCCACCAGGTGGAACTCGCGGTTGTCGGTGAAGCCGAAGTTGTAGACCCGCGCGTTGGAGGCGTTCAGCACTCTCAGCCGCACCAGCGTGGTGCTCACCTTCAGATGCGGGTCGTGCACCCCGTTGACCAGGATCGTGTCGCCCAGCACGCCGACGCTGCCCACCCCGGCGAAGCTCTCCAGGGTGGAGGCGCCGCGCAACTCCATCGTGCCGTCGTCCGCGAAGCTGCGGTCCTGCACGATCAGCGGGATGTCGTCCACCCCGTAGTCCCGCGGCAGGCCCGTGCGCTCCTCGGCGTCCTGCTCGTCGTCCACCAGGAACATGCCCGCGATGCCGCGTGTCACATGCTCGGCGGTGGCCCCGTGCGGGTGCGGGTGGTACCAGAGCGTCGCGGCGGGCTGCTCGATCTTCCAGTGCGGCTTCCAGACGGCGCCGGGCTGCACCGTCTGGTGCGGGCCGCCGTCCATCACCGCCGGCAGGTGCATGCCGTGCCAGTGCAGTGTGGTGGCTTCCGGCAGCCGGTTGTCGTAGGCCACCCGTACCGTCTCCCCGCGCCGGGCCCGCAGCGTGGGCGCCAGAAAAGGCCCGTTGATGCCCCAGGTCGGGGTCTGCTTGCCGGGCAGCAACTCGCTGCTGCCCGGCCGCGCGGTGAGCTCGAACAGCCGGTCCCCGCCGCTCCTGCGCCCCTCCAGCAGCCGGGGGATGCGCAGCGCGTTCTCGAACGTCAGATCGCCGACGTTGGTCAGCTTGCGGTTGCCGTAGACGACCGCGAAGTTGACGGCGTACGCACCGCCCACCACCACTCCAGCCCCCAGTGCGCCGCCCGCGGTCAGCAGGGCGCGGCGGCGGATCCGCCGGCCGCGCGAGGGCGGCCCGCCGACGGAGTCGCGTTTGTTCTTCCCGGCCCGGCGCGGCCGCTGCTCGTTGTCCGGTTCGCTGGTCATCGGACCATGGTGGCCGGTCATCCGGTCAGCGTCCGGCGCTTGACTCGACTGTCCCTGGAGTGGCGGTGGAGCGCGCGCCGATGCCCCTTGCCCGGCCCGTCCCGGAGCGGCTACAACCTCGCTCGAGCCGTTCTCCAGCGGCTCTGGCCAGGCTGTACGCACGGCCGCGGACCAGCCGACCGCGTGCCCGAGGAGGAACCGTGACCGGCACGCCACCCCGTACCCACTCCACCGCCCCGGCACCACAGCCGGACGGCGGTGGGCTGTTCGCCAGATCCGCCGTCTTCGCGCACCGCCACCGATGGACCGCGCTGGTGCTGTGGGCCGTGGTGCTCGCCGGGATATGGGCGGCGGCCTCCGCCGCGGGGGACCGTTACCGCGACGACTACTCCATCCCCGGGACCGAGACCCAGCGCACGGTCGAACTGCTGGAGGAGCACGGTTCCGGGCAGGGCGGCGGCTCCCTGGAGATCGTGCTGCACGACCCGGACGGGCTGCGCGGAGAGGCGGTCCGCCAGGCCGTCGGCTCCATGGAGGCGAAGGTCGCGGACCTGCCCGCGGTCGACGAGGTGCGCGGCGCCTTCGCCGACCCCTCCTCGCTCTCCCCGGACGGCACCACGGCGTTCGCCACCGTGGCCCTCGACCGGCCCGCGGAGGAGATGGAGGTCGCCGACACCCGGCGCATCCTGGACACCGCGCGCACCGTGGCGGGAGACGGCGTCCGCGTCGAGCTCGGCGGCGAGGCGGCCGGCGAACTCGCGGCCGACTCCGGCGGCGCGGCGGAGGGAGCCGGCATCCTCGCGGCGCTGGTCATCCTCGTCTTCATGTTCGGCACCGTGGTGGCCGCCGGACTGCCCGTCATCACCGCGCTGTTCGCCGTGGGCACCACGCTCGGCGCCATCGTGCTCGTCTCCCATCTGTTCACCGTCGCCACCTGGGCGCCGTACGTGATGATGCTCGTCGGCCTCGGTGTCGGCATCGACTACGCGCTGCTGATCTTCGCCCGGTACCGCACCGAACTCACCAGCGGTGCCGAGACCGCCGAGGCGGCGCAGCGGGCCCTGCAGACGGCCGGAAGAACCGTCGCCGTCGCCGGCTGCACCGTGATCATCGCCCTGCTGGGGCTGGTCGCCCTGGGCCTGGGCGCGCTGCGTGGGGCCGCGCTGGCGGTGGCGCTGACCATCCTGGTCACGATGCTCGCCTCGCTGACCCTGCTGCCCGCGCTGCTGGCCGTCTTCGGCAAGCGCTTCGAGCGGCAGTTCCGGGCCCGCGCCGCCAAGCGCGCCGATCGGGGCAGGTCCGAGGAGGGCGCGGGCTGGCGCCGGCTGGGCGCGGCCGTGCAGCGCCGCCCCGTCGCCGTACTCGTACTGGCCGTGGTCGCGCTCGGCGCACTGGCCGCGCCGATGCTCGGCATGCGGCTCGGCTTCGCCGACGCGGGCAACGACCCGCAGGGCAGCACCAGCCGGAAGGCCTACGACCGGCTTGCCGACGGCTTCGGCCCGGGCGTCAACGGCCCGCTGGTCATCGCCGTCGCGCCGCAGGGGGACGACGGTTCGGGCGGCGACGTCCGGGAGGCGGCCCGCGCCCTGACGGCGGCGCTGCGCGACACCCCCGGCATCGCCGGCAGCAGCGGGGTCATCCCGACCGCCGACGGCGAGGCGGCCACCGTGCTGGCCTATCCGAAGACGGCGCCGCAGGACGAGGCGACCACCGACCTGGTGCACCACCTGCGCGAGGAGGTGCTGCCCCGCCTCTCGGAGCGCACCGGTGCCGACTATCTGCTGGGCGGCGCCACCGCCTCGGTCATCGACTACTCCGACACGGTCGCCTCCCGGATGCCGCTGTTCGTGGCGATCGTCGTGGGGCTGTCCATGCTGCTGCTGGCCGCCGTCTTCCGCTCGCTGCTGATCCCGCTGAAGGCCGCGCTGCTCAACCTGCTGTCCATCGGCGCCGCGCTGGGCGCCATCACCCTGGTGTTCCAGAACGGCTGGCTGGGCGAACAGGCGGGTCCCATCGAGGCGTACCTGCCCGTGATGATCTTCGCGATCGTCTTCGGGCTCTCCATGGACTACGAGGTCTTCCTGCTCTCCCGGATGCGCGAGGAGTGGCTGCGCACCGGCGATCACACCGCGGCCGTCCGCGAGGGGCTGGCCCGCACCGGTGCCGTCGTCACCGCGGCCGGAGCCATCATGATCGTGGTGTTCGGCTCGTTCTTCCTCAGCGACGACCGGATGCTGCGCCAGTTCGGCTTCGGGCTGGCCGTCGCGATCTTCATGGACGCCGTCGTCATCCGCTGCCTGCTCGTCCCCGCCGTGCTGCGGCTGCTGGGACCGCGTGCCTGGTGGCTGCCGCGTCCGATGGAACGAATCCTGCCACGTCTGGATATCGACTGACGGACGAGCATCGATCGGCGACACTCGAAACCTGCACGACCGCACCCGAACCGCACATCAACGCACCCCGCAGAGAACGAGGTTGATCCATGAGCGGCACCCAGTCCGTACGACCCCGCAGAGCGCTGCTGATCGGCTGCGGTATCGCCGGGCCCGTCCTGGCCATGTTCCTCCAGCGCATCGGCGTGGAAGCCGTCGTCTACGAGGGGAGCGAGAAGCCGAGGGACGACGCGGGGGCCTTTCTGAACCTGGCGCCCAACGGGATCGCCGTCCTGGAGACGCTGGGCATCGCCGAGGAGGTCTCGGGCAGCGGAACCCTCACCCGCAACACCGCCTTCCTCAACCACAAGGGCCGGCAGCTCGGCCAGAACCCGGCCGAGACCGTGCTGCTGACGCGGGGACGGCTCAACCAGGCCCTGCGCGAGGCGGCGGTCGAGCGCGGCGTGCCGATGGAGTTCGGCAAGTTCTTCGAGAGCGTCACCGAGACGGACGAGGGCGTGTCGGTCCGCTTCCGTGACGGCAGCACCGCCGAGGGCGACTTCCTCGTCGGCTGCGACGGCATCCACTCCAAGACCCGCTACACCGTGCTGCCCAACGCCCCCAAGCCCGCCTACACCGGAGTGATCGGCACCGCCGGGTACACCCACTCCCGGCACGGGGCGCCCGAGGACGGCACCATGCGGATGTCGTTCTGCCTCGAGGGATTCTTCGGTCACCAGACCACTCCCGGCGGCGAGATCTACTGGTTCGAGAACTACCACCACGAGCGGGAGCCGGCGCGCGGCGAGATCGAGGCCGTCGAGCACCAGGAGTGGCAGCGCCGGCTGCTGGAGCGGCACCGCAAGGACCACTACCCGGTGCCGCAGCTGATCGAGGACACCGCCGACGGCATCATCGGCTACCCCATCTACGACATGCCCTCGCTGCCCACCTGGCACAAGGGGCGGGTCTGCCTGGTCGGCGACGCCGCGCACGCCACCTCGCCGCACGTCGGCCAGGGCGCCTCGATGGCCATGGAGGACGCGATCGTGCTGGCCAAGTGCCTGCGGGACATCCCACAGGTGGAGCGGGCCTTCGCGGCGTTCCAGGACATCCGCAAGGACCGGGTCGAGAAGATCATCAAGGAGGGGCGCCGGACCGGGAACCAGAAGGCGGCGGCCAACGGCTTCCAGCGCGCCCTGCGCGATCTGGTGCTGCCGTTCTTCCTCAAGCTCGGCGTCAAGGCGACCGAGCCGGTCTACTCCTACCGCGTCGACTGGGACGAGGAGGTCCAGCCCGCACCCGCGGGCCGCGCGGCCTGAACGTGCGGTCCCGGACAGCCGGAGGGGGTACGCCCGATCCGCGTACCCCCTCCGTCGCTGTCCCGGACCGTGCCGTGCGGTTCAGGACTCGTTGTGCGTGGAGAGCTGCACCAGGTTGCCCTCCGGGTCGGCGACGTAGGCCGACCGCTCGCCCCAGGGCTGGTCCTTGGGCGCCATCAGTCCGCGCGCGCCCGCCTGCCGGGCCTTGGCGTACAGCGCGTCCACATCGCTGGTGATCACCACGATCTCGGACTGCTTGCGCAGCGAGCGGCCGATGCGCCGCAGCGGCGTGGAGTCCTTGATCACGTCGTAGGTGGCGAACGTGAGGTAGTAGCTGTCCCCGAGGCTGACCGTGCCGAAGACGGCGTCCCCCTCGGCCGGGAAGCGGAAGTCGACCTGGAAGCCGAACGCCTCGTGGTAGAAGTCCAGCATCGTGTCGATGTTCCTGGTGTAGAGGCTCGGCTGCCCGTACCGCACGATCTCGGCCGTCGACGGCGCCTTGGCCGCCGCCGGCTGCGCACCGCTGCTCGGGGCGCCCGCCACCAGCCCGACGGACAGCACCGCCGCGCTCGCCGTGCTGACTGCCAGGGTGCGGATGGCTCTTGCACGCATGGTGGTCTCCTTCGCTTCGACTGACCCGGGCGGCTCCCGGGCGCCGCCCAGCAGACTGCACTTCGCTCGAGTACCGCTGGAGCGACCCCGCTCCGCCTCCACCCGCCCTCGAACCGGCTGTGCCTGCCCCGCCGCCCGCGCGCGGTGCGGGAAAGCGCGGGGAAGCGCGCGGAAGCGCGGCGGAACACCGGCGGCACAGCCGGGCATCGAGGCCGCCTCCACCGCTCCTCCGGCAGCCCGGCGCACCGTGGCCGGGAGGGTCCGAGCCTTCCACCCGATCTGTCCTGGGCCCCGGAGGAATGGAGAAGTTCATGCGCGGTTCCACCCAGATCCTCGTCATCGGGGGCGGGCCTGCCGGGTCAACGGCGGCCGGACTGCTGGCCAAGCAGGGCTTCGAGGTCACCCTGCTGGAGCGGGACCAGTTCCCCCGCTACCACATCGGCGAGTCGATCCTCCCCTCGTGCCGACCGATACTCGAACTCCTCGGCGTCTGGGACAAGGTGCAGTCCCACGGCTTCCAGCCCAAGGGCGGTGCCTACTTCTTCTGGGGCCCGGAGGAGTGGGAGGTCAAGTTCGACAGCCTGGGCGACGACGGCACCAACGCCTGGCAGGTCGTCCGCTCCGAGTTCGACGAGCTGCTGCTGCGGCACGCCGCCTCGCTGGGCGTCGAGGTGGTGGAGAACGTCACCGTCAAGGAACTGGAGTTCGACGGGGACCGGCCGGTCGCCGCCCGCTGGGCCGGCACCAAGGATCCGGCCCGGGGCGGCCGCATCGCCTTCGACTACGTCATCGACGCCTCCGGGCGCGGCGGCGTGATGGCGGCACGGCACGTGAAGAACCGCCAGTACCACGAGATCTTCCGCAACGTGGCCGCCTGGTCGTACTGGAAGAACGTCAAGCCGCTCGACCGGGGCCCCGAGGGCGCCATCGCCGTCTGCTCGGCACCCGACGGCTGGTTCTGGGTGATCCCGCTGCACGACGGCACCACCAGCATCGGCCTGGTCACCGGGCGGGACATCTTCAACGAGAAGCGCAACCGCCTCGGCGGCGTCCAGGAGGTCTACGACCAGGTGCTGGCCGAGTGCCCGGCCGTCACCGATCTGCTCGGCGGCGCCGAGCAGGTCGGCGAGATGAAGGTCGAGCAGGACTACTCCTACACCGCGGAGGACTTCGGCCGGCCGGGCTATCTGATGTGCGGCGACGCCGCCTGCTTCCTCGACCCGCTGCTGTCCACCGGCGTGCACCTGGCCACCTACAGCGCGATGCTGGCCAGCGCCGCGCTCGGCAGCGTCATCCGCGGCGAGGTCGAGGAGGAGGAGGCCTGGCAGTTCTTCAACACGGTCTACCAGCACGCCTACGAGCGGCTGCTGGTGCTGGTCTCGGTCTTCTACGAGAGCTACCGCGGCAAGGAGCACCACTTCTACAACGCGCAGAAGCTCACCTCCGCGCAGCGCGAGAACCTCAATCTCCAGGACGCCTTCGACCGGATCATCACCGGTATCGCGGACATGGAGGACGCGCAGGACGTGTACGCCAGCGTGCACGCCCACCTGAACGGCGCCGAGAGCGGCGACCCCAACCCGCTCGCCAACCTCAACAAGGTCCATGAGCAGAAGCAGGCCCCGATGAGCGAGCAGAACGCTGTCGGCGGCCTCTACCTCGCCTTCCACCCGCAGTTGCGGCTGGCACGCACCGGCGCCGCCGAGGCGGCGCCGCAGGGAGGCCCGACGGTATGACGGCTCAGCAACCGGCCCCCGCGGCGGACGGCACACCGGCCACCACCTCGCTGCGGCCCTGGCCCAACTGGTTCCGCACCCTGTTCATGAGCGACCTGTGGGAGCGCTTCGGCTTCTTCGGCATGCAGGCGATCCTCGTGCTGTTCGCCGTGGCGCCCCGCGACGAGGGCGGGCTCGGGCTCGCCAAGGCGGACGCCGCCGCCCTGTTCGGCGCCTGGATCGGGCTGGCGTTCATGCTCTGCCTGCCCGGCGGCTGGGTCGCCGACCGGCTGCTCGGCCCGCGGCGCACCCTGGTGCTCGGCGCCGCCGTCACCACCGCGGGCCACTTCGCGCTCGCCACCCCGCTGCTGTGGCTGACGCCGCTCGCGCTCGTTCTGCTGGCCGTCGGCATGGGCCTGTACAAGCCCAACCACCAGGCCCTGCTCAACCTGATGTTCAAGGACGGCGGCCGCCGCGAGGCGGGCATCTCGCTGATCTACGTCGGCATCCAGGTCAGCGCGCTCACCTCGCCGCTGATCGCGGGGTTCCTCGGCGAGCGCGTCGACTGGCGGCTCGGCTTCGCCGTCTCGGGCACCGCGATGCTGCTCGGCACCATCCAGGTGGCGCTGGCCCGGCCGCAGTTCCAGGGAGTGGGCGACCTGCCCGGCAGGCCGCTGGACGCGGCATCGGCCCGCCGCGTCAAGCGCCGGACCGGCGCCGTCGCGGCCGTCCTCGTGCTGCTGCTGAGCGGGATGGCGGCGGGCGGCGCGCTGACGGCGGCCAGCGGCATCGCCCTCGTCGGCATGGTCACCATCGTCGCGCCCGTCGTCGCCTACACCGTGCTCTACCGCAGCCCCGAACTGGGGCCGCCGGACCGCAGGAGGCTGCGCGCCTTCCTGTGGATCTTCCTCGGTTCCACGCTGTTCTGGTCGCTGATCGCCCAGGACGGCTCCTCGCTCACGCTGTTCGCCAAGAACTCCACCGACCGTGACGTGCTCGGATTCGAAGTCCCGGTCAGCTGGCTGCAGTCGGCCACCCCGCTGTTCATCCTGGTGCTGGCACCGGTGTTCGCCTGGCTGCTGCTCAAGCACAGCGGCGGACGCGGCGGCGTCCCGGCCAAGTTCTCCGCCGGCCTGCTGCTGACCGGCGTCAGCTTCCTCATCATGGCGGTGGCCGCCGGGCTGGCCTCCGGCGACACCAAGGTCTCCCCGCTGTGGCTGCTGGTGGTCTATCTGATGCACGCCTGCGGCGAACTGATCGTCGCCGCCGTGGGCATCGCCGCCGTGGCCGACGTCCTGCCGCGCCGGTTCATCGCGCACATGCTGGGGCTGCTGTGGCTGTTCGCGGCGCTCGGCGGCGGCGCGGGCAGCGGCCTCGTCCGGCTGATCGATGTGATTCCCGAGGCGCTGTACTACCTGCTGCTCGCGGTGCTGGCACTCTCCGTCGGCGGCGCCCTGGCCCTGCGCCGGCACGCCGTGTCCCGCGGCCTGGCCCCCGAGGGCGCGGACGCCGAGGAACCGCCCGAGGGCACCGCGCCCGCGACCGTCAAGGAAGGAGACCGCACATGACCTCGCTGCCCCCGGCACCCGAGTCCGCCACCCTCGACACCCCCCAGACCTCGGAGCTGGCCCGGCTGGGGCTCGGCTTCGCAGCCTCCAAACTGCTGCTGAGCGCACTGGAGCTGGGCGTCTTCTCCGCCCTCGCGCAGACGGCCGACGGCAGCGCGGAAGCCGAGGAACTGCGCGCCGCGCTGGGTCTGCACCCGCGGGCCGCCTCCGACTTCTTCGACGCGCTGACCGCCGTCGGCCTGCTGGAGCGGCAGTACGGCCGCTACCGCAACAGCGACACCGCCCAGCGGCACCTGGTCCGCGGCCCGGACTACCAGGGCGGCTTCCTGGAAGGCGCGGGGTTCGTCCTCTACCCGGCCTGGGGGCGGCTCACCGAGGCGCTGCGCACCGGGGAACCCCAGGCCGAGGGCGACTTCGAGGCCATGCTCAGCGATCCGCAGGCCCGCCGGATGTTCCTCGCCATGCAGGACTCGCTCAGCCAGCCGCTGATCCCGCATCTGCTGGCTGCACTCGACTGGTCCGGGTACGCCACCCTCACCGACGTGGGCGGCGCCCGCGGCAACCTGGCGGCGCGCATCGCGCGCGAGCGCCCCGGGCTGACGGCCACCGTCTTCGACCGGCCGCAGAACGCCGGACCCTGCGCCGAGCACACCGCGGACCTGGGGGTGGCCGACCGGACCGGCTTCGTCGGCGGCGACTTCTTCACCGACCCGCTGCCGCCCGCCGACGTCGTCGTCATCGGCCACGTCCTGGCCGACTTCTCCCGCGACGAGCGGCGCGCGCTGATCGAGAAGGCGTACGCGGCCGTGCACGAGGGCGGGGCGCTGCTCGTCTACGACCCGATGAACGGCGACAAGCCCGAACTGGCCTCGCTGATCGCCAGCCTGCACATGCTGGTCATGACCCCGGCGGGAGCCGGATACCACCCCGACCACTGCGCCGGCTGGATGGAGCAGGCCGGATTCACCGAGGTGACCTCCCGGCCGCTGCCGCTGGGCAACACGCTCCTGGCCGCCCGCAAACCGGCGGCCGGCACGCCCTGACGGCACGCCGCCAGCCCCGACGACCCAAGGAGACCGACTGTGCAGATCGGAGTGGGCCTGCCCACCACCGTGCCCGACGTCGACGGGCGGCGCCTCGTCCGGTGGGCGGCCCGCGCCGAGGAGCACGGCTTCTCGGCGCTGGGCGTCCTGGACCGGCTCGTCTACGACAGCTACGAACCCCTCACCGCGCTCACCGCGGCCGCGGCCGTCACCGAACGGATCCGGCTGACGACCAGCATCCTGCTGGCCGCCTACCGGCCCGGCACCGCGCTGCTGGCCAAGCAGCTCGCCACCCTGCACGAGATCTCGGGCGGCCGGCTGGTGGTCGGCGCCGCGGCGGGCGGCCGCGAGGACGACTTCCAGGCGACCGGTGCCGCGTACCACGACCGGGGGCGCCGGCTGGACGCCCTGCTGACCGAGCTGCGCAACGTCTGGGACGGCAAGGAGACCGACACCGGCGTCACGGGCATCGGCCCCTTCCCGGCCGCGCCCGGCCCCGAACTGATCGTCGGCGGGCACACCCCGGCCGCGATGCGGCGGGCAGCGCGGCACGCGGGCGGCTGGATCGCGGGCGGCAGTTCGGCCACGGCCTACGCCGACCTGGCGCAGCAGGCCCGCGCCGCCTGGCGCGCCGAGGGTCGCACCGACAGCCCGCGGCTGGTCGCGCTCGTCTACGCCTGCCTGGGCCCGGAGGCGCGCGCCACCGCCGAGCGCTATCTGCGGGCCTACTACGCGTTCATCGGCCCGAAGGCGGAGATGGCCGCCAAGGCCGTCATCACCGACGCGGAGGCCCTGCGCGAGACGGCCGCCGCCTATGCCGCGGCCGGCTGCGACGAGCTGCTGGTCTTCCCCTGCACCGCCGCACCGGCCCAGCTCGACCTCCTGGCGGAGGCCGCGCTGGGCTGACGCCGCGCTCCCAGGAATCGCGCCGCCGCCGCAGGGTGTGGGCGCTGCTCGGCGTGGGTCGGCAGCTCCTGACGTGCAGGAGCTACGCCCGCTGCCGACGCACGTGCGCTTCGGCGGTGTGCGGCGCGGTCACGGTGCTGCGCTCCGGGAGGGTGCGTCCAGCCAGGGTGACGCCGCCGGCGATGCGTGAGTACCGCCCGATGGCAAGCCCTGGACCCAGGCTGATGTTGTGACCGGTCTGGACGCGGTCGCCAAGGAGCGCCCCGAATCGGGGCGTTCCGCAGCGGTAGATCCCACCAGGGGCGCGAAACCGGATCTCGCGCTCCGGCTGCGCCATGTGAGTGCTCCACATACTGATGGCGGCGACGGTGACGTTGGCGGACAGATGGGCCTCGTCACCGACGAGGGTGCGATTGAGACCGATGCGGTGCCCGAGAATCGTGCCTTCACCGAGGAACGACCGTGTGACTTCGCAGTTGAAGCCGACGCTTACTCCTGCGCTGAGTACCGAGCCGGACCGTACGGTGGAGAACTCCCACACCCGCACGCCGGGGCCGATGATGACGTCCTCTCCGATGAGGGCCGTTCGATGGATCTCGGCAGTGGGGTGGATACGGTGAGGGTGGGGGAGTCGCGCGAGGGCCTGGCGGTGCCAGTCGTCCCACGATGCCAGGAAGTCAGCCAGCTCTGCGTCGTTCATGTCGGCATACGGGGTGTCTGCGAGCATCCCGGCGCTGGGTGCGGTGAGGTAGTCGCCGATACGTAGTCGGGGCATGAAGACCTCTCTCTTGCGGTCGGCCCGCTGCCCGGGATCGTTAGCATCTGCGTCAGTCCCGAGAGACGGAGCGTTCATCTGTGAGTAGTCCGCGCATCGGCGTCGCCATCCTGACGATGGGCAACCGACCAGCCGAACTGATGGAACTGCTGGAGTCGGTGGCCATGCAGGAGACGCCCGCGCAGCGGGTGGTGGTGGTCGG
This sequence comes from Streptomyces sp. WMMB303, assembly GCF_029351045.1. Taxonomy (NCBI): domain Bacteria; kingdom Bacillati; phylum Actinomycetota; class Actinomycetes; order Kitasatosporales; family Streptomycetaceae; genus Streptomyces; species Streptomyces sp. WMMB303. Next base: position 1,371,600 of record NZ_JARKIN010000001.1, on the reverse strand, counting down.
GAACGGGGCGCCACTGCCCGCGCTCCAGGATGGAGTGACCGGCCTCGAGCTGACGGAGAACCTGGGCGTGGCCGGCGGCCGGAACACGGCCCTTGCCTGTCTGGCGGAGTTCGGGGACGTCGATGTGGTGGTGGATCTGGACGATGACGGTCTGCTGATCAGCCGCGACGCCTTCGCCCGCCTGGCCGCCCTGTACGAGCAGGACGAGCGGCTGGGCATCGTCAGCTTCCGTATTTGCGATGAGCGCGGCCGTACCCAGCGGCGTCACGTTCCGCGGCTGAGGGCCGGGGATCCGATGCGGGGCGGTCCGGTCACCACCTTCCTCGGCGGCGGGCACGCCCTCTCGGCCCGGATGCTGGAGCAGACCGGCGGCTGGCCCGACGCCTTCTTCTATGCCCACGAGGAGACGGACCTGGCCTGGCGTGCCTTGGACGCGGGATGGAAGGTGGTCTACGAACCCGCCCTGGTGCTCCAGCACCCGTGGACGTCACCGACCCGGCACGCGGTCTTCCACCGCATGGTCGCCCGCAACCGGGTATGGCTGGCCAAACGCCACCTGCCCGCACCACTCGTCCCCGCCTACCTGGGTGCATGGACGCTTCTCACTCTGGCCCGGACGCGTTCGTGGGACGGGCTCCGCGCCTGGTTCGGAGGGTTCGCAGAAGGCGTGCGCACCTCGTGCCCGCCGCGGCAGCCGATGAGGTGGGCCACGGTCTGGCGCATGACCCGCCTCGGTCGGCCTCCGGTGCTCTAGGCGCTCGCAGCCCTCTCGGCGAGCAGCCAGTCCGGTACCGCATCCGGGGTCCTGCCCAGCCACCGCACATAACGGGCCACCCCGTCGGCGACCGTGATGGTGGGCTTCCACTCCAGTGTCGCGGCCAGCCGGTGCGGTGAGGCATAGCCGCCCAGCGGGTCACCAGAAGGCATCGGAGCCTCCAGCAACTGTGTGCCAGGGAAGTGTTCGGCAATCAGGTCGGCCACGGTGCGCACGTTTGTAGGCGTTCCAGTTCCGACGTTGACGGTTTCGTTGTGTGCGCGCGGTGCAACCAGGCTGCGTACTGTGGCGGCAGCCACGTCGTCGACATGCACCAGGTCGCGGATCTGCCGACCACCACCGTGCAGGTACAGCGGCAGCCCCAGAGCGGCGCGCACGGCAAACCAGGCGACCACCCATGAGTGGCTGTCCTCCTTGACCACCTGCGGTTCTCCGTAGACGGAGAAGTAACGCACGACGGTGTGGGAGATACCGACCGCACCCAGCATCAGCCGAGTCTGGGTCTCGCCCCACGCCTTCGTGCTGCCGTAGACCGAGACGGGCCGCAGGGGCGTCTCCTCGGTGAACAGCGTGGCTGCCTGTCCGTAGACGGACTCCAGCAGTTGCCGCATCGATCGCCACTCGGCGCAGCGGGGAGAGTTGTCCGGCTCGCCGTTGCCGTAGACGCTGGCAGAGGAGACGAACACGAATCGGCGCAGTCGGTCGCTGGCGGCGGCAGCGTCCAACACGGTCTGTGTGCCACAGATGTTGGCGGCGATCGCGTTATGCGGGTGGCGGGTGCAGGCTGCCACGTCAGCCAGCGCCGCGGCGTGGATGATGTAGTCGGTCCCGTCAACAGCACGCGTCACGGCGGCCTCGTCGGTGATGCTTGCTCGGATGACGTCGGGGCTGTCGAGGCCGACGCCGAAGATGTCCCGGTAGGTGTGGGCGGGATAGGCGTCGAGCGTGCACAGCACGCGGCAGTGGGCTCCCAGTTCGCGGAGGCGACCGGTGATGCGGCTGCCGATCAACCCAGCGCCTCCCGTTACCAAGACGGTTCGCCCAGCCAGCTCTGACAGATATGTGTCGGTCACGATGCCTCCTGATGCGGTAGGTGTGGGCGCTCCCCGCCGTAGGTGGTGGGGCGCACTCACCGATTGCGCCTCAGCCGGGAGCGGATCGGGAGAGGTATCGGGTCGGCGTGCACGGTCTTTGCATCTCACGCAAAAGTGACCGCCACCACGTCTTCTGTTCCTACGATGGGTGTTCCGGCAGCACGACCAGGGGGGTTTGATGCGACCGGTCATCCGTTTGCCGTCCACCCCATCGGGGGAGCACTTGGCCCCGGGCCAATTGATTCGCGTCATCAGACGGGAGCAGGGCGTCACGCTGGAGCAACTGGGCCAGAAGACCGGGTACTCAGCCGCGCAGCTCTCGCGTCTGGAGCGCGGCATCTCCCCGATGACGGTCGATGCCTTCCGAGCCTTCGCTGACGCCCTCGACATCCCGTCCGGAGCTCCCGGCCCGCTCCCCGACTCCCATCAGCCGGGCCGACACACTGAACCGACCAGCCGCTATCCCCGCATTCCCGCGCCTACGCTGAAGGGCAGGGAGGACGGTGAGAGCGTGAGGCGTCGGCAGTTTCTCGCAGCCAGCGCTGCTGCTGCTGCGGTGAACGTCGGGGGTCCGCCCGGCGAGACCCCTGCGCAGGCCCACGAAGCTCAGATGGGTGAGATCCTCGTCGCACGGCTGCGGGACGCGATGCTCGGGCTCGGCAGCCCCGCCACGAGCCAGAATCATGAGCACGTGATCGCCGAGCTCCACCACGCGCACCGCGACTACCGCACATGCGGGTATGCCAGCCTCGCCGTACGCCTGCCGCGCCTCATCAGCACAGCACACGCTGCCCACGGTAAGGACCACGCTCTGCTGGGCCGCAGCTATCTCCTCGCAACCCGGCTCCTGGTCAAGCTGGACGAGCAGCAACTGGGGTGGATGGCCGCCGACCGGGCCCGGCAGCTGGCGGCGGCAGCCGGGGATCCACTCGCTGTCGCCGAGTCGGCACGCCAACTCGCCGTCCTCGCACGCAAAGCAGGGTGGCAGGACCAAGCACTCACCCTCGCGCTCAACGCTGCCGAATCGCCCGAGCTGCGCGAGGTCGGCCGGTCGGGCACCGCACTGCGGGGACTGCTGGTGCAGTCTGCCGCCTACACCGCCGCCTGGAAGGGAGACCCGGATGGGATGCGTGAGCTCACCGCCGAAGCTGCCGCTCTCGCCTCCGGACTTGGTGACACCCGGCTGAGGGACCTTGGCGGCTTCTGCCCCGCAACCGTGCAACTGCATCTGGTCTCAGCCGAGAACAGTGTCGGGGACCCGGCACGGGCACTGGCCGCAGCACACGCCATCGACCCCGCCGCGCTGCCCACCACCGAGCGACGCGCTCGCCTGTATACGGACATCGCCCACGCCCACAACCGATGGGGGCGCAGAGACGCGTGCATCTCCAGCCTTCTGGCGGCCGAACGCTGTGCCCCGCAAGAGATCCATGCACGCCCCGCCGTCCAAGCCCTCATCTCCGGCCTGCTGCTCTCCGGACGTAGGACATCGGATCTCCGCGGCCTCGCCGCTCGCGTCGGTGCTCTCCGAGCCTGACCGGCCTGCGAAGCTGTTGTCTTTTCGATCTTGAGAAGGGCCCGTCGAACGGGAGTCCCGAGCAGGCGGGCCGCTGCCGGCCGGCCGCACCGGCAGCTCCTCAGCTCCGCGACGCCTCGGCGACCGCCGCCAGGAAGGCGAACTGCTGCTCCCGGGCGTCAGGCGGCGCGCACGTGCCGGTCTGCACGTCGAATGTCGCGTTGCGGGCCTCGGTCGCGAGCCGGAGGATGCGTTCGTCCTGCGTGGCCAGGAGCAGCCGGTTGATGGCGTAGTTCACCCGTGACCGGGCCGCCCAGCTCTCGTGGGTGGCCTCCTCCTGCTCGGGCGTCCCCTCGTCCTGCGTGGCCAGACGTGTCTCCCAGTAGAGCCGCCCGCGATAGTCCGTCAACGCGTCCGCCAGGCTGGTCGCAGCGTCCTGAAGTCTCTGGATCCGGGCCGTGTGCTCGGCACGGGAGGACACCCAGCGCTGCAACAGACCAGTGGTGAGGGCCCCGAGCAGCGTCCCGACCACTGCGACCACGCTCGCCCACACAGCATTCACACCTGTCCCCATTACCGTTTTCGTGGCCTCGCAACGGGGCTCCCGGCCTCTGGAGCTGGCATGACTGTGTCCCCCTGTCGAACGTATGGCCCGGGGGGTGGTGTCACCAGTTCCGGAGGCATCGACAGACCGCTGATTAGGGACATGACCACCGGCTTCTTCGCAGGTCGGGAGGCTCTTCGTAATGTGGATGTGGCGATCGGTGCCGTGCCAAGGCCGGGCGAGGACGACCGGAGACTGCACGTGATCGACATCAGCGACATCGGCGTCTTCCTGGGCCTGGACGTCGGCAAGGGCGAACACCACGCCACCGCCGTCACCCCGGCCGGGAAGAAGGCGTTCGACCGGCGGCTGCCCAACAGCGAACCCAAACTCCGCGAGGTTTTCGGCAAGCTGACCGCGAAACACGGCACCGTGCTCGTGGCCGTCGACCAGCCGGCCTCCATCGGGGCCCTGCCCCTCGCGGTCGCCCGCGACATGGGCTGCGAGGTCGCCTACCTTCCCGGACTGACGATGCGGAGGATCGCCGACCTCTACCCCGGCGAGGCCAAGACCGACGCCCGCGACGCTTTCGTCATCGCGGACGCCGCCCGTTCCATGCCTCACACCCTCCGCGCGATCGCCCTCGAGGACGAGGCGGTCGCCGAGCTGGAGATGGTCGTGGGCTTCGACGACGACCTCGCCGGCGAGGCGACCAGGATCAGCAACCGCCTCCGCGGCCTGCTCACCCAGATCCACCCGCACCTCGAACGCGTCCTGGGCCCGCGCATCCAGCACCCGGCCGTCCTCACCCTGCTCGACCGGTTCGGTTCCCCGGCCCAGATCCGCAAGGCCGGCCGTCGGCGGCTCATCAGCCTCATACGTCCCAAAGCCCCGCGCATGGCCGAACGACTCGTCGAGGACATCTTCACCGCGCTCGACGAACAGACCGTTGTCGTTCCCGGCACCGACGCGGCCGCACTCATCGTCCCGAGCCTGGCCGGCTCGCTCCAGAACGTGCTCGACCAACGGAAACTGCTGGCCACCAGGATCGAGGAACTCCTGGATGCCCACCCTCTTTCCCGGGTCCTGACGTCCATGCCCGGCATCGGCGTCAGGACCGGAGCCAGGATCCTCATCGACGTGGGCGACGGCAGCGGCTTCCCCACAGCCGCCCACCTCGCCGCTTACGCCGGCCTGGCCCCGGCGACCCGCAGCTCGGGGTCCTCGATCCGGGGCGAACAGCCGTCCCGGCGAGGAAACAAGCAACTCAAACGGGCCTTCTTCCTGTCCGCGTTCGCCGCCCTGTCCGAGCCCAGATCCAGGACCTACTACGACAAAAAGATCGCCCAGGGCAAGCACCACACCCAAGCCCTCCTCTGCCTCGCCAGACGACGAGCCGACGTGCTCTTCGCGATGCTCCGCGACGGCACCTTCTACACCCCCCAACCAGCCCCTACAGGTTGACGAAACCCATAGGGACACCCCCCGGGTCTCAGGCCGACTCGGCGGCCAGTCTGGCAGGGGCGAGACGGACGGAGCCATGGTGCCCGCGATCCGCCGGGGGGCGACGGGACGGGCGGTACCGGCCTGGAGGTCACCGCCCGCTCAGCCCTTCCGGGAGGCCGTACGGGAGGCGCGGGCGCTCCGGGGGCGCTCCGCGGGGTGGGCGAAGTCGCCCAGCGTCGCCAGGCCGCCGCGGTGGCGGCCGAGTAACTGCAGCAGCGGGCCCGTCATGGCGGTGGTGAGCAGGGCCATGACGACCAGCAGGCCGTACAGCTCGCGGTCCAGGACGCCCAGTTGCAGTCCTACGGTCAGGATGACGAGCTCCGTCAGGCCGCGGGTGTTCAGCAGCGCGGCTAGCAGTCCGCTCTGCACGGGCGGCACCCGGTTGAGCCGGGCGCCCGCGTAGGCGCCGGCGAACTTGCCGGTCACCGCGGTCAGCAGGATCAGCCCGAGTTCGCCCAGGTCGCGCACTCCGGTGCGGGAGAGGTCCACCTGGAGTCCGGCGACGACGAAGAAGGCCGGCAGCAGCAGGAGCCGGGTGAGGTATTCCAGCCGGTCGGTGAGCTGGAGGCGCAGGTGCCGGGAGGTGTCGCGGGGCAGCACGGCGCCGAACAGGAAGGCGCCGAAGGCGAAGTGGGCACCCAGCCAGGCGGTGGCCAGTGACGAGAGCAGCAGACCGGCCAGGACCACGACGAGCTGGTCGGCGGTCACATGGTCGCGCGCCCACCCCTGCCAGCCGGCCCGGCGCGCGGTGCCGGGCCGGTGGAAGAGCCACCGCAGACCGGGCCGTACGACGAGCAGCATGAGGGCCAGATAGCCGGGCGCCAGCAGCATCCGCCACTGGCCGCCGCCGCCCGCGACGGTGGCGACGACCGCCAGCAGGGACCAGGCGAGGACGTCGTCGAGCGCGGCGCAGGCGAGCGCGATGCCGCCGATCCGGGTGCGTCCCAGTCCGCTGTCGGCGAGGATGCGGGCCAGTACGGGGAAGGCGGTGACCGCCATCGCGGCGCCGAGGAAGAGCACGAACGCGGCGCGGCCGCCGGTGGCGTGCCGGTCGGCGAGGTGCAGTGCCAGCAGCCCGCCCAGCAGCAGCGGCACCAGTACCGAGCACAGGGACACGGAGACCGCGAGGCGTCCGGTGCCGCGCAGCCGGGTCAGGTCCAACTCGTAGCCGACCATGAACATGAACAGCACCAGCCCCAGGTCCGCCAGTGCCGCGAGCAGGGGCCGGATGTCGGCCGGAAAGAGGAAGCGGGCCGCCGCGCCGTCGAACAGGGTGGGCCCCAGGAGCACCCCGGCGAGCAGTTCGCCCACCACCGGGGGCTGTCCGAGCCGGCGCGCCGCCGCGCCCAGCAGCCGGCCGAGCACCAGGACGGCGGCGAGCGCCGCGAAGAAGGACTGGACCTGCTCCGGAGTCATGCGGGCGCCCCCTGCGCGTGCCGGGCGGTACCGGGCGGTACCGAGCGATGCGGCCGGTCGTCCGGACGACCGGCCGCACCAGCCCTGACCGGCGGCTTCCGGTGCCGGGGCGGGGAGGCTACGGGGGCGTGCTCGAGGGCGGTTCGAGAGCTCAGGCAGGCGGGCTCGTGCGCGGCTCGCGCTGTGCCCCGGTCCGCGGTGCCGCGTGCTCCTTGCCCGGGTCGGGCAGTACCGGTTCGGTGCCGTCCCGGTGCGCGGTGCGGGCGTCGTCGAGGAACTCGCGGGAGAACATCGCGCTGAGCGTGGCCACTCCGCCGCGGGCGACGCGGATCTCGCCGTGCTGGAGCGTTCCGGTGAGCCGCACGACGCGGCCGTGGTGTTCGGTGTGCCGTTCGCGGTCCTTGACCTTGCAGCGTCCGACCAGGGACAGCTCGGACTCGAGCAGGACCGCGTCCTCCGGGAGCAGGAGCTTGAGGGTGCTGCGCTCGCTGTGCAGCCGCAGCTCGATCTCGCCCTCGGGGAGCTGGGCCGAGCGCAGGTCGAGGTGGACGGAGGAGCGCCGGGTGCGCACCTCGATCGTGCGGGACCGGGTCCAGTGGCCCAGCCGCTTCACATTGGTGTAGAAGGCTTCGACCTGCTCGACCTGCTCTTCTGTGTGGTCCGGTGTGTGCTCCGTGTGCTGGTTGCTCATCGCAGTGTTCCTTTCGGGAACCCGGGCAACAACCCGATGGTGGAATACCTTGGGAACCGGTTATCTTGGGAGTCAAGGTAATCGGACGGCCTTTAGTTTGAGAGTCGAGATACTTGTATGTCAAGTGAACAGGGTCCCGTGCCGCACGAACCGAAGGAGAAGGAGCTGCGGCAGCAGCTCGGCGCCGAGGTCCGCGCCCTGCAGGGCGCCACCGACGCCGTGGACGCCGCCGCCGCCGACCGGCTCGGCATCAACCGCACCGACCTGCACTGCCTCGACGTCCTCACCCAGCGTGACAGCGCCACCCCCAGCCAGTTGGGCACCGCGCTCGGTCTGACCACCGGCAGCGTCACCGCGATGCTCGACCGGCTGGCCCGGCTCGGCTACCTCACCCGCGAGCCGGACCCGCACGACCGCCGCAAGTCCGTCGTCCGCGCCACCGAGCAGATCCAGCGCGGCGCCGGCGACCTCTACGGCCCGCTCGCGCAGGAAGGCGCGGCCCTCCTGGAGCGCTACTCACTGCCCGAACTGGAGCTCCTGCTGGACTTCGCCCGGCGCAGCCGCGAACTCCAGGAGCGGCACCTGCGGCGGCTGCGGGACGAGGCGGGCTGACCCCTCGGCGGGCCGGTACCCGACCGGCCCGGAACGGCCGGCCCCGCGCCCGACCGGCGGGAGCGGCGGCCGGCGGGCGGGCATGGGAGGAGGCGTGCCGGGAACGCGGGGCGGGGAGTTCCGTTCCCCCCACGCACAGGAAGCAGGTGCTCGCCATGCCCGAGGCCATCGCCTTCGCCGCGTACGGCGGCCCCGAAGTGCTCCGGCCCACCGGTATCGACATCCCCGAACCGGACCCCGACCAGGTGCGCGTCGCCGTCCGGGCCGCGGGCGTCAACCCGCTGGACTGGAAGCTGCGCAGCGGCTCCCTGGCCGCCGTCATGCCGGTGCCGCTGCCGCACATCCCCGGGTCGGAGTTCGCGGGCACCGTCGAGGCGGTGGGCGACGGTGTCAGCAGCCTGGAGCCGGGCGACGAGGTCTTCGGCCACGCCTCGCAGGCCTACGCCACGCTGCTCGTCGCCGACCTCGACATGCTGCGGCTGCGCCCCGACGACCTGGAGGTGCACCGCGCCGCCGGGCTGCCCTCCGCAGCGGAGGCCGCCCACCGCGCGCTGGAGGAACTGGGCGTCGCCGCGGGGGAGACCCTGCTCGTGCACGGCGCGGGCGGCGCCGTCGGCAACCTCGCGGTCCAGTTCGCGCTCGCCCGGGGCGCGCAGGTGGTCGGCACCGCGGCGGAACGGGTCCACCAGAGGCTGAGCAGGCTGGGTGCCACCCCCGTCCGCTACGGCGAGGGCTGGCCCGAGCGGGTGGCGGCTGCCGCGCCGCAGGGGGTGGACGCCGTACTGGACGTCTCGGGAGCCGACGTGCTGGGCGACTCCGTCCGGCTCGCCCGCGGCGGCGCCGCACGGGTCCTCACCCTCGCCTCCCCGCAGGCCGCGCAGGCGCACGGGGCCAGGTTCTCCGGCGGCGGGGACGGCCTCCGGCGCACCGGCGCCGCGCTCGACGAGGCCCTGGCGCTGCTGCGGCGCGGCACCCTGGAGGTGCCGCTCCACCCGCCCTTCCCGCTCGCCGAGGCGGCCGAGGCTCACCGGGCCGGGGAAGCCGGCGGACTGGACGGCAAGCTGGTGCTCACCATGGAGTGAATCCGCCCAGCCCGACCCCGGACAGCCGCGTCGCGCACGCACGTCCGCCCGCCCCCGGCGCGGGGCGGGCGGACGGACGAGGACCGCGGGTCAGCCGCCCTTGTGGGCGATGACCAGGGTGACGTCGTGGCCCAGCGAGCGGTGCTCGACCCGGGCGAAGCCCGCGTCGCGCATCCACCCCGTGCACTGCGCCAGCGTGTAGCCCTTTCCGTGCGGGGTCATCAGCTGGAGGTTGAGGCTGCGCAGCAGATTGCGCAGATAGCTCTCCTCGCCCGGGACGATCACCGGGTCCCACACCAGGAAAGCGCCACCGGGGCGCACTCCGGCGAAGGCGTTCTTCACCAGTTGGGCGCGCTGGTCGTCGTTCCAGTCCACCAGCGCGTGCCCCAGCATCAGCACATCGGCCTCGGGCAGCGGCCCGGCGAAGAAGTCACCGCCCTGGAAGCCGAGCTTGCCGGTCGTCCCCAGCGCCGCCATGTGCGCGTCGAAATCCTCCTCCAACTGCGGCAGGTCGAAGACCCGCGCCTGCAGATGCGGATGCGCGCCCACCAGACCGGCCAGCACATTGCCCCGGCAGCCGCCCAGCTCCAGCACCGAACCGTAGGACGCCCAGTCGAAGACCTCCGCCAGCGCGGGGATCAGCGGCCTGCTGGCGTCCTCGGCCATCCGCACCAGCCCGTCCTTCTTCTCCTCACTGTCGTAGAGCTGATCGAACATGTCCTCGCCGGAGTAGGTCGCCGCCTGCGGCTCCTCGCTGCGCAGCCCCTCGGCAAGGCGGTCCCACGCCGGATACATCACCCGGTCGGCGAGCTGCAGGAACCCGCTGAGCGACGCCGGATCGCCGGGCACCAGCAACTGCCCCGACACCCGCGTGTTGGCCCACGCGCCGTCCGCCGTGCGCTCCAGGAAGCCGAGTTCGGCCAGCGCCGCGAGGAAGTGGTCGCAGCCGCGCCGGCCCAGCTCCAGCCGCTCGCGCAGCCGCTCCTCCGACAGTGGCCCCTCGGCCAGCGCCGCGAACAGCCCCAGCCGTACCCCGGCCAGCACCAGCTTCGCCGGCTGGAAGGCCATGGCCTGGCCGAGCACCTGTCCGGCCCGGGCCGTCACCTCGTCAGTCATCGGCCCGCTCCGCCCCGGTCACGAGGCCGCCGCCGAGGCGCGCGCCAGCACGTCGTCGAGCACCGCGTCCGGGTCCGCCACGGCCGAGGTGCCCTCCGCCGAGCGCCAGGCCACGAACGCGTCCGGCCGCACCAGCACGGCGCCGCCCGATCCCACCCCGTAGGCGGCCGCCCAGTCGCGGTCCTCGGGTCGCAGCTCCTCCTCCGGGCCCACCGCGTGGGTGCGCAGCGGCACGCCCAGTCGCTCGGCCGCCTTGACCGCGGCCTTCGCCCAGGCGCCGCCGTCCGGGCCGTGCAGCAGGACGAAGCCGTCCCAGAACAGGTCGATGGAGGAGATCCGCTCGGTGCCCTCAGCGCCCTCGGTGCCCGTACGCGTCAGCCACACGTGCGGCGCGCGGGTGCCGGGCTCACCCGTCAGCTCCAGGTCGGGGGTGAGCACCTTGGATCCCTCGGCGCCGACGACGGACGAGGAGCGGTACCGGTAGCCGAGCGTGATGATCACGTCGTCGACGAAGTCCTTCCGGTCCTGCTCGGTCGCGTAGCCGTGCCGGATCCGGTTGCGCACCAGGGCCTGCTCGGACATGGCGGTGCCCAGCGGGCGGCGCTCCGCGTCGTAGGTGTCCAGCAGCGCGTCGGTGCCCCAGCCGTCGTGCACGGCCGCCAGCTTCCAGGACAGGTTGTGCGCGTCGTGGATGCCGGTGTTGGCCCCGAAGCCGCCCGCGGGCGGGTGCACATGCGCGGCGTCGCCCGCCAGGAAGACCCGGCCCACCCGGAAGGTCTCGGAGACCAGCTGGGCGCCCTGCCAGGGCACCTTGTCCATGATCTCGACGTCGATGTCCTTGCCGGCCGCGCGGCGGACGATCTCCACGCAGCGCTCGTCGGTGTAGTCGTCCGGCGTCTCGCCCTTCTCCGGGTAGTAGATGGGCGCCGCCAGCCACGGATCGCAGCCGTGCAGCCGCGAGAGGCCCATCAGGGAGCCCCCGGCCGAGGCGTAGCACAGGATGAACTTGCGGTCCTTGAGCAGCGTCTCCAGCTCCGGCGCCCGGAAGTAGATGCTCAGCGCGTTGAAGACGGTGCCGCGGCCGGTCCGCTCGACGCCCAGCGCCTTCCGGACGCGGCTGCCCGCACCGTCGGCGCCGACCAGGTAGTCGGCGCGGATGGTGATCCGGTTCCCCGTCGCGGCCTCCTCGGCCACGGCGGTGACGCCTTCCTCGTCGGCCTCGAAGGAGACCAGCCTGGTGTTGAACCGGACATCGGCGCCGTACTCGCGGGCCTTGGCGACCAGCACCTTCTCGTACCGGTCCTGCCCGCAGCCCATCACCCGCTCCGGGCTGACCGTCGGACCGTCCAGCGACGGGGACTCCAGCAGTTCGGCGTTGTCGATGTCGGAGAAGGTGTCGACCTTGATGATCCCGCCCTCGAAGTAGGCGTGCGAGTTCCCCTTCTCCAGGGCGCGGATCTCTTTCCCGAGCCCCGCGGCGCGGAACAGCTCCATCGTGCGGGCCTGCAGACCCGGGGCGCGGGGGAGCATGGAGGTGCTGTCCCGCTTCTCCAGCAGCATCGTGCGGACGCCACGCCGCCCGCTGAACAGTGCGGTGGAGAGCCCGACGGGACCACCGCCGACGATCAGCACCGGGATCTTCACGTCATACATGCATGTCCCCTCTGAACAACTGGGCTTGGCCGGATTCGGCACCCCTGATGAGTAGCCACGGCCCCTTGAGGGCCACTGGAGATCCGGCGGGGGCGCACGGCCCCGGCGCCGTCCCCACCGCGGTTCGAGGGGCGCTCAACTTCGCGGTGTGACCCTCCCGGGGCGGCCCTGGCGCCAGGCCATGTGCCGTTTCGGAAGGAGTCCTGCGCATGACGCACACCAGCCTGGATGTCAGCACCCCGGCCGGAATCATCCGGCTGAGCAACGCGTTCTGCGACGCGAAGGCGCTGCTGACCGCTGTCGAACTGGGTCTGTTCACCACCCTCGACCAGAAGGGCCCCGCGACCGAGGAGGAGATCCGCAAGGAGCTGGGCCTGCACGGCCGCGGGCTGGGCGACTGGCTCAACCTGCTGGCGGCGCTCGGCCTGCTCACCCGCGAGGAGGGCGGCAGGTTCGGCAACGCGGAGGGCGCCGGCACCTACCTGGTGCGCGGCAGCAACCGCTACGTGGGCGGCTTCCTGGAGCGCTCCAACCGCAACCTCTACCCCGCCTGGGGCAAGCTGACCGAGGCGCTGCGCACCGGTGAGCAGCAGTCGGGCAGCGACTTCGAGGAGGTCACCCGCAACCCGCACATCCTGCGGCAGTTCGTCGGCATGATGGACGCGCTCACCCACGTCGTCGGCCCCGAACTGGTGGGCAAGTTCGACTGGAGCGGACACAACTCCGTGCTCGACATCGGCGGCGCACGCGGCAACCTGTGCTCCATCATCGTCAAGGCGCAGCCGCACCTCGCCGGGCACGTCTTCGACCTGCCGCCGATGGAGCCGCTGTTCGAGGAGCACGTCGCCTCCTACGGCCTGACCGGCAAGGTCACCTTCCACGGCGGCAGCTTCTTCACCGACCCGCTGCCCAGCGCCGATGTCGTCACCCTCGGGCACGTGCTGCACGACTGGGACGAGCAGCAGCGCGGCGAACTGGTCACCAAGGCCTTCCACGCCGTCAACCCCGGGGGCGCGCTGCTGATCTACGACCGGATGCTCGACGACCAGCCCGACCACGTCGAGAACCTGGTCATCAGCCTCGACATGCTGCTGGTCACCGACGGCGGCTCCGAGTACCCGGTCTCCGAGGCCGTCGCGCACGCCGAGCGTGCCGGGTTCGCCTCCACCGAGGTGCTGCCGCTGAGCGACTACGACACGCTCGTGATCTGCCGCAAGGCCGCCTGAGCGGGCCCGTCCGAGAGAGGAGTCCGTACCCATGAGCGCTAACCAGCAGGCCCCGCAGCAGGTTCCGGTACTGATCGTCGGAGGGGCGGTGACAGGGCTGTCCACCGCGGTCTTCCTCGGCTGGCACGGCATCCGCTCGCTCGTCGTCGAGCGCCACCCCGACACGCTGAGCCACCCGCGCTCGCGCGGCGTCAACCCGCGGACCGTCGAGCTCTACCGGCAGGTCGGGCTGGAGGGGCCCATCTGGTCCGAGGCCAGTCTCGCCACCGACTTCAGCAAGCTGCTGATGATCCGGGCCGAGACCCTCGCCGGGCCCGAGATGTTCAGCGGCCCCACCGACCAGCCCGACCCCACCGGCGGCGTCAGCCCCTGCGAGTGGGCCCCCATCGACCAGGACCGGCTCGAGCACCTGCTGCGCGGCCGGGCCGCCGAACTCGGTGCCGAACTGGCCTTCGGCACCGAACTGGTGTCCTTCGAGGAGACCGGCGAGGGCGAGGACGGCGGAGTCACCGCCGTGCTCCGGGACACCGCCACCGGCGAGGAGCGCACCGTGCGCGCCGGCTACCTCGTCGCGGCCGACGGCAGCCGCAGCCCCGTCCGGCAGGAGCTGGGCATCGAGACGGACGGCCCCGGCGAGTTCGCCACCACCCTCTCGGTGCTCTTCGAGGCGGACCTGAGCCGGGCGGCCCGGGGCCGCGACGTCGGCGTCTGCTACCTCGACAAACCCGCGCCCTCCACCATCCTGTTCGCGCACGACGGCAAGCAGCGGTGGATCTTCGCCACCGCCATGCCCGAGGGCGAGACACTGGAGACGGTCACCGAGGAGCAGGCGGTCGAACTGGTCCGCGCCGCCATCGGCCAGCCCGACCTGGACGTGCGCATCATTCCGCAGCTCCCGGCGGGCGGCGCCAAGTGGCTGAGCTTCATCATCGGCGCGCAGGTCGCCCGCGAGTACCGGCGCGGCCGGGTCTTCCTCGTCGGCGACGCCGCCCATCTGGTGCCGCCCACCGGCGGGTTCGGCGCCAGCCTCGGCATCCAGGACGCCGGCAACCTGGCCTGGAAGCTGGCCGCCGTCCTGGACGGCGAGTCCGGGCCCGAGCTGCTGGACACCTACCAGACCGAACGCCACCCGGTGGCCTGGATGACCCTCCAGCAGGCACTCGGGATGATGCAGGAGCGCACCGGCCCGGACGGCGACGGCGAAGGTGAGGGCCCGGACCCCGCCGAGGCGTACAGCACCACCGTCTTCGGCTACCGGTACGGAGACGGCCCGCCGGTGCCGCCGCACGCGCTGCGCGGCGAGCCCGGCACCCGCGCCCCGCACATCGAGCTGGACCGGGCCGGGGAGGACATCTCCACCCTGGACCTGTACGGGCGGGCGCCGGTGCTGCTGGCCGCGGAGGGCGGCCAGGCGTGGGTGGCGGCGGCCGCCGCCGTGTCCGCGGACACCGGCGTGCGGATCGACGCGCACCGGGTGGGTGGCCCGGGAGCCACCCTGACCGCGGCGGACGACCGGGCGGTGGCCGAGCAGCACGGCATCGCGGCCGACGGCGCCGTCCTCGTCCGCCCGGACGGGTTCGTCGCCTGGCGCTCCGAGGGCGCCGTCGCCGATCCGGCCGCGGCCTTGCGGACGGCGGTGCGGGAGCTGTACCCGCCCCGCTGACCCGTCCGCGGCGGCGGGACGTGCACCGGGCCCGGCGGCCAGGAAGGCCGCCGGGCCCGTTCGCCTGCCCATCGGGCCGCCGGGGCACGCGAAACGTGGGAAACCGCGCGGACCCGGCCCCTCCGCGGGGCCCGCCGCGGCGCCGTACCGCACCCACTAGGGTGTGCGCTGCAGTTCGAATCGCGACGCCCGCCGTATCCGGGCATTCAGACATCCAGGGGGACCGCATGACCAGCACGCCGAATCCCGTCAGCAGCGACCGGGAAGCCGCCCGGGGACGGCGGCGCAGGCTGCGCTCCTCGACCGTGGTGCTCGGCAGCATGGGCGCCCTGGCCGTCGCGCTGTCCGGATACTCCTCGGAGCCGGACCGGCGGTGCGTGGACCCCGACAGCTACGACGCCGTGCGCGGCTACCGCATCCTGCCCCCGAGCCGGTGCGGCACCCAGGGCGCGAACACCGCCGCCTTCCCCGCCGCCCGGACCGCGGGGCAGCAGGCCGAGCGCGCGGGCAGCGTCTGGTACTACGGCGGCCGGGAGGACGAGGGCCGCGCCAAGGGCGGCACCTTCGTGCACGCGGCGGCCGTCGAACGGGCCGGCTTCGGCTGCGACGACGACGATGACGGCTACGGCGGCGGGTACGGCGGCTGAGGCGGGCGCGGACGGAAAGAGAAGGCCCGCGTGGAACGCCACACCTGCACTCCGCGGCCCGGCTGGCAGGAGACCGTCGAGGAACAGGGCTGCATCTACCCGCTGACCCGGTACCCGGACGGCTCGCTGCGCCCCTACTGGGACGAGAGCGCCTACTACGCCCTCACCCTGCCCGAGGTGGAGGACCTCGAAGAGGTCGTCGAGGAGTTGCACGCCATGTGCCTGCGGGCCGCGGAGCACATCGTGGCCGCCGACCGGTTCGCGGACCTGGGCATCACCGACCCGGCCCTGGTGCACCGGGTGTCCGAGAGCTGGCGGCGGCGTGCCGAACTGCCCAGCCTCTACGGCAGGTTCGACCTCCGCTACGACGGTCGCGGCGAGCCCGCGAAACTACTGGAGTACAACGCGGACACCCCCACCTCGCTGGTGGAGGCGGCCTCCCCGCAGTGGTTCTGGATGGAGGACCGCTTCCCCGGCGCCGACCAGTGGAACTCGCTGCACGAGCGGCTGGTCGACGTGTGGCGCAAGCAGGCCGCCCTGCTGCCGCCGGGCGCGCCCGTGCACTTCGCCCACTCGGCCCGGGACGAGCTGGGCGAGGACCTGATGACGGTGGCCTACCTCCAGGAGACCGCCGAGCAGGCCGGGCTGGAGACCGTCACGATACCGGTGGAGGAGATCGGCTGGGACCGGCTCTCGGGCCGGTTCGTCGACCAGCGGCTGAAGTTCGTCCGGGCCTGCTTCAAGCTCTACCCGTGGGAGTGGCTGGCCTCCGACCGGTTCGGTCCGCACGTGCTGGAGACCCTCGACAACGGCGGCGGCACCGGCAGCACGCTGTGGATCGAACCGGCGTGGAAGATGCTGCTGTCCAACAAGGCGCTGCTGGCGATCCTGTGGGAGCTCTTCCCCGGCCACCCGAACCTGCTGCCCGCCTATCTGGACGGGCCCCGGGAGCTGGCCGCCACGACCGGGTGGGCGGCCAAGCCGCTGCTGGGCCGCGAGGGCGCGGGCGTCACGCTGCACGAGCCCGGCACCGAGCCGTCGGTGCGCGACGAGCCGTGCTGCTACCAGGCGCTGTGCCCGCTGCCGGAGTTCGACGGCAACCGCACGGTGCTGGGCACCTGGGTGGTGGACGGGGAGGCCGCCGGCCTGGGCATCCGCGAGTCCGCGGGCCTCGTCACCGACGAGTACGCGCGGTTCCTGCCGCACGTCATCCGCTAGCCGCGGCGCGCACCGGGACCGGCCCGCCGCGGAGCGGCCGGTCCCGGTGCGCGCGGGGAGGCGGGCACCGGGACCGGTCCGGGGTCACTCCTCGGTGACGTGGATGGACTTCGTCGGGCAGCCGCGGGCCGCCCGGCGGACCTCCTCGTGCAGAGGACTTTCCGGCGTCTCGTCCAGTACGACGACCAGACCGTCCTCGTCCTGGTCGAAGACACCGGGCAGCCGGTACACGCACAGGCTGCTGACCGCACAGGTCTCCGGATTCGCGGTCACGCGGAGCATGTTCACCACTCCACGGGGATCTCGGTGAAGCCCTCCATGAACCCGCCCAGCGCCCGCGGCAGCTCCTCGGCCGGCGCCGCGAGTCTGATGTCGGGGAAGCGCCGCAGCAGCGACTCGGTGGCCACCTGGAGCTCCATCCGTGCCAGCGCGGCGCCCACGCAGTAGTGGATGCCCGCGCCGAACGTCATGTGGTGGTTCTCCTGGCGGCGGATGTCCAGCTCGAAGGGCTTGTCGAAGACCTCGGGGTCCATGTTGGCCCCCTCCTCCGACAGCAGCACACTGGTGCCCTTCTTGATGACCGAACCGTCCGAGAGCGGAATGTCCTCGACGGCGTACCGCATGGTGCCCACCGAGGAGCCCATGATCTGGGTGCGCAGCAGCTCCTCCACCGTGGAGGGCACCAGCGACCAGTCCGCCTGGATCTCCCGCACCAGCTCCGGGTGGTGCAGCAGCACGGCCGTGCCGGTGCCGATCTGGCTGGCCGTGGTGACGTAGCCGGCGATCAGCAGCCCCTGGCACCAGAAGTGCAGCTCGTGGTCGTTGAGCCGGTTGTCCTCCTCGTCGCGGACCCGGATCAGCTCGCTCACCAGGTCGTCACCGGGCTGCTCGCGCTTGGCGTCGATCAGGTCGCCCAGGTATTTCCACAGGTTCTGCCGGCACTGCCCGACCTCCTCGGGCGGCAGCTTGGTGACCGACAGGAAGCCGTCCACGTACTCGCGGAACTGGTCGCGGTCCTCGGCGGGCACGCCCAGCAGCTTGCAGATCACCATGATCGGCAGCGGGAAC
Source organism: Streptomyces sp. WMMB303 (assembly GCF_029351045.1). NCBI lineage: Bacteria > Bacillati > Actinomycetota > Actinomycetes > Kitasatosporales > Streptomycetaceae > Streptomyces > Streptomyces sp. WMMB303. Next base: position 1,353,773 of record NZ_JARKIN010000001.1, on the reverse strand, counting down.
GCCAGCGCCTCGTTCAGCTCCACCGGGCGCGGCCCGGCCGCCATCTCGTCCAGCAGCTCGTCGGCGACGCGCTGCACATAAGGCCGCAGCGCCTCGATCCGGCGGGCGGTGAACGCCTTCGTCACCAGCGAGCGCACCTGGGTGTGCTTGGGCGGATCCGGGTCGATCTCCGGGTCCATGAACAGATCGTTGTCCGCGGAGATCCGCGCACAGTCGGGGCGCGCGATGTTGCGCGAGAGACGCTTGTCGGCGAACAGGGCGCGCACATCCTTGTAGCGGGTCACCAGCGTCGCCACGTCCCCGCTCGGCAGCGTCACCTCCATGGCGGAGCTGTTGTGCACATGCCGCAGCGCTTCGGGCACCTGCATGGGCGGGGTCCAGGCGAACGGATACCTGGGCGGGGTCTGAGTGCTCACGGTTGTCCCTTCGGGTTGCGATGATCAGGTGGGGGAGACGGAAGCGGGCCGGTCACACCGGCCACTCGGGGCGGTCCCAGGCGGCCTCGGCGAACGCCCACTCGTGCCGGATGCCGGTGCGGAAGTGCTCGACCAGCCGGTCGCGTTCGGCCGGCGACGACGTCTCGCCCAGCTCGTCGGCCAGCCCCAGGAAGGCCCGCACCGCGTAGCCGTATCCCGCACCGGGGTGGTACGCCTCGATCCACTCCGCGTACCGGGAACCGGCCGTGTGCCGCTCCAGCAGGTCGTCGGAGACCCGGAAGTTGAACCACACCATCGGCAGCAGCGCCCCCACCCCGGCGGTGAAGGAAGCGGCGCCGGCGGCGTTGAAGAACGCGCAGTGCGCGTGGGTGACCGGACTCGCCTGCGGCGAACCGGCCGCGGGCAGCCCCGCACCCTCCGCCCACTCCGCGTACTTCTGGCGCAGCCGGTCCCGCGCCTCCAGCGTCCCGGTGATCGAGCGGCCCAGCAGCGCGGTGTGCGCGTCCGCCTCGGCGGCGGCCGCCGTCCGCGCCAGCGCCCGTGCGTAGGCGGGCAGCAGATGCCCGGTGTCCTGTTCCACGAAGTACGCCAGTGACTCGCCCGGCAGGGAGCCGTCCCGCAGCCCCGACCAGAACGGGTGGGCCTGCACCTTCTCCAGCACCGGCGCGGCCAGCTCCTTGAGCTGATCGCTCAGCAGCATCGATTCTCGCCCCTCTCCGTTCGCTCTCACAGATCCAGCCGGACGCGGTAGTGGCGCAGCCACGCGTCGAGCTGGAGGACCATCTCGACGTTGCGGCGCTCGCCCCACCCGTCGACCGCGATCGGCCGGTCCTCGGCGGCCAGCTCCGCGCAGGCGGGGCCGTCCAGCAGCGGCCGCACCGGGCTGGCCGGGTCGGCGACGACCGCGTCGAAACGCTGCCGCAGCACCTGCCCGTAGTGCGGGTCCTGGGTGATCGGGAAGGGACTCTTGCGGCGCCGGGTGACCGACTCGGGCAGCAGATCGGCCACGGCCGACCGCAGCACGCTCTTCTCCCGGCCGTCGGCCGTCTTCATCGCCCAGGGGATGTTGTAGACGTACTCGACCAGCCGGTGGTCGCAGTAGGGCACCCGCAGCTCCAGGCCGACCGCCATGCTCAGCCGGTCGTCGCGGGAGAGCAGCAGCGGCAGCCAGCGGGTGAGATGCGCGTGCCCGACCCGCCGCATCACCCGCTCGGTCTCCGACTCGCCCGGCACCGCGGGCACCTCGGCCACCGTCTCCGCCCAGCGCTGCGCCGAGTAGCCCGGCACGTCGATCTTGCGCAGCAGGCCGGGGTCCAGCAGCCCGGTGCTCATCCCGTGCGGCGCCACCCGCAGCCCCATCGTCACCCAGGGGAAGTTCGCGGTGTCCACCAGCGTCGGGTCGCGGAAGGACTGGTAGCCGCCGAACAGTTCATCGGCGACCTCGCCCATCAGCGCCACCGTGGAACGCTGCCGTACCGCACGCAGCAGCAGATACAGCGAGCGGTCCATGTCCGGGATCGGCCGGGGCAGGTCCTGGGCCCGCAGCGCCGCCGCGTCGACCACCTGGTCGGCCAGGTCCGCGGTGCGCAGCACCACCGGTTCGTGGTCGGTGCCCACGTGCCGGGCGACCTCGGCCGCGTAGGGCGCGTCCGGATCCTCGTGCCAGAAATCCTTGCGGAACCGCTCCGTGTGCCCTTCGAAGTCCACCGCGAAGGTGCGCGGCCGCCCGCCGCCGGCACCCGCGGCGAACGCCGCCAGCGCGCTGGAGTCCACCCCGCCCGACAGCAGGGTGCACAGCGGTACGTCCGAGACCAGATGACTGCCGACCGCGTCCTGCAGCAGCCCGCGCACCGTCTCGACCGTCTGCTCCAGCGTGTCGGGGTGCTCACGGTCGGGCAGCGACCAGTAGCGCGACTCGGTCAGCACCGCACCGCCGGCGCCCTGCTTCAGGACCGCGGTGTGCCCCGCGGGCAGCTCCCGGATCCCCCGGTAGACGGCGTGCCCCGGAGTCGCGATGTAGGCCAGCAGCTCGGCCAGCCCCTCCGCGTCCACCACGCACTCCAGCGACGGGTGGGCCAGCAGAGCCTTGGGCTCGGAACCGAAGAGCAGACCGTCCGCGGTCCGCGCGTAGTACAGCGGCTTGATCCCCAGCCGGTCGCGGGCCAGCAGCAGCTGCCTGCTGCGCGGATCCCACACGGCGAACGCGAACATGCCGTCCAGCCGCTCCACGCACTCCGGACCCCACTCCAGATAGGCGCGCAGCACCACCTCGGTGTCCCCGGCCGTGCGGAACCGGTGGCCCAGCGCCGTCAACCGGGAGCGCAGCTCGCGGTAGTTGTAGATCTCACCGTTGTGGACGAGCACGGCCAGGGTACGCCCGTCGTGCTCGGCGGTCATCGGCTGGACGGAGTCGTCCACGTCGATGACGGCGAGCCTGCGGTGCCCCAGCGCGGCATCCGCGTCGGTCCACACCGCCTCGTCGTCCGGCCCGCGGTTGGCGAGGGTGGCAGCCATCGACCGTACGACGCTGCCCTCCTCGCGCATCTCCCGCGCGAAGTCGATCCAGCCCGCTATGCCGCACATGCGCCCACCCGCTCCTCCAGCTCGCCGACCACCGACGCGGGGGCGGGCTGCGCCAGCATCCCGTCCCGCAGCGCGCGTGCCGCCTCGCGCCGCTCCGCGCCCCGCACGGGGTCCAGCAGCCCGGCCGCCGCGTCCCGGAGCGCCTCCGCATCCGCCTCGTCCCGGGTGAGGACCTCACCCGCACCGGCCGCCAGCACCCGGGCGGCGTGCCCGGCATGGTCCGGCAACTGCGGTACCAGCAGCAGCGGCGCCCCCGCGCGCAGGCCGGTCAGCACCGTCCCGGCCCCGCCGTGCGCCACCATCAGGTCCGCGCCGCCGAGCACCGTGTGCAGAGGCGCGTCGGTGACCACCCGCACGCCGTCGGGCACCTCGCCCAGCAGCGGCCGCTGCGCCGCCGTGACCGCCAGCACCGTCTCGGTCCCCGGCAGCGCGGCGAGCGCCCGCGCGGCGTGCCCGGCCAGGAACAGTGCCGGGTCCAGCCGCGCCATCGTGTGCCCCCAGGTCACCACGGCCCGCCGGATCCCCGGTGCCGGTGGCGGCAGCGGCGGATCGGGCGGCGTGCCCGGCCCGTTGAACGGCACGTACCGCATGGGCAGCCGCGGGTGCCCGGCCGGATCCGGCACCTGGAACCCCGGCGGGCACGGGTCGATCGTGACCGCACCGAACGGGTCGTAGCCCTCCGGGTCCACGCCCACCCGCTCGGCCAGCGGCGCCAGCGCCTCCGGCAGCAGCGGGCGGGCCCGCGCCATCAGATCGGCGCCGTACAGCAACCGCACCGCGGGGATCCCCGCAGCGGCCGCGGCCAGCGGACCGGCCAGCGCCGTCGGTTCGGACACCACCACATCGGCCCGCCAGCGCCGGGCCGTCTCGGCGGTGCGCTCGACCATCGAGTCGGCGTGCGCGGTGAACATCCGCAGCGCCCGCGGCCCCTTCCCGGCCCGCGGTGCCCGCCGGTCGGCCGTGGGGTCGTCCTCGCTGGGCAGCACATAGCCGCGCACCATGCCGACCCCGTCGACGTCCTTGCCGACAGCGGCACCCGGCAGCCCGGTCCGCTCGATGAGGGGCAGCAGCTCCGGCTGGCTGACGACCAGCACCTCGTGCCCCGCGCTGCGGCAGGCCCAGGCCAGTGGCACCAGCGCGTACAGATGAGAGGGCCAGGCCCAGGTCGTGAACAGTACCCGCATCGCAGCCCCAACCCCTTCCGCCGCCAACCTTGACGCGGCCGACGGTGCCCGAGGGGGCTAGGGGGCGGGTCGCCGCTCGCTCGAGGCGCCGCCGCGGCAGGTGCGGCGCGCGGTTCCGAAGTCCGCGGTGCCGTCGGCCCGGACCGGAGGAGCCGGGCAGCGGGAAGCCCCCGGGGCCGCCCGCGCACGCGAGCCGCCCCGAGGGCTTCGGCCGGGAGCCGGCCGGACGGAATACCGGGCCACGGGCCCGGCACCGGTCACACGATGCGGAAGTCCGCCATCATCGCCATGTCCTCATGCTCCAGGTTGTGACAGTGCAGCATGTACATCCCGCGGAATCCGGCGAACCGGATGAGGACGTCCACGACTTCGAACGGCCGCACGTCCACCGTGTCCTTCCAGCCCGCGTCCGAGTCCAGCGGCGCCTTGCCACTGCGCGACAACACCTGGAAGTGGGCCAGATGCACATGGACCGGATGGTGGAAGTCGCTGGTGAAGCGCCAGCGTTCCACCGAGTCCAGCCGGGGCGAGGCCAGCGGCGAACCGGGGTCGTACGGCTTCCCGTTGACGGTCCACATCCGCATGCCGTGCACCTGCTTCTGCCGGAAGTCGAACTGCCGGTCGACGACCGCCTGCCCGGCCTTCAGCCGCTCCACGTCCGCCAGCCGCCGCGGCACCTTCGGCGCACCCGCGCCCCGCTTCGCCCGCCGCGCCACCCGGAACCGCATCACGTCGCGGGTACGGCCGTGCCCCAGCGTGTTGACGAGCCGCACCTCCGATCCCACCGGGAACGCCGCGAAGTCGACGACGACGTCGAACCGTTCGGCGGGCGAGACCGGCAGCTCCTCGTGGGTGCGCGGCGCGTCCAGCAGCCCGCCGTCGCTGCCGACCTGGACGAACGCGGCACCCTCCCGCGGCCCCGGATCCAGCGCGAGACGGAAGCGGCGCGCGTTGGAGGCGTTGAGGACGCGGAAGCGGTACCGCTCGGCGCTGACCTCCAGCTCCGGCCAGGGCGCGCCGTTGACCAGGATGACATCGCCCGTCACCCCTTCCATGTACTGCGCACGCACACCGGGCTCCCCCGCGAGCGAGGGGTCGAGCGACGGGTAGCGGAACGAGCCGTCCTCCTCGAAGGCCCGGTCGCAGATCATCAGCGGGATGTCCCGCGAGCCCTCCGGCAGCGGCAGGCCGCTCTCCTCGTCGTCGCGCACCAGGAACATTCCGGCCAGACCGCGCCACACCTGCGGGGCGCTGAAGTCCATCCGGTGGTCGTGATACCACAGCGTGGTCGCCCGCTGCTTCAGCGGATAGACGTACTCCTTGTGCCCGCGCGAGATCGTCCACTCCGACGGCTTCACCATCTTCGAGCCGCTGTACTCGCCCTTCCCGGCCTCCTCGGGGTGCCGCGGATCGGGGAAACCGGAAGGCAGCACCAGATCCGTGGGGTGCCCGTCGGACTCCGGCCGCTGCACGCCGCCGTGCAGATGGGTGGAGGTCGGCATCTCCAGCGCGTTGCGCACCCGCAGCCGCAGTTCGCGCTCCGACTCGCCGACGAAGGTGGGGCCGGGAAACCGCCCGTCGTACCCCCACACCTCGGTCTTGAGGCCCGGCAGGATCTCCAGCCGGGCCGCACGCTGCTCCACCTCGTACACCGCGGCACCGCCCCGGGTGCGCACCGGCTCGGCCACCGGCGGCACCGGCAGCGGCACCTGGAACGGCTCGGGCAGCCGGGCGGCGCTGCGCAGCAGTTCGCCGGAGATCCCGTCACCGGCCCGCGGCGCGCCGCAGCCCACGGCCCCGCCCAGCGCCGCCGCGGCACCCGCTCCGGTGGCCAGGGCCAGCAGCCGGCGCCGCCCGGGGCCGCGGCCCGGCGCGGAGGGCCCGCCGCCGCTGTCCGCACGCGGCGCGCTCATCCCCGCCTCCCTCGGCCCGGGCGGTACGCGTACGCCCAGTGGACGAGCGCGGTACCGGCGGAGACGAGGAACACGCCCATCGGGATGTGCAGTTCCAGCTCCCGCGCGTATCCCCAGCCCGCCTGCGTCGAGATGACGAAACTCAGCAGCAGCGCGAGCACCGCCGGCCACAGCGGTCCGCGTCCCGGCCGCCACACCAGGACCGCCGCGAGTACCAGGACCCAGCCGGTGAAGGTGATGGTGTGGGAGTTGATCTCGTGCAGTTCGAGCAGGTCCACGTCGCCGCTGATGAACATGCCCGCCAGCACCGGCTGCACCAGCAGCAGGAGGAGGAAGAGCGTCACCACCGCGCGCATCAGCACGATCGGCCAACGACGCACCCGCGGCGCGGCGCCTCCGGTGCCGGAGCCCTCCGGCCCGGGCGCGGGGGAGGGGGGCGGGGCCGGCCCCGGGGTCGGCCCGCGAGCAGCGTCCGGGGCGCCGGCGAGGCCCCCGTCGGGATTGTGTGCCATGGCGTGATCTCTCCGGGGTCGGGGTCTGGCCCGAGCTTAGGCAGACGTCCTCGAGCAGGACTTGAGCCGCGGTCTCCCCGCGGCTCGGGGTACCGATGCGGGACACGCCCGCCGGGCCCGCCCGCCGCACGCGCGGTCGCGGGCTGCGCGCGCTTGGCGGCACCGGGCGCCGACCCGGGCCGGAGCGCGCCTCGATCGGATATCGAGCGCGGACGGTGACCGTGAGGGCCGTTCCCACGCATTGGAGGCGGACACCATGCAGGCTGATTCGCGGCCACCGTTCCGCGTCATGCTGCGGATGGAGATCCATCCCGGCAAGGAGCAGGAGTTCGAGGAGACCTGGCGCCAGGTGGCCACCGGCATCGCGCGCGAGCCCGCCAACCGGGGCCAGAAACTGCTGCGTTCGGTCGAGGACGAGAGCGTCTACCACGTCCTCACCGACTGGGCGGACGAGCCCTCCTTCCGCGCCTTCGAGCTGAGTGAGGCGCACGTCGAGAACCGGCGCAGGCTCCAGCCGTTCCGCAGGGGCGGGGAGATGGTCGTCACCGAGACCGTCCACGAGCTGCCGCCCGCCGGCGCGCCGGCCCGGCACGGGACGCCCGTCGCCGGCGGCGGAACCGCCCCCGGCAGCGGGTCCGCTCCCACGGAGGCCGCCGCGACCGCTCCCGCCGCCCCGGACCGCGAACCGCCGGCCTTCATCGGACTGGGCAACATGGGCGGCGGCATGGCCCGCCGCCTGCTGGACGCGGGGTACCCCCTGACCGTCCACAACCGCACCCCGGCCAAGGCCGCTCCGCTGGCCGAGGCGGGTGCCACCGTCGCCGCGAGCCCCGCGGAGGCCGCGGCGGGCCGCAACGTCGTCCTGCTCAGTCTGGCCGACGAGGCGGCCGTCGAGGACGTACTGTTCGCGCAGGTGGCGCCGGTGCTGGCCCCGGGAGCCGTCGTCGTGGACACCTCGACGGTCTCCCCCGCCTACGCCCGCGAATGCGCCCGGCGGCTGGCCGGACTCGGACTGCGCCGGGTGGAGGCGTGCGTCGTCGGCAACCCCTTCCAGGCCCGCGAGGGCAAGCTGCGGGTGTACACCAGCGGCGACGAGGCCGACATCGCCCGGGTCGGCGACCTCCTGGAGACCCTCGGCAGCCAGGTCGTCCACCTCGGGGAACCCGGCGCCGCCGCCACCCTCAAGCTGATCTTCAACCTGCTGCTCGGCGCGCAGGTGGCCTCCCTCACCGAGGCGGTCGCCTACGGCGTGGCCGCGGGGCTGGACCGCGACCAACTGCTCGCCTCCGTCGCGGAGAGCGGCTTCAGCTCGGTGGTGCTGCGCTTCCGCGCCGACCTGATGCGCAAGGGCGCCTACGAGCCCGCCTTCTTCCGGTCGACGCTGATGGAGAAGGACCTGCGCCTGGCCCTGGGCGACGCGGCGCAGGCCGGGGCGCCGCTGCCCGTCCTGGACGCGGTGCGCGGACGCTTCGCCGCCGTCAACGCGGCGGGTGACGGTGACAAGGACGCCTCCGTCCTGCTGGAGCACACCGTCCGCCACGGCGGCGCGCAGGGCGCGCCGTGACCGCACCCGCAGCGATCTTCCACCGGTTCCGCGACCGCGCACGACCCCGTGCGTCGGCCGCGGATCCGGTGTGATCGCCGATTGCGTGTGTGGGCCACCTCTTCTGTCGGAAGAGGTGGCCCACTATCGGTGGCGGGAGCCGCACCCGCCTGGCTCGCCGAGCACGTCGCGAGCAAGGAGCGGCGGCCGGAGCAGGTGCGGGTGGAACTGCTGGTCCGCTGCCGCGCGGAGAGCATCGAGCCGCCGACTCCGGGGCGGTGCGACCGGATCGTGGGCGCCGCGCTGCGAGTGGCCGAGGAGACGCTGACGGCGAGGATCTCGGCGCGGCTCACGGCTTCGCCGCCCGCAGCACAGAGTTGTGAGGACAGGGCTCGACCGCGGTCGCCTCCGACTCCACGCACGTTCGCGTCTACCGGGGCGCTTAGCGAGAGTGCCCCGTCCTTCAGGGCGGGGGTGAATCGCCCCACGGCGGCGGCCCGCTCAGTCGGGCCGCTTCTGCTGTTCGATGTAGTCCTTGACCACCTGAAGCGGCGCGCCGCCGACCGATCCGGCGAAGTACGAGGGGGACCAGAAATGGCCGTGCATGATGGCGCGGTTGACTCGACCGGTGAACTCGGCGCGCAGACGCCGGGCGGACACGCCCTTGAGTGAGTTCACCAGCCCGGACAGGGTGATCTTCGGCGGGTAGTGCACGAGGAGGTGCACGTGGTCGGCTTCGCCGTTGAACTCGGTGAGCGTGGCGCCGAAGTCGTCGCAGACCTTGCGCATGATCTCTTCGCAGCGCGTCAGCATCTCGTCGTCCATGGTGTCCCGCCGGTACTTCGTGACGAAGACCAAGTGCGCGTGCAGGTTGTAGACGACTGTGCGGCCCCTGCGGATACCGGGGTTTGGTTCCCATCGGGGTGACATGAACCAAGTATGTATGATGATCGCTATGCGGCTTCGGTACAGCTTCCGCTTGTACCCGAGCGCCGGTCAGCGCAGCGCGTTGGCACGGGCGTTCGGGTGCGCGCGGGTGGTCTTCAACGACGCGTTGCGCCTCCGCGAGGAAGCCCGCGTGGCGGGGCTGCCGTTCGTCCCCTCGGGTGAGCTGTCGAAGCGGCTGACCGCGTCGAAGAAGACCTCGGAGCGGGCATGGCTCGGCGAGGTGTCGGCCGTGATCCTTCAGCAGTCGCTGCGGGACCTGGACACCGCGTACCGGAACTTCTTCGACGGCCTCAAGGGCAAGCGCCCGAAGATGGGGGCGCCCCGGTTCAAGACCCGTAAGGACAACCGGCAGGCGATCCGCTTCACCGCGAACGCGGCCTGGCGGATCACGACGGGCGGAAAGCTGCGCCTGCCGAAGATCGGCGACGTGCCCGTGCGCTGGTCCCGCTCCCTGCCCTCGACACCGTCCACGGTGACCGTGATCAAGGACGCGGCCGGCCGGTACTTCGCCTCGTTCGTCATCGAGACCGGCCAGGACCAGACGCTGCCCGAGACGACCGGTCAGGTCGGCATCGATCTCGGGCTGACGCACTTCGCGATCCTCTCGGACGGCACAAAGATCGACTCCCCGCGCTTCCTGCGACGCGCGGAGAAGAAACTCAAGAAGGCGCAGCGGGCCCTGTCCCGCAAGGAGAAGGGTTCCAACAACCGAAGCAGGACCCGCCTCAAGGTCGCCGCGCTCACGCGCAAGTGGCCGACGCGCGCCGCGAATTCCACCACCAGCTCTCCACAAAGCTGATCCGCGAAAACCAAGCGGTCGCCGTGGAAGACCTGACGGTGAAGGGACTCGCTCGCACGCGCATGGCCAAGTCCGTCCACGACGCGGGATGGTCGGCGTTCGTCACGATGCTGGAGTACAAGGCCGCACGCTACGGCCGCATCCTGCACACGATCGGCCGGTTCGAGCCGACCTCGCAGGTGTGCTCCGCGTGCGGCGTCAAGGACGGCCCCAAGCCCCTGCACGTCCGCACCTGGACCTGCGGGGCCTGCGGGACCTTCCTCGACCGAGACATCAACGCGGCGGTCAACGTCGCCAAGGCGGCCGGACTGGCCGCATCAGCCTGTGGAGCGCAGGTAAGACGGGCACCCGTGCCCGCACCGCGCGGTGAAGCGGGAACCCGCCCAGAGCGACCCGCACCCCAGCGCAAGCCGGTGTGGGAGCAGATGGGAATCCCGGTCCTTCAGGACCGGGAGGAAGTCAAGTGAACACCCTGATGCTCCAAGCCGTCCTGGACGAGCCGGAGTGGGCCGGCCTGCTCACCCCCGCCGACCGGCGCGGCCTGACCCCGCTGTTCTGGACCCACGTCCGCCCGTACGGGGAAGTGAACCTCGACATGGGGGCCCGCCTGAACTTCGCCGCAGTCACCGTTCCGGGACCCCGAGCACCATCCGACACCGACGCCGAGCAGCCCGCCGGGCGCCCATGAGGTCCCCTGCAGTCGAAGACGGCCCGGAGTCAGCGTCTCTGAACCCCCGGTCTGCGCCCCGACGCCCGCCGGAAACCCCTTTGCCGGGCGCCCGGGGACAACCTAGAGTCCCCGGCATGCTGCCCATGGTCGAGACCGATGAGCAGTGGGACGCCGTCATCCCCGACGAGATGGTGATGCACGCCGGCGCCGAGGACCTGTGTGCCCGCCTCGGCCTCGCCGGAGCCCCCCTGGTGCGCTATGCGGAGGGATCGGTGCCCGTCTACCGGGTCGGGGACGCACATGTGCTCAAGCTCTTCCCCGCAGTCGCCGGGCAGGACGGAATCATCGAGGCCCGGGTCCTGGAACACGTCGACGGGCAGCTGCCGATCCCGACACCGCAGGTGCATGCGTCGGGTACATACGAGAACGGCTGGCGGTACGTCCTGATGTCGCGGCTCCCCGGCGAGGGTCTGGCGGTGGCCTGGGAAAGGGTGCCGCAGCGCGACCGAGACCGGATCGTCGACGAGGCCGGTGAGGCCCTGGCCGCCCTGCACGCCCTGGATCCCGAGCCGCTCACCGATGTGCTGGGCCCTGGGGACTGGGGTGCCTTCGTCGCCCAGCAGCGCGCGGGGGCCGTTGCGCAGCAGCGGAAGCGGAACCTGCCGGAGCCCTGGCTGGAGCAGATCCCCGGCTTCCTCGACTCGACCGCCCTGTCCCTCGCGCCTCGACCGGCCCTGCTGCACACCGAGTTCATGCGCGAGCATCTGCTGGTCGCCCGCGACGGCTGGCGGCTGACCGGGCTGTTCGACTTCGAGCCCGCCATGATCGGCGAACGTGGCTATGACTTCGTCGCCGTGGGGCTCTTCGTCAGCCGCGGGGATCCACGGCTGCTGGGCCGGCTGGTCAAGGCCTACGGCCACAGCTTCGATCCGCGCGAGCTGATGGCGTACACGCTGCTGCACGTCTACAGCCATCTGCCCTGGTACATGCGGGAGTTGACGGTGCCCGCCGACGAGCGGCTCGAGTCCCTCGCTCAGGCCTGGTTCGGCACCGCCTGAGAACCCGTCCTCAACCCGCGGTGAAGAGGAAGGAGGCTGCTCATCTATCGACCGATTGATGAGCAAGATCGATAAGCGGGAGTCCGCGGCCGGATCGTCGCCGGATCACGCCCATAAAGCGGGTCAGAAAGTCGGCGTGCTCAAGAACTCGAACCCCACCGTTTTCTGTACGATCCGGCGGGTGCAGCCACCCCAGGGCACTGGGACGTCGAGGATCTGCTTGAGGGCCACCACTCCGAAGTCACAGCTGAGCCGCCAGTTGCGGTTCATCAGCCCAGCAGCGAGACAGGACACCTCGTGGACATCGCCAAGCCCGAACGCGGCGGCGATCTCCGCCGGCTCGTTCGGGGAGAGACTCGCCGATGCGAGCTTGCCTGTGTCACCCATCACCGCCGCACTTCATCGACCGCGTGGGGGCTGCGCTCTCCCTTTCATGGCGGTTTCGTCAGGGCTCTCAGGAAGCGAGGCGGGCGGGGAAGCCGCCGGTGGCGATCGGGCCCCAGCGCCGGGGCGTCACCCGGATCAGCGACTTGCCCTGCTCGACCATGGCCGCGCGGTAGTCGTCCCAGTCCGGATGCTCGCCCGAGACGGCGCGGAAGTACTCGACCAGCGGCTCCACCGCCTCCGGCACGTCCAGCACCTCGGCCGCACCGTCGATCTGCACCCACGGCCCGTTCCATTCGTCGGACAGCACCAGCACGCTCACCTCGGCCTCCCGGCGCGCGTTGTGGGTCTTGGCGCGCTCCGGGTAGGTCGCGACCACGATCCGGCCCGCGGAGTCGACCCCGCAGGTCAGCGGCGACGCCTGGGGAGTGCCGTCCGTGCGGCGGGTGAGCAGGATGGCCCGGTGCCGGGGCCGTACGAACTCCAGCAGTTCGTCGAGTCCGACCCGGGTGTTGGTAGCGATCGAGGGAGCCATGCCGTCGAACCTACGCCATCCGGGCGTTCGCGGGAGTGCTCGGCGCCCCGCGGATCCGACGACCGGACCCGGCCGGCCGAGCGGACCCGTTCGGCGGAGCCGGGTTCAGGTGTCGCAGGACCACACCGCGCCGCACAGCCGGCACCGGGCGCGCACCCGGCCGCGCACCGGAACCCGCAGCCGGACCCGGCAGGTGGGGCAGGGGAAGGACACCCGCGGCCCCTGTCCGTCGTCCGGCTCGAAGGCGTACCCCGCGGAGCCGCCGCGCGCCGCACCGTGCCGGCGGTCCCGCACGTAGCGGCGCCGCTCCACCCAGGGTGCCGCTGCCAGTGGTGGCGTCTCCTCGTCCCGGTCCGCGACGCGGCGGCCTCGTACGTACGCCTCGTACGCCTGCGGGCTGGTGAACTTGACCGCCGGGTCCTCGCCGCAGACCTGGGCGCGCTTGGCCAGTACGTAGCCGAACTCCTCGGGTGTGAGGTAGCCGAGCTTCTGCGAGGTGAGGGCGTCCTGCCGGAACGCGTCCAGCAACAGCCAGCCGGATCCCAGATAGGCGGCGGCCGTGTCGGTGAGGATCTCGTTGGCCCGGGTGCCCTCGAAAGCCAGCCCCAGGCGGTGCAGCCACACATGTGTCACCTCGTGCGCGAGGGCGGCCCCGATGTCGTGGCGGTGCTGCTTGAACCGGGCGTTCAGCTCGACGAAGTACTCGGGCCCGGCCTCCAGTTCGACGTTCGCCGCGTGGGTCATCCCCTCCCGGAAGCTGACGATCACCCGGGCTTCCGGCAGCCGCAGGTGCGCCACCATCACCCCCGCGATGCGCTGCGTGCCCAGATACAGGTCGTCGGCGTCCGCGAAGGCCACGTCGCCGGGCGCGACGTCGGAGGCGAAGCCGTGTACCCCGTCCGCCGAGAGCCTCCGGTAGAGCGCGGTGATCGCCTCGCGCACCGTCGCCAGATGCGGAAAGCCCCGTTCCACGGGGTCGGTCGCCGGTCCGCCCATGGTCATACCCCCAGAAACCCCAGCACCCCAGCACACGGTCCACCGTCACCATAGCGCCGCACCGGGCACCGGACGGGGCAGCGACGGGCCCGGCGAGCGGGCCACACAGCCGGGTTTGCGGCCCGGGACGTCGGTAATAAGAGATCCCACGTGCTTGGGAGAACAGGCACATCCGCGGGAGGTGGTCGCGCAGACCACCTCGGGTGTGCCATCCGAGCTGCTTCCCGCGGTCGCCGGACAGCCACACCACGACTCGGAGGAGCGAGTACCCATGTGCGCAGCACCTCACCGCCATGTCCACGAACGTGTGCCGTACGCGCACCCGCACCCCGGGACGGGCGCGCTGCGCGAACAGCCGGTCGAACTGCGCGACCGGGTGCGGGCCGCGGTCCGGGAGCTGACCGGCGCCCCGGGCGCCGCCGCCACCGTCGAGCTGATCGCCCGGCACACCGGACTGACCGGGGAGGAAGTGCGGGCCGGGCTGCAGGACCTGCGCGGCCGCTGCGCCGTGGGACGGCACCGGGCAGCCGGGCACCACACCGGTTCGCGCCCCCACGCGACCGGACGGGTGTCCGCTTTCTGAGAGACTCCCGCTGCGGGGCGTCCACGGCCCGGCTCCCGCACGCCTCGCGGACCGCGCCGGGGCGGGACGCGGCCGGTCGGAGGTCCGAAGTGCGGGTGGGGGTTCTCGACGTCGGTTCCAACACCGTGCGGCTGGAGATCGCCGACGCCGGCGGCGCAGTCCCGCTCCCCGTGCACACCGTCAAGTACCGGCTGCGGCTGGCCGACGACGTGGACAGCACCGGCCGGCTGCCCGAACCCGCCGTGCGGCGGCTGGCGGAGGCAGCCGCCGCCGCCCGGCAGGAGGCCGACGACTGGGGCGTCACCCGGCTGACCGCCTTCGCCACGGCCATCGTGCGGGAAGCCCCCGACCGCGCCCGCATCCTCGCGGCCGTACGCGAACGCTCCGGGCTGGAACTGCGCCTGATGTCCGGCCGCCGGGAGGCGGAGCTGACCTTCCTCGCCGCGCGGCGCTGGATGGGATGGCGGGCCGGGCCCATGGTGCTCCTCGACATCGGCGGCGGCTCGGCCGAGGTGGCCTTCGGCCGCGCCGGAGTGCCCGACCTGGCCTTCTCGTTCCCCCTCGGCGCCGGCCGGCTCACCCGCGAGTACCTCGGCAGCACCGATCCGCCCCCGCCCGAACAGCTCCGGACGATCCGGCGGCTGGTGCGCCACCAGTTGCGCGACGTCGCCGCGCGCATCCGCTGGGAGCGGCCGCACACCGCCGTGGCCACCTCGCGCACCCTGCACCAGCTGGCCCGACTGTGCGGGGCACCACCCGGACGCGAAGGCCCCTTCACCCCCCGCTACCTGCACCGCGGCCGGCTCCGCGACGAACTGCGCAGGCTGGCGCGGCTGCCGGCGGCCGAACGCGCCGCACTGCCCGGCATCTCACCGTCCCGCGCGGGACAGGCCCTGGCCGGAGCCGTCGTCGCGCACACCACCATGGCGCTGCTGGAGGTGCCGACGCTGGAGCTGTGCCCCTGGGCACTGCGCGAGGGCGTCCTGATCCACCAGCTCGAACGCGACGCGCTCCGCGACGACCCGACCGACGCCGGCCACCCGCCCCTGTCGGACCCGTCCGCCGCGCCGGGAAGTCCAACACCCCCGCACGCTTGTCCATAGGCAGCCGCCCCGCCGCCCACCGAGGCTGGGACGCCGAACCGGGGTACGGCGGCCGAACGGAGGCGGAACCATGGCGAACGGCGAGGCGCGCGGGGGCCGGACCGGGCAGGTCACCCGCAGGTCGGTGATGGCGGTGGGCGTAGCCGCGGCAGCCGCGCTGGGAAGCGGCGCCGTACCCGCACCCCTCGGCCACTCGGCGGCGGCCGCCGCGCGGCACACCCGCACCCTGCACACCCCCCTCCTCGACGTCACCGTGGACACGGCCTTCCCGCGCATCGTCGACTACACCGACCGCGAGACGGGCCGGACCCTGCACGCCCAGCGGGACCCGGTCCGCACCCTCCTGGTCGACGGCGAGGAACACCGGCCCCGGGTCACCAGCGAGCCGGGCACCCACCGCATCGGCTACACCCTCACCCTGCGGACCGGAACCGAACTGGCCGTCGAGATCGAAGCCGAGGGCGCCCGGGTGCACTGGCGGGTCACCGGCATCCGGGAGAGCGCCACCGGCCGCGTCGGCACGCTCCGCTTCCCCGGCCTGGCCTTCCTCACCGTCCGCTCCGACCAGCCCGAGCCGGTGCTCTACGCCGCCCGGGTGGAACTGGACCGGGACGGCAGCGGGGACACCCTCGTCGAACTCACCGACAGCACCGCGGCCGACCCGCAACCGGTCGGCTGCGCCTACGCCGTCGTCGCCACCGGGGAGCTGGCCGGCGCGATCGAGACCAACACCAGTTACGACGAACCGACCCGCACCGAGGGCGCCGACTGGGACAACGGCCGGCTGTGGCGGCAGTGCGTGTCCGCTCCCGGCGGCGCCGTCGAGGCCCGGCTGACCTGCGGCGAGTGGACCCACCGGGCCGTCGGCGCCGGAGCGGACCGGACCGAGCCGCTGCCGTACGCGACGGTCGTGATCACCGGGGACCGCAACGAGGACGGGACCGCCGACTGGCAGGACGGCGCCATCGCCCTGCGCGACATCATGGTCGATCCGGACGGTGCCGACGAGCAGTACCTGCGAGTGGTGCCGCACATCCCCTTCAACTTCGCCAGCCAGGCCACCAACCCCTTCCTCGCCACCCTCGACCAGGTCAAACGCATCCACCTGGCGACCGACGGGCTGCGCCAGTTCACGCTGCTCAAGGGCTACCAGTCCGAGGGCCACGACTCCGCGCACCCCGACTACGCGGGCAACCACAACAAGCGCGCGGGCGGCCTCGCCGACCTCAACACGCTGCTGCGCCGCGGCAAACGGTGGAACTCCGACTTCGCTGTGCACGTCAACGCCACCGAGTCCTACCCCGTCGCGCACGCCTTCTCCGAGACACTCGTCGACGTGACCGACGAGCAGTGGGACTGGCTCGACCAGTCCTACCGCATCGACCAGCGCCGCGATCTGCTCTCCGGCGACATCGCCGCCCGCTTCCGCGCCCTGCGCGAAGAGACCGACGACGGGCTGAACTGCCTCTACCTCGACGTCTTCCGCGAATCCGGCTGGACCTCCGACGCCCTCCAGCGCGTCCTGCGCACACAGGGCTGGACGGTGACCACGGAGTGGGGCCACGGGCTGGAGCGGTCGGCGGTCTGGTCGCACTGGGCGACCGAGACCGACTACGGTCCCGACACCTCGCGCGGCGTCAACTCCCGTCTCATCCGCTTCATCCGCAACCATCAGAAGGACGTCTTCGCCGACAAGTGGCCCACCCTCCTGGGAGCAGCCCGGATGGGCAACTACGAAGGCTGGCGCGGCAAGACCGACTGGCACGCCTTCCAGGAACTCATCTGGACCCACAGCCTGCCCGCCAAATACCTCCAGGCCCGGCCCATCCGCACCTGGACCGAGCACGAGATCACCTTCGAGGGCCCCGAGCGCACCACCGTCACCGACACCGGCGGCCGCCGCCGCATCACCACCGACGGCAGGCGGGTCTACGACGACGGCAGCTACCTGCTCCCCTGGGAACCCCGCAAGGCCACCGACCCCGAGAAGCTCTACCACTTCCACCCGCACGGGGGACGGACCACCTGGCGACTGCCCGCGGGCTGGGCGGACAGCCCCGCCGTGTACCTCCACCCGCTCACGGCGCAGGGCCGCGGCCGGCCCCGCCGGGTGCCCGTCGCACACGGCGAGGCCACCCTGACCGCGGAGGCCGGGCAGCCCTATGTCCTCTACCGCACCCCCGCACCCGCCCCGCCCGACCCCCACTGGGGAGAGGGCACCCCACTCACCGACCCGGGCTTCCATGCGGGAGACCTCGCCGCCTGGACCGTCGAGGGGGCCGCGCGCGTGGCGGAAGACGAGCGCGGCGGCACCGAACTGCTCCTCGCCCCGGGCGGCCCCGCCTCCGTCAGCCAGCGCGCCGCCCGCCTGGCGCCGGGCAGCCACGCGGCCTCCGTACAGGTGCAGGTCGGCACGGAGCCGGGCCACCGGCGCCGGGCCGCGCTGACCGTCCGCACCGCCGACGGCGTCACGGCCGAGAACTGGACCCACACCTCCACGGCGGAGAACTTCGTCGCCGCCGACGCCAAGCACGGCACCCGGTTCCAGCGGATGACCACCTGGTTCACCGTGCCCGAAGGCGGCGGGCCGGTCACCCTCGCCCTCACGGCGGGGAAGGGCGAGGTACCGGTCCGCTTCGACCAGGTGCGCGTGGTGCGGGCACCCCGCACCCCGCGGCACGGCTCCCTGGTCCACGAGGACTTCGCCCATGTGCCACAGGGCTGGGGGCCGTTCGTCAAGGGCGACGCGGGCGGCTCCACGGACCCGCGCACCCACCTCGCCCAACGGCACGCGCCCTACACCCGGCGCGGCTGGAACGGCAAGACCGTCGACGACGTGATCGACGCACCCGAGTCCCTCAAGTCACGCGGCGAGAACACCGGGCTGGTCTACCGCACCCTCCCGCACACGGTCCGCTTCGAGGCAGGGAAGACCTACCGGGTCTCCTTCCGCTACGAGAACGAACAGGCCGGCCAGTACGCCTGGGTCACCGGCGTCGACGCACCGGCCACCCGCGAACTGCGGCGCACACCCCTGCCGGTCGCCACCGAACCCGCCACCCACAGCTACCGGTTCACCGCCCCCGACGAGGGAGAGGCGTGGGTGGGACTGCGCAAGGTGGGCGACGACGGCAAGGCCGAGTTCGTCCTGGACACCTTCACCGTCACCGAGATCACCGGCTGACGGCACCCGGACGACCGGCTGACCGGGGCGGTGTGCTGCGGCGGCCGGCAACCGGGGCCCACCGGGCGACGGGCACCGGTGACCGGCGCGGGGCGACCACCGTACGCTGCTCCCCTGGACGAGTGAGGGGAGCACGTGCGGTGGCCGAGCACCGGTACCAGTCGTGGATGCGGTACTTCACCCCCGGCCCGGTCCACCACCGGCTCGGCCTGGTCTGCCTCGGCGTCGGGATGCAGCACGGCGCACTGCCTCCGGTCGGCCCGCGCACCCTCGACCACCACGTCGCCGTCGTCATCAGCCGCGGCCGCGGCTGGTACACCGACCCCGGCGACCCGGAGGGCCCCCGGCGCGCGGTGGTCGCCCCGGCGCTGCTGTGGCTCACCCCCGGGGTGCGGCACCACTTCGGCGCCGGGCCCGGCCGCGGCTGGGACGAGAGCTTCGTCGACTTCACCGGCTCCGCCGTGACCGCCTACACCGAACTGGGCTGCATCGAACCCGACCGCCCGCTCGTCCCGCTCACCGACGCCGAACCGGCCCGCGCCGCCATCGCCCGCGTCGCCCGGGCCGCACGCCCCGGCAACCCGCTGCTGGAGGTGGAGGCCGCGGCGGCGGTCCACGAACTCCTCGTGGCGCTGCGCCGGGCCCGCGCCGACACCACCTCCGGCGGCGCGCCCGTGCTGGAGGCCCTGGCCCGCGACGCCTTCCTCCCGCTCTCCGTCGCCGACCACGCCGCCCGGCACGGCATGACCCCCGCGACGCTGCGCGCCGCCGTCCGCCGCAGCGCCGGGTGCAGCCCCAAGGACTATCTGCTGGGCATCCGCCTCGGCCGCGCCAAGGAACTGCTGGCCGCGACGGATCTGCCGGTCGCCACCGTCGCCCGGCGCGTGGGCTACGACGACCCGGCCTACTTCTCCCGGCTGTTCACCCGCCGGGTGGGCACGCCCCCGGTCCGCTTCCGCGCGATCCAGTCCCGCACGGTTCCCGGCGGATACGCCAGCCGCGTCCCCGACCCCGACCGTCCGCCGATGCTCTCCCGCGGCGGGGGCGCGGCCCCGCCCCGCCGGCCGCCCGCGGCGCGGGCCACCGCGCCGGACCATCGCGCCGGACACCGCTGAGGCCCGTGCCGGCGCGCGGTGCCGACCGCCGGGCCGCGCGTGCCCGGCACCGCGTCCCGGCACCGCGGCCGGATCCGCCGCCGCGGGCGGGTGCCGCGGACGGATAGGGTCGGGCGATGACCAGCAGCAGCGATCCCGGGCCCGACGAGGCCGTGCGCGCGGAACTGACCGCGCTCCGCGACAGCATCGACAACATCGATGCCGCCGTGGTGCACATGCTCGCCGAGCGGTTCAAGTGCACCCAGCGGGTCGGCCGGCTCAAGGCCGACCACCGACTGCCTCCCGCCGACCCGGCCCGCGAGGCACGGCAGATCGCCCGCCTGCGGGAACTCGCCCAGGACGCGAAGCTGGATCCGGCCTTCGCCGAGAAGCTGCTGAACTTCATCATCGCCGAGGTCATCCGCCACCACGAGCAGCTCGCGGGCGGCGCGGAGCAGCGAGCCGACTGACCGCTCGGCGGGCGGGCGGACCCGGGCGCCACGGCCCGGCTGGTGTGCCGCGCCCGGCGCCCGCAGGGGACCGGTCCCGCCCGCGCACAGCCGGGTCCGGGCCCGCGGGCGCCGGGCTCAGGAGTCCTCCTCGCCCAGCCGGTGCACGCGCACCAGGTTGGTCGAGCCGGGCACGCCGGGCGGCGAACCGGCGGTGATGACCACCAGGTCGCCCTGTTCGCAGTGGCCCAGCTTCAGCAGCAGTTCGTCGACCTGGTCCACCATCTCGTCGGTGCTCGACACCATCGGACCGAGGAACGCCTCGACGCCCCAGGTGAGGTTGAGCTGCGCGCGGGTGGCCGGGTCCGGGGTGAAGGCCAGCACGGGGATGGGGGAGCGGTAGCGCGACAGCCGCCGCACCGTGTCCCCCGACTGCGTG
The DNA here is from genome assembly GCF_029351045.1 of Streptomyces sp. WMMB303. Taxonomy (NCBI): domain Bacteria; kingdom Bacillati; phylum Actinomycetota; class Actinomycetes; order Kitasatosporales; family Streptomycetaceae; genus Streptomyces; species Streptomyces sp. WMMB303. The sequence goes on along the minus strand of NZ_JARKIN010000001.1, from coordinate 1,333,359 downwards.
AAGGCCACCAGGTACTTGGCACCGAGGAAGTCGCCCATCTCGGCGGCGGCCCGGGCCACCGCGCCGCCCTGTGTCCGGGGCTTGCCGCGCTCGGTCAGCGGCGGCAGCCCCTTGGCGAGGATGTCCTCCTCGGCCGCCTCGACGATCCGGCCCATCGTGCGCACCGTCTCGATCGGATACTTGCCCACGCTCGTCTCGCCCGACAGCATCACCGCGTCGGTGCCGTCCAGCACCGCGTTCGCGACGTCCGAGGCCTCCGCCCGGGTGGGGCGGGACGCGTCGATCATCGAGTCCAGCATCTGGGTCGCCACGATCACCGGCTTGGCGTTCCTGCGGCACAGCTTGACGGCCCGCTTCTGCACCAGCGGCACCTGCTCCAGCGGCATCTCCACACCCAGGTCGCCGCGGGCGACCATGATCCCGTCGAAGGCGTCGACGATGGCCTCCAGGTTCGCCACCGCCTGCGGCTTCTCCAGCTTGGCGAGGACGGGCAGCCGGCGGCCCTCCTCCGCCATGACGCGGTGCACCTCCTTGATGTCGTGCCCGCTGCGGACGAAGGACAGCGCGATCAGGTCGGCGCCCGTGCGCAGCGCCCAGCGGAGGTCCTCGATGTCCTTCTGGGAGAGCGCGGGCACCGAGACGGCGACCCCGGGCAGGTTGAGGCCCTTGTGGTCGGAGACCATGCCGCCCTCGACGACCGTCGTGTGCACCACGGGCCCCTCGACCCGGGCCACCTCCAGAGTGACCCGGCCGTCGTCCACCAGGATGCGCTCGCCCGCCGTGACATCGGCTGCCAGGCCCGGATAGGTGGTGCCGCACATCGCGCGGTCACCCTCCATGTCCTCGACCGTGATGGCGAACTCATCGCCCTGTTCAAGGAATACAGGGCCTTCCTGAAAGCGGCCCAGCCGAATCTTCGGGCCTTGAAGGTCCGCGAGCACCCCCACGTTCCGCTTCGTCTCCTCCGAGGCGGCGCGCACCCGGTGGTAGCGCTCCTCGTGCTCGGCGTGCGTGCCGTGGCTCATGTTGAACCGGGCGACGTCCATTCCCGCCTCCACGAGCGTCTTGATCTGCTCGTACGAGTCGGTGGACGGGCCCAGGGTGCTGACGATCTTTGCTCGGCGCATAGCCCGAGCCTAAGACTTACCGGCGCGTAAAGAACCGCCGCCGGAGAATTGTCCAACCGCCCTTTACCGAATAGCCATTGAATCCCGAGGACAACTAATAAAGTGGGCGCGCATTTGCTCTGATGAGCGATTCTGCGGGCTGTTCCGTCCCACCAGTCGAGACGGAACACCCCGGCGGACCTCGTGTGATCCTCGCGGCTCAGCCCAATCGCGGCGGACTCATCACAAACCGCGCATTCACCTGCGCCGACACCGTCTGCACCTGCGGCTCCAGATCCAGCTCGGGCGGCGGACCCGCGGGCGCCCCGGCGAACCCCCGCATCCCGCCCGGCGCCGCCGGAAGCCGCGGCGGACCACTGCCCTCGGCGCCCAGATCGGCCAGCTCCACCAGCGCCACCAGATGCGCGCCCAGCGCCTCCGCGTACTCCCGCGCCCGGGTCACCGCCTCCCGCACCGCCTGCTGCCGCGCCGAACGGTGCGCGGGCGAGTTCCGCCACAACCCCCACCACGGCCCCTCGACCTGCGTCAACTCCAGGTCGGCGAGCCGCGTCGTCAACTCGCCCAGCACCGTGAAGTCCGTGACGGTGGCCTGCAGCCGCACCCGCCCGTGGTAGGCGTGCACCCGCTCCCGCCGACTGCCGTCCACCATCTCGGGCTGAACACTGAACGCTCCCGTCGACAGCTTCTCCACCGCGTCGCCGTAGCTCTTGACCAACTCCAGCGCGTGAGCGTTCCGCCGGGTCAGATCCTCCAGCGCTCCGCGCCGGTCCCGGCCCCGCGCGGAGACCACCACGCCGATCCGCGCGTACTCCGGGTCGAACTCCAGGCTCGCCTCCCCGCGCACCGCCACCCGCGGCGCTTCGGGGGTGCCGAACGGGGCCGCCCCCGAGCCCCCCGGCAGCGGTCCGAAGCCCGCACCCGCCTCCGGGCCCTCGCCCGGCGTGCCGGAGTCCGCACCGTGTGGCGGCGGGGGCGGAGGAGGCGGCGGAGGTGGCGGAGTTCCCGGTATCTGCGTCATACGGACACTGTGGCAGACCGCCCCGCCGCCCCCACGCCGCCGTCCGCCGCCACGGGCCCCTCCCGCAGCCCGAACGTGGTGAAGGCCGTACGGCGCGGCAGCGGATAACTCTCCCGGCCCGTCACCGCGTTCAGGATCACCGCACTGCGATGCGCCGCCAGCCCCAGATCCGGCGCCCCCACCCCGTGCGTGTGCCGCTCCGCGTTCTGCACGAACACCGAACCGCGCACCACCGGGTCCAGCGCCAGCCGGTACTCCCCGTCCACCAGCGGACGGCCCGACCCGTCCCGGCGCACGTACCCCGCCAGCGCCGCCAGCAGCCCCTCCGCCGGACGCTCGGTGTAGCCCGTCGCCAGCACCACCGCGTCCGTCGCCAGGACACCCCGCGCCTCCTGCTCGGCATGCTCCAGATGCAGCTCCAGCCGCGTCCCTCCGCACCGCCCCACCGTCCGCACCCGCACCCCGGGCGTCAGCACCACATCCGGCCACCCGCCGCCCCCGCCCCGGTCACCGGCGTGCCGGTCCAGATCCAGCGTCCGGCGGTACAGCTCGTCGTGCACGGCCGCCAGCGTCCCGGCGTCCACCGCCTTGTGCAACTGCCCCTGCCGGGGCAGCAGCCCGTCCCGGACCGGCTCGGACAGCCCGTGAAAATAGCGGGTGTAGTCCGGGGTGAAGTGCTCCAGCCCCAGCTTGCTGTACTCCATCGGTGCGAACGCCGGGCTGCGCGTCAGCCAGTGCAGCCGCTCCCGGCCCGCCGGCCGGCTGCGCAGCAGATCCAGGAACACCTCCGCACCCGACTGGCCCGACCCGATCACCGTCACATGCCCGGCCGCCGACAGCTCGGCGCGCCGGTCCAGATACTCCGAGGAGTGGTACACCGGCACCGCCGGGTCCTGGGCCGACGGCCGCAGCGCCCGCGGCACGTGCGGCGCCGTGCCGATCCCCAGTACCACGTTGCGCGCATAGGACCTGCCCAGCGCCGGGGCCTCGCCCGGCGCGTGCAGCCGGGTGAAGTCGATCTCGAACAGACCCCGCTCGGCACTCCAGCGCACCGCGTCCACCCGGTGCCCGAAGCACAGCCCCGGCACCCGCTCGCTCACCCAGCGGCAGTACGCGTCGTACTCAGCCCGCTCGATATGGAACCGCTCCGCGAAGTAGAACGGGAACAGCCGCTCCCGCTCCCGCAGGAACCGCAGGAACGACCACGGGCTGGCCGGATCCGCCAGCGTCACCAGATCCGCCAGGAACGGCACCTGCAGGGTCGCCCCCTCGATCAGCAGCCCCGGATGCCAGCGGAACTCCGGCCGCTGCTCGAAGAACCCGCACCGCAGCCCGGCCACCCCGTCGCCCAGCGCCGCCAGCGAGAGGTTGAACGGACCGATCCCGACACCCGCGAGATCCAGCGGCTCCACCGCCTCTGCGTCCCCGCCGCCGTTCCGGCCCCCGGCCCTCCGCGCCCGCGCCACGTCCCTCACGCCTCCACTCCCTCGCCGGTCTCCTCCATCCCGACAGGGAAGCCCCCGCCCACCGGTCCCGCGGGCTCCGCATCCGCCGCCTCCGCCACCAGCTTCAGCAGCGCCGCCAGGTCGCTGCCCCGCACCGCCGGATTGAGCACCGTCACCTTCCACCACAACCGCCCCTCCACAGCGGCCCGGCCCAGCACCACCCGCCCCTGCTCCAGCAACTGCCGCCGCACCCGTGCCACCAGCGCGTCGTCCCCGCCCACCGGACGGAAAACCACCGTCGAGACAGTCGGAGGCGCATACAGCTCGAACCGCTCGTCCCGCGCCACCATGTCGGCCAGCTCCCGCGCCGCCGCACACGTACGCTCCACCAGCCGGGCCATCCCCACCCGCCCCAGCGCCCGCAGCGTCACCGCCACCTTCAGCACATCCGGACGCCGAGTGGTCCGCAGCGACCGCCCCAGCAGATCCGGCAGCCCCGCCTCCGTGTCGTCGTCGGCGTTCAGATAATCGGCCCGATGGTCCAGTACCCGCAGCGCCGCCCGCTCCGGCACCGCCAGAAACCCCGCCGCCACCGGCTGCCACCCCAGCTTGTGCAGATCGAACGTCACACTGTCCGCTTCCCCCAGCCCGGCCAGCCGCTGCCGCAGCGCCGCACTGAACAGCAGCGGGCCCCCGTACGCCGCGTCCACATGCAGCCAGGCACCCTGCCGCCGCACCACCTCGGCCACCCGCGGCAGCGGATCGACCGCACCGGTGTCCGTCGTCCCCGCCGTGGCCACCACCAGCGCCCGCGCCCCCGCATCCACCCGCGCCAGGCCGCCCAACGCCGCCTCCAGAGCAGCCGGATCCAGCACACCGCGCGGCGCCGGCACCACCAGCGGCGGCTCCAGCCCCAGCAGCCACGCCGAACGGTGCACACTGTGATGCGCGTTCGCACCGCACACCACCCGGGCCCGGCCTCCCGCGGCCGCCTGCCGCTCCCGCGCCAGCAGCAGCCCGAGCTGGTTCGCCTCCGTACCGCCGGTCGTCACCAAGGCGTCCGGACCCGCCAGCGGGTACCCGGCCTCCGGAGCCGCGACGGGACCCGCCTGCCGGCCCGCGCCCGGGAAGACCAGCCGCGCCAGCGCCCGGCACACCAGCGCCTCCACCTCCGAAGCGGCCGGCGCCTGGTCCCACGAGTCCAGCGACGGGTTCAGCGCACTCACCGCCAGATCCGCGGCCGCCGCCACCGCCAGCGGCGGACAGTGCAGATGCGCCGCACACAGCGGCTCCGCCGGATCGGCAGCACCCCGCGCCACCGCACCGACCAGCACCTCCAGCGCCTCCCGCGCACCGACGCCCTGCTCCGGCAGCACCGCACCGACCGCAGCGCGCAGCCGCGCCGCGACCGCCTCGGGACCCCCCTCCGGCAGCGGCCCGCCCCGCTCCACCGCACCACGCGACAGCGCCCCCAGCACCGCGCCGAGCAGTGGACGCAGCGCAGCCGGACCGGCCGCACCACCCGCCAGCGCACCCTCCCGCGCCCCGGACTCCGGCTCCGGGCCCTGCGCCCGCGCCTGCCCCGGCTCCCCGCCCGGCTCCGGACCGGACCGGCCACCCGGAACGGGAACGGCATCCTGCAGGCCATCGACGGTGAACGCGGACACGGCGGCTCCTTCGAACACGGCGGACCGACACGACGGCGGCCACGGGTGGTTAGGGCGACCTAACTTAGGCGCCGTACGCCCCACTGCCCGACGATCCCCGCGCTACTTCGCCCGAACGAAGTAGACCGCCCCAGGCAGCCCAGGCGGATCTGATAAGAGACCCGCGTCTGATAAGAGACCCGCGCACCCGGCCGACGGCGCGGCCGGCCTCACGCCACCGCCGCCCGCACCCCCAACGCCCGCCGCAGATCGTCCAACTGATCCTCCAGCCGACGCCGCAGCGCAGGCACCGGACCACCCGAGGTCAGACACTCCTCACCCCGCGCCAGCGTCCCCTCGTCCACGAACGCCGCAGGAAACGCGTACCGGCCCGCGGCCTCCGCCATCGCCGCACCCCGCCGCTCGGCAAGAGGCACCACCTCCGCGAAATACCGCTCCACATAACCCCGCAGCAGCTCCCGCTGCTCGGGCTGCCAGAAACCCTGCGCCGTCGCCGTGAACACATAGTTCGACAACGCGTCCGCCGGGCCGAACATCGCCTCCCACGCCGCCTCCTTCGCCGCCGCACTCGGCAGCGCCGCCCGGCACCGGGCAGCGGCCTCCACACCCCGCGCACTCGGATCCGCCGCACGCGCCTCCTCGATCTCCTCCACCCCCACCGCACCCAGCACCGACAACCGCAACAGCAGCCGCCACCGCAGCTCCGCGTCCAGCACCGGCCCGCCCCCCGGCACCTCACCCGCACTCCGCCACGCCAGCAGCTCGGCCGGATCGGTCGCACAGTCGATGAAACACCGGGCAGCCGTCAGCCGCACCCCCGAACCCACAGCAGCCGCACCACCCCCGGCGCCCTCCCCGGCACCACCACCGACCCCCAGCAGCTCACCGCACACCTCACCCAGCAGCCCCAGCGCCTCCACCCGCTCCGCACCCACCAGGAACCGCTCCGCCGCCTGCCCCCGCGCGAACGCCAGCACCCCCTGCACCACCGCGTTGTCCACCTCACGCGGCAGATGTGCACGCACCGTACGCACATACTCCAGCGGCTCCAACTCCCCCTCCCGCACCATGTCCCGCGCCGCGTTCCACACCACCGCACGCGACAACTGCCCCGGCACCCCGGACAGCGCCCCCCGCACCGTGCCCCAGGAGACCGGATCCAGCCGCACCTTCGCGTACGTCCAGTCCAGATCGTTGACCAGCACCAGATCCGGCCGCGGCCCCTCCAACGTCACCGTCAGCCGGCCCCCGCCACCCGGCACGTCCCGCTCCAGCCGCTCCCGCAGCACCAGCCGCGACGCGTCCGCCGGAGCCCGGTCGTACAACCCCAACGCCAACCGATGCGGCCGCTCCCCCCGGTGCTCCACATCCACATACCACTGCCGGGCCTCCGACTCGCCCACCCGCGGCACCAGCGTGTCCACACCCGTCGTCCGCAGCCAGCTCTCCGCCCACCCCCGCACATCCCGGTCCGACGCCCGCGCCAGCGAGTCCAGGAAATCCGCCAGCGTCGCGTTCCCGAACCGGTGCCGCGCGAAATGCTCGTTGATCCCCGCCAGGAAACTCTTCTCACCCAGCCACACCACCAGCTGCCGCAGCGCCGAGGCGCCCTTCGCATACGAGATCCCGTCGAAATTGCCCCGCGCCGCCGCCGTATCCGGCACCGCGTCCGGATCCGGCGCCACCGGATGCGTCGAGGGCCGCTCGTCCGCGTCATACCCCCAGCTCTTGCGCGCCACCGCGAAGTCCGTCCAGGTGTCCGTGAAGTGCGTCGCCTCGCTCAGCACCTGGTAGCCCATGTACTCGGCGAACGACTCGTTCAGCCAGATGTCGTCCCACCAGCGCAGCGTCACCAGATCGCCGAACCACATGTGCGCCATCTCGTGCGCCACGACCATCGCACGCGTCTGCCGCTCGGTGTCCGTGACCGCCGACCGGAAGACGAACTCGTCCCGGAACGTCACGAGACCCGGATTCTCCATCGCCCCCGAGTTGAACTCCGGGACGAACGCCTGGTCGTAGGAGTCGAACGGATACGGCTCGTCGAAGATCTCGTGATAGCGGTCGAAGCAGCGCCGCGTCACCTCCAGCAGCTCCGCCGCGTCCGCCTCCAGAAACGGACCCAGCGACCTGCGTACATGCAGTCCGAACGGCAGCCCCGCGTGCTCGGTGCGCACCGAGTGGAACGGCCCCGCCGCCACCGCCATCAGATACGTGCTGAGCGGCGGCGTCGGCGCACACTCCCAGCGGCCGCCGCCCCCCTCCACCCGGGCCGCCACCCCGTTGCCCAGCACCGTCCACTCCCGCGGCGCCGTCACCGACACCGCGAACTCCGCCTTCAGATCGGGCTGGTCGAAGCAGGCGAACACCAGCGGCGCGTCCGCCATGCAGCACTGCGTGTACACATAGGCGCACCCGTCCTCCGGATCGGTGAACCGGTGCATGCCCTCACCCATCCGCGAGTACGGCATCACCGCCTCGACCCGCAGCTCGTGCTCCCCGGCCGCCAGCCCCCGCAGCGGCAGCCGCCCCTCCCGCAGCGCACCCGGGTCCAGCGCCGCACCGTCCAGCTCGGCCCGCAGCAGCTCCCGCGGCCGGACCTCCACGAACGTGTCGGCGCCCGCCTCCAGCACGGTGAACCGCACCACCGTCGTGGACCCGAACACCTCCTCTCCCTGTGTCAGGTCAAGATCCACGGCATACCGCCGCACCCGCACGACCCGAGCCCGTTCCTGCGCTTCCGCACGCGTCAACACGACCATGCGCGCCATAGTGCCCCACCCGGATGCACCGGGCACCGCGTCCTCAGTATTTCGGGCCCACGTGCGCGTCCATCAGCGCCACGGAGGCACGCCGGGCGACGGAGACGTTGTACGGGATCGCGCCCCGACGGAGGAGCTTCCACTCGACCCCGACACGGTCGAGGGCATGGCCGTAGATCCGTAGAATGTCTTCGGACCGATTGGCGAACAGGTATCTCGGATATTCGTACCGCTTCCGCTCCCCGCCCACCGTACGCGTGGTCCAGTTCGTGATGCGGCAACCGTCGGAATGCACCAGCCCGCGGATCAGCCCCCAGGGGTGGGTGTCGACGATGTCCCGCTGCCAGGGCACCAGCTCGACGCGCCGCTCGTGTTTCTTTCCTGGGCCGTGCTGGGGGAACAGGCACCACAGGTGTTGGGAGTACATCTTCACGTTGCAGCATCCGGTCCTTCTGGTCCGGGAGACGGCGTTGTGCGGGAACACTCTCCGCATGGCCTCCTCGCATTCGGCGATGAGGCCTGGCCAGGCGTCTGCACAAGCGATCATCAGGCTGGGGACCCGGTGCCCGGTGCTTTGGATGATGTGGCCGTCGCCGAGGTAAAGCCCGAGCAGGTAGGAGTAAGCGTTCCGGTCGAAGGAGCGGCTCTCGCAACGCGGGCATTCCCGCCTGCGCCCGTCCCCGGAAGGGAAGGGGGCATTTCCGGAACGGCGGAGCCGTTCTTGATGCAGCCAGTAGCCGACCGTGCCGTACGGGACGTGCAGGCACCGGGCCACTTCTCGGTTGGTGGCCCCTCGCCGATGTAGATCGAGTGCCTGTTCCCGTTTCGCATCGCCGTGCGGCCTCATGTGGCCAGCATCACGCGCTCCGGGGAGGATCGGGAGAAAACAGTGCGCCCGTCACTCATAGGAGTGACGGGCGCACTGCTCTGGTGCCGGGTGCGGGACTCGAACCCGCACGTCCTTTCGGACAGATGTGTTTGAGACATCAGCGTCTGCCTGTTCCGCCAACCCGGCCAGGAACCACGGAGAAAGTGTACCGGGTAACCCGACTCCATGGTCACTAGGTAGGCTCGACCCTCCCACCCGTGCGGAAACGAGGAGCCAAGTGAGCGCGGCGGACTTCCCCGAGCCCGAGAGTGCCCAGAGTGCAGAGCCTGTCGAGGAACCGACCCCGGCGGGCGGGAGTGAGCATGTGCCTCCGGCGACGCGGCGGGTCGTGATCGCTGAGGACGAGGCCCTGATCCGGATGGATCTCAAGGAGATGCTGGAGGAGGAGGGCTACATCGTCGTCGGCGAGGCCGGCGACGGCGGGCGGGCCGTGGAGCTGGCCCGTGAGCATCGGCCGGATCTGTGCATCTTCGATGTGAAGATGCCGGTGCTCGACGGCATCTCCGCGGCCGAGAAGGTCGCGGAGGAGGGCATCGCTCCGGTGCTGATGCTCACCGCGTTCTCGCAGCGCGAGCTGGTCGAGCGTGCTCGGGACGCCGGGGCCATGGCCTATCTGGTCAAGCCGTTCAGCAAGACCGACGTGGTGCCGGCCATCGAGATGGCGGTCTCCCGGTTCACCGAGCTGAAGGCGCTGGAGAAGGAGGTCGCGGACCTCTCCCAGCGGCTGGAGACGAGGAAGCTGGTGGACCGGGCCAAGAGCGCGCTGCAGACCCAGTACGGGCTCACGGAGCCGGCTGCCTTCCGCTGGATCCAGAAGACGTCGATGGACCGGCGGCTGTCGATGCAGCAGGTGGCGGAGGCGGTCATCGCCGACGCGGAGGAGCGCCGCAAGCAGCAGTGAGCACTGTGCGGAGGGCGGGTCCGGTCCGGGCCCGCCCTCCGGTGCGGCGGCTCGACCGCCGGGGCGCCGTCAGTCCTCGCCGAGGTACGCCTTGCGCACGGACTCGTCGTGCATCAGTTCCTCGCCGGTGCCCGAGAGGGTGATGGTGCCGGTCTCCATCACATGGCCGTGGTCGGCCAGCGAGAGGGCGGCCTGGGCGTTCTGTTCGACGAGCAGGATCGTCGTCCCCTGGGCCTTGAGCTCGCCGATGGTCGACATGATCTTCTGCATCATGATCGGGGAGAGGCCCATGGAGGGCTCGTCGAGCATGAGCAGTTTGGGGCGGGACATCAGCGCGCGTGCCATGGCGAGCATCTGCTGTTCGCCGCCGGAGAGGGTGCCGGCGGCCTGCCTGCGGCGTTCTCCCAGGATGGGGAAGCGTTCGTAGGCGCTGCCGATGTCGTCGGCGACGCCGGCGGGGTCCTTGCGGAGGAAAGCGCCGAGTCGCAGGTTCTCCTCGATGCTGAGGCGGGGGAAGATGCGGCGTCCTTCGGGCGAGTGGGCCAGCCCCATGGCGACGATCTTGTGGGCGCCGACGCCGTGGAGCGGCTGCCCGTCGAAGCTGATCTTCCCGGTTGCGGGTTTGAGCAGTCCGGAGAGGGTGCGCAGGGTGGTGGTCTTGCCGGCGCCGTTGGTGCCGATGAGGGTGACGACCTCTCCTGCCTCGACGGCGAACGAGATGCCTTTGACGGCTTCGATCTTGCCGTAGGCGACGCGCAGGTCCTCGACTTCGAGCAGGGCCATCAGTCCGTCCGTCCTTCCTGCCGTCGGTCCGCCCGGTCCGGCTCCGCCGCGTCCGGGGCCGCGTCCGCAGGGTGCGTGCCGGCCGGGTCCGTGGCCGTGTCCCGGTGGGCCGCGGCTTCGGCCTCCTCCGCGGCCTGCACTTCGGCCGCTTCGGCCTGGCCGGGTTCGCCCTCGAAGGGGGTGCCGAGGTAGGCGGCGACGACGCGTTCGTCGCGCTGCACGGTCTCGGGGGTGCCTTCGACGAGTTTCTCGCCCCGGACCAGGACGGCGACGCGGTCGCAGAGGTTGAAGATGAACCGCATGTCGTGCTCGATGACCAGGACGGCCGTGCCCTGTTCGCGGATGGCGAGGACGAGTTCGCGGGTGGCGGTGGTCTCGACGGCGGTCATGCCGGCGGTGGGCTCGTCCAGGAGCAGCAGTCCGGGTTCGCTGGCGAGGGCGCGGGCGATCTCCAGTTTGCGCTGTTCGCCGTAGGGGAGGTTGCGTGCGAGGTGTTCGCGTTTGGCCTCCAGTCCGGTGAAGCGCAGCAGGTCCATGGCGCGTTCCTCGGATTCCCGTTCGGCTCTGCGGAAGCGGGGGCCGCGGATGAGGGCGGAGAAGAGGCCCTCGTGGGTGCGGGTGTGCCGGCCGACGAGGACGTTCTCCAGGACGGTCATGTTGGCGAAGAGGCGGATGTTCTGGAAGGTGCGGGCGATGCCTGCCTGGGTGACCAGGTGGGAGCGGTGGGGCAGGACGGTGCCCCGGTAGCGGACGGTGCCTTCGCTGGGGATGTAGAGCCCGGTGAGGCAGTTGAAGAAGGTGGTTTTGCCGGCGCCGTTGGGCCCGATGAGGCCGACGATCTCCCCGGCGTGCACGTCGAGGTCGACGTCCCGTACGGCGGTGAGGCCGCCGAATCGCATGGTGACGCCGGAGGCGTCGAGCACGGCGCCGCCGGTGCCGGGGGGCGGGGCGGCGGGCGTGGTGGTCGTGGTGGTCATCTCGTCTCACGCCTCCGTCGTGCCGAGGCCGGGGGCCGCTGCCGTGGGGGTTCCGGGCTGTTCCGGCTCGTGGAACTCGAGCTGCTTGCGGCGGTCGGCGATCAGGCCCTCGGGCCGGAAGCGCATCAGCAGGACGAGTGCGATGCCGAAGAGCAGGAGCTGGTAGTCGGCCATGAACTGGAGCTTGGCCGGGATGAGGTAGAGGAGCGCCGCGCCGATGAGGGGCCCGCTGACGGTGCCCATGCCGCCGAGGATGACGGCGATGAGGAGGAAGGCGGAGTTGGGTGGTGCGGTGTGCACGAACTTGTAGGACTCGGGGGTGACGGAGAACTCGACGTGGGCCAGGACGGTGCCGGCCATTCCGGCGAGGGTGGCGCCGAGGGCGAAGGCCATGAGTTTGAGCCGGAAGGCGTTGACGCCCATGGCGCGGGCCGCGGTCTCGTCCTCGCGGATGGCGATCCAGGCCCGTCCGATGCGGGAGTTGTCGGAGCGTCGGAAGACGGTCACGACGATCGCGGTGAACAGGAGCATCAGCAGGTAGTAGTTGCCGAAGCGGCCGAGTTCGAAGCCGAGGACGGTGTGCGGCTGTCCGAGGTCGAAGCCGAAGATCTTCAGGTCGGGGATGTTGGGGATGCCGTTGGGTCCGTTGGTGATGTTGGGTCCGGAGTCGCCGTCGAGGTTCTGTACGGAGATGCGGAAGATCTCTCCGAAGCCGAGGGTGACGATGGCGAGGTAGTCGCCGTGCAGGCGCAGCGAGGGGAAGCCGATGAGGAGGCCGAAGACGAGGGCGACCGCGGCGCCGATGAGCACGGCGGCCCAGAACGGTACGTGGATGCCGAGCGAGGAGGTCTCGGCTCCGGAGACCAGGGCCGCGGTGTAGGCGCCGACGCCGAGGAAGGCGACGTAGCCCAGGTCGAGGATGCCGGCGAGGCCGACGACCATGTTCAGGCCGAGTGCCACGGTCGCGAAGATCAGCACGCTGACGGCGATGTTGGTGTAGGCCTCGTTGCTCTGGGTGATCGGGAAGAGCAGTGCGGCGGCGAAGGTGGCGGCCAGGGTGACGGTGCGGTGTGTGACGGTCAGTGCGGAGAGCCGCCGGGGCAGCCCGGCTCGGGCGAGGGCGGGGAAGGCGAAGGCGGCCAGGATCAGGAAGCCGATGAAGGGCGGTCCGCCTTCGGCCTCGATGCCGTAGGCGAAGACGTAGAGGCCGGCGGCGCAGGCGGCGCAGATCACCAGGATCTCGGCCCAGCCGGGCAGGGGCGCTGCCGGTCCCGGTGGGGGCGCGGCGACGGCCCGGCGCAGCCGCTGCCAGGGCGGGCTCTGCCGGGTGCCGGACGCGGGCCGGTCCGCTTCGGTGTCCGGGGGCAGGTCGGTGGGCAGGGCGAGGGCGCCGACGACGGCCAGCAGGGTGCCGGCGGCGGCGATCCACATGCCGGGTTCGAAGTTGACGATGCCGCCGAGTTCGACGGCGATGGCGGCGGCGGTGTACCAGGTGGCGGCGAGGTTGCCGAGGGTGAGCAGCAGCAGGGCGCTGTGTCTGCCGCCGGGGGTGAGCCAGCGCAGTCCGGGGACGCCCGCGGTGGCCAGGAGCAGCGCCGCGGTGAGGACGGCGGCGGTGAGGGTGAGGAGCTGGAGGCCCGCCGGGTACATGGCGATCGTCAGGTTGCCGGGGAACGCGGAGGTCCAGGTCCAGGGGAGCATGGTGCTCGCGAAGGCGGCGAGGGCTCCGGCGCCGACGAGGATCCGGCCCCGCGTGCGGCTGGTGTGCGGGTCGGGGCTGAGCGGGAGGGGCGGTGGGCCCGCGGTGGCGGTGGTGGCGTTCGCCGCGCCGGGGGCCGGGGTGGTGGTGTGCTGTGTGGTCATGGGTATCACGCCCGATCCGCGAGGCGTTCGCCGAGGATTCCTTGGGGTCGTACGAGGAGGACGAGGATGAGCAGGATGAACGCCCATACGTCCTTCCAGGAGCCGCCGCCGAACTGTTCGAGTCCGGGGATGTCGCCGATGTAGGCGGTGGCCATGGCTTCGCCGACGCCGAGGACGAGGCCGCCGACCATGGCGCCGTAGATGTTGCCGATGCCGCCGAGGACGGCGGCGGTGAACGCCTTGAGTCCGGCGATGAAGCCCATCCGGAAGTTGACCTCCCCGGTCTTGAAGCCCTGGGCGATGGCGGCGACGGCGGCGAAGGCGGCTCCGATGGCGAAGGCCATCACGATGATGCGGTCGGTGTTGACGCCCATCAGTTTGGCGGTGTCGGGGTCTTGGGAGGTGGCCTGCATGGCGCGTCCGGTGCGGGTCTTGGCCACGAACAGTCCGAGCGCGAGCATGCACACGGGTGCGGAGACGAAGATGAACAGGTCTTCGCGGGAGAGGGCGACGAAGCCCAGGTCGAGGTCGCCGCCGCCGAGTTGCGGGAAGGGGCGGGCCTTCTTGGCCTCGGGGTAGAAGGCCCAGACGGCCTGCTGGAGTGCGAGGGACAGCCCGATCGCGGTGATCAGCGGCGAGAGCCGGGGTCCGCCGCGCAGCGGCCGGTAGGCGAAGCGTTCGGCGCCGACGGCGACGAGAACGGCGCACACGACGCCGAGGAGGATCATCAGGGGGAGGGCGACGGCCATGCCGGTGCCGTCCGGCAGCCACAGGTGGGCGGTCAGCGCGCCGAAGCCGCCGATCATGAATATCTCGCCGTGGGCGAAGTTGATGAGCTGGACGATGCCGTAGACCATCGTGTACCCGATCGCGATGAGGCCGTACAGCGCGCCGAGTGCGAGTCCGTTCGCCAGCTGATCCGGCAGATCTTGCACCGGGACTCCTTGAGGTGTCAGATACGGCTGCGCGGGGGCGCGTCGGGCGCCCCCGCGCAGCCGTGCGGTACCGACTGGGGCAGTGGTGTGCGGATCAGCCTTCGCCGAAGGTGCCGGTCCGCACCGGCTCGTGCTTGCCGCCCTTGACCTCGTAGACGGAGAGCTGCTTGTTGGTGGTGTCGCCGTACTCGTCGAAGGCGACGTCCCCGGTGACGCCCTTGAACCGGACGTCCTGCATGGCCTCGGTGATCTGCTTGCGGGTGTCGTCCATGGCGTCGGGCAGCTTGCCGTCGTTCTTCTCCGCCACGGCCTTGACCGCCTGGATGATCGCCCAGGTGCTGTCGTAGGCGTAGCCGCCGTAGGCCTCGTAGGGCAGCTTGTAGTCGGCGGCCTCGTAGTTCTTCATGAACGTCTTGGCGGTGTCGAGGGTCTCCAGCGGCGCTCCGACGGAGGTGGCCAGGTCTCCGTCGACGTTCTTCTTGCCGAGCTTGATGTACTCCTCGCTGTAGAGCGCGTCACCGCCGACGACCAGCGCGTCGGAGCCGGCCTTGGTGATCTGCGCGCTGAGCGGGGCGCCTGCCGGGTACTCGCCGCCGTAGTAGACGAAGTCGGCCTTGGACTTGGCGACCTTGGTGGCGACGGCGGAGAAGTCCCGGTCGTCGGGGTTGATGTGGTCGGTGCCCACGACCTTGCCGCCGAGTTTCTTGAACTCGTCGGTGAAGGTGCCCGCCAGTCCGGCGCCGTAGGTCTTCTTGTCGTCGATGATGTACGCCTTCTTCAGCTTCCGCTTGTCGAACAGGTACTGGGCGGCGTACGGGCCCTGTACGGCGTCGGTGGTGGAGGTGCGGAAGTAGGTGTCGAACAGCCGCTTCTTCTCGCCCTTCTGCCAGTTGGGGCCCTGGCTGAGCTCCGGGGCTGTGTTGGCGGGGGAGACCTGCACCAGTCCGGCGTTGCCGAAGACCTTCTGCATGGACTGGCCGACGTGCGAGTTGAGGGGGCCGACCACTCCGACGACCTTGTCGTTGCCGACCAGTTTGGTGGCGTTCTGCTGGCCGGTGCCGGCCTGGGCCTGGTCGTCCAGCGCCTCCAGTTTGAAGGTGACGCCCTTGACCTCGTTGTTCTTGTTGGCGGTCTTGACCGCGAGGTCGCTGGAGTTCTTGATGCCCTGCCCCAGTGCGGACAGGTCGCCGGTGAGCGGGGCGTCGACGCCGATGACGACGGTGGTGTTGGAGCCGCTGTCGCTGCCTCCGCTCGTGTCGTCGCGCGAGCCGCACGCGGACAGGGTGAGGGCTCCCACCGTGGCGGTGGCGGTGAGTATGAGCAAGGAACGGTGACGCACGATCAGTCCTTTCCCCGAGGCGCGGCCCCCCATGGAGTGAGTGGCCGGATCGCGCGCCGGGCCGTACGAGTCGTACAGAACGGTGCTGTCGTGCGCCCGGCGGCGCGTGACTGGCGGTGACTCTATGGCGCTGCCGGTGCCGCCGGGCAGAGGGCGGATCCAGGATGTGACTTTCTTGTTATCACCGTCACGGAACCGGTCGACCGGTGGCCGCACCTCCGCGGCCCGCCCGGGGTGACGGGCCGTCGGCGGACGTGATGCGCGGCCGGAAGCCGCAGTTGGTCCGGCGCTTCGCCGGCCGGTGCCGCGCGGCGGGTCCGGATACCGTACGGACCGCGCGGGCGCGTGCGCGGGCGCGACCGCCTCGGGGGACGCGATGGGCCCTACCGCGCCTGCTCGTCACGCAATGTGACGCCCGGGTGGCGCGGCCGCACCGGTGGCGGCGGGCTGCGGCCTTCTCCGGTGGGCTCCGGCGGGTGCCGATGCGGCGGCTGGCGGTACGGGGGCGGCGGTACGGCGGGCGGCGGCGCGGCAGGCGGCGGTCCGGCGGCCCCTGCCGCGCCGGGGGAGGGGAGTCGGTTCCCTGCCGGGTGTGGCGGCGGTTCCTACCGAGGCGCTTAGCGAGAGTGCCCCGTCCTTCAGGGCGGGGGCGAATCGCCCCACGGCGGCGGCCCGCTCAGTGACGTTTTCTCAACGGTGATCATTTCCAGATTTCGTTGAGGGCGAGGGCGGCACGTGCGATGTCGCCGATCCGGCTGGGGCTGAGAGTGACGTGCTGGAGGGTGCGCCAGCGTTTTGAGTTCGGCAGCGGCGCGTTCGCCGAGGGCGCGGATCCCTGTGATGAGGCTGTTCGTGGTTCGTGTGTCTGCGTGCAGGGCCCGTTCGGACTGGCCCTTCGGGCGCCGGGTGGGGACGAGGATGCCGATGCCGGCCCCGATGTAGCCCTTGTCGGCAAGGGTGGGCAGGCCGTCGGCTGCGGCCTTGTACAGAGCAGGCAGGGCGTGCATGCGCGCGGCGGTGATGTCCGGGGTGGAGCCGGGCTCTGCGTCGGATACCCACAGCGGTGCGCCGTCGGGGCGGCCAGGAACTGCACGTTGCTGCCGAACGCCTTGTGTTTCTGGCTGAACCAGAGGTCGTTGCCGTTCTCGCGGACGCCGGCGACGCGGTCCGACTCGATCAGCGTGCCGTCCAGGATGATGTGGGACATGCCCTCGGCCCGGCAGCGGTCCAGGACTTGATGCAGGTCCGGGGCCTGACCGGCGAGCACGTCGATGCCTTCGTGCAGGTAGCGGTAGGCGGTGGCCTGCGAGATGCCGGTGTCCCGGGCCAGGCAGTGCACGCAGGCCCGCTCACGGAACCAGCCCAGTACCAGGACCGCCTGACGGAAGGTGCCCACCGCGCGCGAGCCCTTCGGCGTGCCGATGGTGCGGCGCTGCCCTGCCAGCAGGCGCGAGAGGTACTCCAGCACGTGGCGGGGGACGTCGAGCATGGCAACATAGGTGACCAACGTGAAGCCTCTGGTGTTGCCGGACGATCTTGTGGTGAGAACCGTCCTACCAGGGGCTTTACGTCTGCCTGCGGCAGGGTGACTCGGTGTCCGATCACGCCACACACGGGAAGATCAACCCGCTTCGCGAAGATCATTTCGCTGAGAAAACCTCAGTGGGGCCGCTTCTGCTGTTCGATGTAGTCCTTGACCACCTGGAGCGGTGCGCCGCCGACCGATCCGGCGAAGTATGAGGGCGACCAGAAGTGGCCGTGCATGACGGCGCGGTTGACCCGGCCGGTGAACTCGGCGCGCAGACGCCGGGCAGAGACGCCCTTGAGTGAGTTCACCAGTCCGGACAGGGCGATCTTCGGCGGGTAGTGCACGAGGAGGTGCACGTGGTCGGCTTCGCCGTTGAACTCGGTGAGCGTGGCGCCGAAGTCGTCGCACACCTTGCGCATGGTCTCTTCGCAGCGTGTCAGCATCTCGTCGTCCATGGCGCCCCGCCGGTACTTCGTGACGAACACCAAGTGTGCGTGCAGGTTGTAGACGACCGTACGGCCCCTGCGGATATCGGGGACGGACGCCTCTGAGGTGCTGCCGGAGACGTCGCCTGAAGTCGGCATCGACCTCGGGCTCGGGCACTTCGCGATCCTCTCCGACGGCACGAAGGTCGACAGCCCGCGCTTCCTGCGCCGGGCCGAGAAGCGGCTGAAGAAGGCACAGCGGGACCTGTCCCGCAAGCAGAAGGGCTCCGCGAACCGGGGCAAGGCCAGAGTGAAGGTCGCTCGCGCTCACGCGCGGGTCGCCGACGCGCGCCGCGAGTTCCACCACCAGCTCTCCACCAAGCTGATCCGCGAGAACCAAGCGGTCGCAGTGGAAGACCTGGCAGTGAAGGGACTCGCCCGTACGCGCCTGGCCAAGTCCGTGCACGACGCCGGATGGTCGGCGTTCGTGAACATGCTGGAGTACAAGGCCGCACGGTACGGGCGCACCTTCGTGAGGATCGGACGGTTCGAGCCCACCAGTCAGGTGTGCTCGCAGTGCGGTGTCAAGGACGCCCCCAAGCCCCTGCACGTCCGGGAGTGGACGTGCAGGGAGTGCTGGGCCGTCCTCGACCGAGACGTGAACGCGGCGGTCAACGTCGCGAAGGCGGCCGGACTGGCCGTTACGGCCTGTGGAGCGCAGGTAAGACCGGTACCCGTACCGGCGCAGCGCGTTGAAGCAGGAACCCACCGAGGCCCGCAGACGCGGGCAGTAGGAATCCCGGTCCTTCAGGGCCGGGAGGATGTCAAGCGTCACGCAGCAGGCAGGTCAGGCGTGCCGAGCACACCCGCCGGTCCTGCTCGTCGGTGACGACGATCTCGTAGCTGGTCATCGTCCGCCCCCGGTGCACGGGGGTGGCCACCCCGGTCACCAGCCCCGAACGCGGCCCGCGGTGGTGGGTGCAGTTGAGGTCCACCCCGACGGCGGCCTTGCCCGGCCCACCGTGCAGCATCGCTCCCACCGAACCCAGCGTCTCGGCGAGCACGGCCGAGGCGCCGCCGTGCAGCAGCCCGTAGGGCTGGGTGTTGCCCTCGACCGGCAGCGTGCCCACCACCCGCTCGGGGGCGGCGTGCAGGATCTGCAGGCCCATCCGCTCGCCCAGCTTCCCGGCCGAGAACAGCGCGGGCAGGTCGACCCCCGACCCCTTCCACTGGTCCAGGATCTCCTGGGGGAACTCGGTGGTGGTCTGCTCGCCCATGTGCCGCTGCTCCGATCCTCCGTGGTGCGCCGGTGCTCCGTCTCCGACCGGCCGATCCGAGCTTAAGCCCGCACGGGCGTCAGTCGGCCGCCGAGGGAGTGAGCCTGATCACGACGGACTTGCTGGCGGGTGTGTTGCTGGTGTCGGCGGTGGCGTCGAGCGGCACCAGCACGTTGGTCTCCGGGTAGTACGCGGCGGCGCATCCGCGCGCTGTCGGATAGTGCACGACGCGGAATCCGCGGGCCACCCGCTCCTGCCCGTCGTCCCACTCGCCGGTCAGGTCGGCGTAGGAGCCGTCGGGCAGTCCGAGGGCGGCCGCGTCCGCGGGGTGCACGAGCACCACGCGGCGGCCGTCGCGGATGCCCCGGTAGCGGTCGTCGAGCCCGTAGACGGTGGTGTTGTACTGGTCGTGGGAGCGCAGCGTCTGCAACAGCAGCCGCCCCTCGGGCAGCCGGGGGTACTCCACCGGCGCCGCCGTGAAGTTCGCCTTCCCCGTCGCGGTGGGGAAGTGCCGCCGGTCCCGGGGCGCGTGCGGCAGTGTGAAGCCTCCGGGGCGGGCCGCCTTGGCGTTGAAGCCCTCGAAACCGGGCACCACGCGCGCGATGCGGTCCCGGACCAGCCCGTAGTCGTCCGCCAGCTCCGCCCAGGGGACGGTGGATCCCCCGCCCAGTACGGCTTGCGCCAGCCCGGCCACGATCGCGGGCTCGGACCGCAGCAGCGGGCTCGCCGGCTCCAGCCGCCCCCGCGAGGCGTGCACCATGCC
This sequence comes from Streptomyces sp. WMMB303, assembly GCF_029351045.1. Lineage (NCBI taxonomy): Bacteria > Bacillati > Actinomycetota > Actinomycetes > Kitasatosporales > Streptomycetaceae > Streptomyces > Streptomyces sp. WMMB303. The sequence continues at coordinate 1,313,660 of NZ_JARKIN010000001.1, read as the reverse complement.
CATGGAGTCCTCGACGGTGACGAACTGCTCGCCGCCGGGCCGGATGTCGCGTTCGGTCCGCCCCAGGGTGGGCAGGATCAGCGCCCGCGCCCCCGTCACGCAGTGCGAGCGGTTCAGCTTGGTGGAGACGTGCACGGTCAGCCGGGCCCGGCGCATCGCGGCCTCGGTCACCCCGGTGTCCGGGGAGGCGGCCACGAAGTTGCCGCCCATCGCGAGGAAGACCTTCACCTGCCCGTCGCGCATCGCGCGGATCGCCCGGACGACGTCGTAGCCGTGGGTGCGCGGCGGCGCGAAGCCGAACTCCTGCTCCAGCGCGTCCAGGAAGGCGGGCGCGGGGCGTTCGAAGATGCCCATGGTGCGGTCGCCCTGCACGTTGCTGTGGCCGCGCACGGGGCAGACCCCGGCACCCGGGCGTCCGATGTTCCCGCGCAGCAGCAGGAAGTTGACCACTTCGCGGATGGTGGGCACCGCGTGCTTGTGCTGGGTCAGCCCCATCGCCCAGCACACCACGGTGCGCTCCGAGGCGAGCACCAGTTCCGCGGCGCGCTCGATCTCGGCGCGCTCCAGCCCGGTGGCGGCCAGCGTCGAGGCCCAGTCGGTGGCCCGCGCGGTCTGCGCGAACTCCGCGAAGCCGTGGGTGTGCTCGCGGACGAACTCCTCGTCGACGGCGCCCTCCCGCTCCAGCACGATCCGGTTCAGCGCCCGGAAGAGCGCCTGGTCGCCGCCGAGCCGGACCTGCAGGAACAGGTCGGTGAGCGGGGTGCCGCCCGCCGCCAGACCCTTGGCGGTCTGCGGGTTCTTGAACCGCTCCATGCCGGCCTCGGGCAGCGGGTTGACGGTGATGATCCGCGCGCCGCCCGCCTTGGCCTTCTCCAGCGCGGAGAGCATCCGCGGGTGGTTGGTGCCCGGGTTCTGTCCCGCGACGATGATCAGGTCGGCCTGGTGGAGGTCCTCCAGCAGTACGCTGCCCTTTCCGACGCCGAGCGTCTCGGTCAGTGCGGAGCCGGACGACTCGTGGCACATGTTGGAGCAGTCCGGCAGGTTGTTGGTGCCGAACTCGCGGGCGAAGAGCTGGTAGAGGAAGGCCGCCTCGTTGCTGGTGCGGCCCGAGGTGTAGAAGACCGCCTCGTCGGGCGACGCCAGGCCGCGCAGCTCCTCGGCGATCAGCGCGAAGGCCTCGTCCCAGCCGATCGGCTCGTAGTGCTCCCCGCCCTCGGGCAGGTACATCGGTTCGGTCAGCCGGCCCTGCTGGCCCAGCCAGTAGCCGGACCGCGCGGCGAGATCGGCCACCGGGTGCGCGGCGAAGAAATCCCGGGTGACCCGGCGCGTGGTGGCCTCCTCGGCGACCGCCTTGGCCCCGTTCTCGCAGAACTCCGCGGCGTGCCGTTTCTCGCCCTCCGGCCAGGCGCAGCCCGGGCAGTCGAAGCCGTCCTTCTGGTTGACGCGCAGCAGCGTGAGGGCTGTGCGCTTCACGCCCATCTGCTGCCGCGCCATCCGCAGCGAGTGCCCCACGGCAGGCAGTCCCGCCGCGGCTCGCGCGGGCTCTCCCACCCGGGGTGCGTCCTGGACCGGGTCATTGGAGGGAGCCTTCCGAGTCATACCCCGGATGGTGCCACTCATCGGCCGCCGCGGGCAGCCCGGCGGCGCCCCCGGTGCCGTGTCCGGTGATTGTCGGACCCGCATGGGAGGATCGGCACCGTGGCTAAGAAGGCATCGAAGACGGCACCAGAAGCAACCCCTCAGCAGAGCGGCGGGACACCACCGCGTCTGATGCTCATGGACGGGCATTCTCTCGCGTATCGGGCGTTCTTCGCACTTCCGGCGGAGAACTTCAACACCACCTCGGGGCAGCCCACCAACGCGATCTACGGCTTCGTCTCGATGCTGGCCAACACCCTGCGTGACGAGGCGCCCACGCACTTCGCCGTCGCCTTCGACGTCTCCCGCAAGACCTGGCGCTCCGAGGAGTTCTCGGAGTACAAGGCGAACAGGTCCAAGAGCCCCGACGAGTTCAAGGGCCAGGTCGAGCTGATCGGCGAGCTGCTCGACACCATGCGGGTGCGCCGCTACGCGGTCGACGGCTTCGAGGCGGACGACGTGATCGCCACGCTCGCCACCCGGGCCGAGGCCGAGGGCTTCAAGGTGTCCATCGTCACCGGCGACCGGGACACCTTCCAGCTCGTCAGCGACAACGTCACGGTGCTCTACCCGACCAAGGGCGTCTCGGAGCTGACCCGCTACACCCCGGAGAAGGTGCAGGAGAAGTACGGTCTGTCCCCGGCGCAGTACCCCGATTTCGCCGCGCTGCGCGGCGACCCCTCGGACAACCTGCCGGGCATCCCCGGGGTGGGGGAGAAGACGGCCACCAAGTGGATCACCCAGTTCGGCTCGCTGGCCGAGCTGGCCGAACGGGCGGACGAGGTCAAGGGCAAGGCGGGCGAGAACCTGCGGTCCCACCTGGAGTCGGTGCTGCTCAACCGCAGGCTGACCGAGCTGGTGCGGGACGTGGAGCTGCCCGACGCGCCGGAGGACCTGGCGCGCACGCCCTACGACCGCGACGCACTCGCCGTCATTCTGGACACCCTGGAGTTCCGCCACCAGAACTTCCGCGACCGCCTCTTCGCGGCGGACCCGGCTGCCGCGCAAGCCGAGGAACCCGCGCCCGCTGAGGGCGTCGAGGTGGACGGCACGGTCGCCGAGGCCGGTGCGCTCGCCCCCTGGCTGGAGCAGCACGGTGCGGCCGCGCTCGGGGTCGCCACGGTCGACGTGTGGAAGCAGGGCACCGGCAGTGTCAGCGAGGTCGCGCTGGCCACCGGCACCGGCCCGGCCCTCTGGTTCGACCCGGCCGAGCTGCCGGAGGAGGACGAGCGGGCGTTCGCCGCCTGGCTGTCCGACCCGGACCGCCGCAAGATCATGCACGACGCCAAAGCGCTGATCCGGGTCTTCGCCGACCACGGCTGGCGGGTGGACGGCGTGTGGATGGACACCGCGCTCGCCGCCTACCTGGACAAGCCGGGCCGCCGCTCCTTCGCGCTGGACGCGCTGTCGGTGGAGTACCTGGGCCGCGAGCTGGGTCCCGCGGCCGAGGCCGACGGGCAGCTCGCGCTCGGGGTGGACGAGCAGGCCGAGGCGCAGGCCCTGATGGTCAAGGCGCGCACGGTGCACGACCTGGGCAGCGCCTTCGAGCAGCGGCTGGAGCAGGTGGGCGCCGCCGACATGCTGCGGGAGCTGGAGCTGCCGACGTCCGAGCTGCTGGCCGGGATGGAGCGGGCCGGTATCGCGGCGAACCGGGAGTGGTTCACAGGCCTGGAGCAGCAGTTCGCCGGGGCCGTGCAGCAGGCCGTGGAGGAGGCGCATGCCTCGGTGGGCCACGAGTTCAACCTGGGCTCGCCCAAGCAGCTCCAGGAGGTCCTCTTCGGTGAGCTGGGCCTGCCCAGGACGAAGAAGACGAAGACGGGCTGGACCACCGACGCGGACGCGCTGGCCTGGCTGGCCACCCAGACCGAGCACGAGCTGCCGGTCATCATGCTGCGCTACCGCGAGCAGCAGAAGCTCCGCACCACGGTCGAGGGCCTGATCAAGACGATCGCGCCCGACGGCCGTATCCACACCACGTTCAACCAGACGGTCGCCGCCACCGGACGGCTCTCCTCCACGGAACCGAACCTGCAGAACATTCCCGTCCGTACGGACGAGGGCCGCGCCATCCGCCGCGGCTTCCGCGTCGGCGAGGACTTCGAGTCGCTGATGACGGCCGACTACAGCCAGATCGAACTGCGGGTGATGGCCCATCTGTCCGAGGACGCCGGGCTGATCGAGGCGTTCACCTCCGGCGAGGATCTGCACACCACGGTCGCGGCGCAGGTCTTCGGCGTCGAGAAGAGCGGTGTCGACGCGGAGATGCGCCGCAAGATCAAGGCGATGTCCTACGGGCTGGCGTACGGGCTGTCCGCCTTCGGGCTCTCGCAGCAACTCGGAATCGCCCCCGACGAGGCGCGCAAGCTGATGGACACCTACTTCGAGCGGTTCGGCGGGGTGCGCGACTATCTGCACCGCACGGTCGACGAGGCCCGCGCCACCGGCTACACCCACACGATCATGGGGCGCCGCCGCTATCTGCCCGATCTGACCAGCGACCACCGGCAGCGCCGCGAGATGGCCGAGCGGATGGCGCTCAACGCCCCGATCCAGGGCACGGCGGCCGACATCGTCAAGGTCGCCATGCTCAAGGTCGACGCGGCGCTGCGTACGGTCGGGCTGCGCTCCCGGATGCTGCTCCAGGTGCACGACGAGATCGTGCTGGAGATCGCCCCGGGAGAGCGGGAGCGGGTCGAGGAACTGGTCCGCTCCGAGATGTCCACGGCGGTCTCCCTGCGGGCGCCGCTGGACGTGTCGGTCGGTGTCGGCCTGGACTGGGAGTCGGCGGCGCACTGAGTCGTGCCGGAATCCGGGCGGCTGGGCGAGAACCCGGGCGCGGGCGAGTGGCGCGTGGCCGTTCGTCACGCGGCTTCGCCGTCCGGCGCCCCGGAGTCCCGGCCATCGGCGGCCGTCCGTGTACCGGCGCCTGTGGAGGACATGGGGGAACAGCGGGGCGAACATCGGGAAAACCGGCTTCCGAAGCGGGGCATAAGCGCCAGAAGCCCCGCACGGCCGCTGACTTGGGGCAGGCTCTGCCGTAAGGTCGCGGTGACTGCGTCCGATGGGGAGAGGACGGGACTGACCTATGGCGCGAATCCGGGGCCGGCACGCCGCACGGCGGGCGGCCACCACAGCGGCGGGACACCGGCGCCGCGGCGGGCTGCGCAGTGCCAGATACCGCAGGGGGCTGGGCGGCACGGCCGTCGCGGCCGTCGTCATGGCGGCGCTGACCGCCTCGCAGGCGCCTGGTGTGGAACTCGCCGGGGACGGCGGTGCCGGCCGGCCGGGCTCCACGGGCGACCGCACACCGGGCGACGACGAGTACGCCACGGAACTGCCGCCGCTGGAGTCCCCGCACCCGCCCGGTGCGTCCGAACCCGGCGGCTCCGAGGACACCTCCGGTATCCCGGCCTCGGTGCTGGCCGCCTACAAGAAGGCCGCCCGGTCGCTCGCCTCCCGGACGCCGGGCTGCGGACTGCGCTGGGAACTCCTCGCGGGTATCGGCAAGGTCGAGTCCGGTCACGCCCGCGGGGGCGCCGTCGACAAGGACGGCACGACACTGCGCCCGATCCTGGGCCCGGTGCTCAACGGCAAGGGCTTCGCCCACATCAAGGACACCGACGGCGGCCGCTGGGACAGCGACACGACCTACGACCGCGCGGTCGGTCCGCTGCAGTTCATCCCCTCCACCTGGGACCGCTGGGGGGCGGACGGCAACGGCGACGGCCGCAAGGATCCCAACAACATCCACGACGCCGCGCTCGCCGCGGGTGCCTACCTGTGCGCGGACGGGCGCGATCTGTCCTCCAGTGCCGGACTGGACCGGGCCGTCCTCAGCTACAACAACTCGAGCGACTATCTGCGGACGGTCCTGGCCTGGTTCGAGTACTACCGCAAGGGCACCCACCCGGTGCCGGACCGCGACGTTCCGGTGCTGCCCACCACGCCCGGACTCGGCGAGTCCGGTGGCGGTTCGAGCCCGGGCGGGGGACGCGGCGGCGCGGACCCGGCGGACGACAAGCCCGGCGAACCGAACAAGCCCGGCGAGCCCGAGAAGCCCGGTGGCGACGGCAGGCCCGGCAACGGGCACGACGGCGACGGCAAGCCCGGCGAGGGGGACGACGGCGGCGGCAAGCCCAGTCCCGAGCCGACCGGCCCGCACGCCATCGAGCGGGTCGGCGCCGGGAAGTTCACCGCGGTCGCCGGTGAGGACTTCGCCGGGCACCCCGTCGTCAAGGTGGAGACCGCCAAGGGCAAGGGTGTCAAGGGCGTCCGGGTCCGGTTCGAGGTCCGCGGCGAGACCGAAGCGGCCTTCGAGCGCGGTGCCAGGAGTGCGACGGTCACCACCGACGCGCAGGGCAACGCGACAGCGCCCGCGCTCGGCGCGGGCGACCGGACCGGCTCCTTCACCGTGCGCGCGACGGTTCCCGGCAAGAAGCTGGGCAGTGTCGACTTCGCGGCCTCGGTCACGGCTCCGCAGGCCGACACCCTGGCGCGGACGAGTGAGGTCGCGCTGGAGGCCGACAGGGGCGGAAAGTTCGCCCAGGCCGTGGAGGTCAAGGCCACCCGCAAGGGCAAGGCCGTCGCGAACACCTCGTTGACGGCCGCGTTCGGCGACGACGCCGAGGACGCCGGCCCGTACTTCGGGAAGGACGAGCAGGGCGCGCCGGTCCGCCGTCTCGCGGATCTGAAGACGGACGCCGAGGGCGTCGTCGCGCTGCCCGAGCTGTTCGCCGGCGACCGGCCCGGCACCTACACGCTGACGCTGACGGCCGAGGGCGGCGCCACCGTGCAGGTGAAGGTCACCGTCAAGGGCTGAGCGCGACGGCCTCCCGCCGCCCCCGGTGCCGAGCACCGGGGGCGGTCCGGTGTGCCGGGCCGCGCCGAAGAAGCCGCTGCGCACCACTGTTCCCGCGCGCCCCTGGCAGCTTCGGCAGGAGGCCGCACGCGCAGGAGAGCGCGCGCCTGGTCCTGCCGGTCCCGCGAGGCGCTTCGCCGCGCTCTCGCTGCTCATCCCCTGCTACGCCTTCCCCCGCGGCCGGGATCCCGCCCGGCCGCCGCCCGCCCGACCAGCTCACTCCGCCCGCCCGCGTGCCTTCGTACGGCCGGTGGGTTCGGCCGCGGCGGGGTCCTCCGGCCAGGGGTGCTTGGGATAGCGGCCGCGCAACTGGGCCCGCACACCCCGGTAGCCCTCCGCCCAGAAGGACGCGAGATCGGCGGTGACGGCCGTGGGACGCCCGGCGGGGGAGAGCAGGTGGAGCAGCAGCGGCACCCGCCCGTCCGCCACCCGCGGAGTCTCCAGCGCCCCGAACATCTCCTGGAGCTTCACGGCCAGCACCGGCTGCTCCGGCGTGTAGTCGACCCGGATCCGCGACCCCGACGGCACCTCGACGCGCTCCGGCGCCAGCTCCTCCAGCCGTGCCGCCGCACCCGAGGCCCACGGCAGCAGCCCGGCCAGCACCTCGCCCGCCTCGAGACGGGCCAGGTCGGCGCGTGAGCGCACCTCTCCCAGCCACTCCTCCGCCTGCTCCAGCAGTGCCTCCTCGGAAACGTCCGGCCAGGGCGCGCCCAGCGTCCGGTGCAGGAACGCCAGCCTGCGGCGCAGCGCCACAGCCCTCGGTGACCAGCGCAGCAGATCCGTGCCGTGCTGCCGCAGCCCCTCCAGTACGGCCTCCCGCAGCGCCGCGTCCGGCGGGTCCGGCAACGGGCGCACCGACAGCCGCACCGCTCCCAGCGACTCCACCTGACGGGCCACCACCTCACCGGGCGAGTCCTGCGGGCCCTGCTCGGGATCCCAGCGCACCTCTTCGCGTACTCCGTACAGCGCGCCCGCCGCGGCCCGTGCCGTCGCCTCGTCGATCGCGGCCGCCAGCCGCACTCGGGCCGAGGCGGCGCCCACCGGCCGGTCCGCGACGGCGACGGCCAGCCACCGGGCTCCGCGCAGCGCGCTGTCCGCGGCCAGTTCGGCGCGGGTGCCGCCGGCCATCAGATACGCGCCGCCGCGCTGTGCCAATGCCACCCGCTCCGGCTGTGCGAGGGCCACCACCGTGCCCACGGCCTGCTCGTGCGCGAGTCCCTCCGGTGGCGCCGTACGCGCGCCCAGCAGTGACCGCAGCCGCCGCACCTCGGCTGCCCAGCGCATTCCGTACGGGTCCTCCCGCGGCGCCGCGCGGGCCCGCCGGACGGCCTCGGCCGCGTCGTCCCCGTACGCCCGCGGGGGCTCCTCGCTCAGCAGCGCCACCGTCTCGCAGGCCGCCTCGCTGCCCACGGCCGCGGCGCCGTCCAGCAGCGCGCGGGCCAGCCGCGGGTGCACTCCCAGGCCGGCCATCCGCTGCCCTCGCCGGGTCACCCGGCCCCGCTCGTCCAGCGCGCCGACCGTCCGCAGCGTCCGCCGAGCCGCCGCCATGGCGCCCTCCGGCGGCGCGTCCAGCAGTGCCAGCCGCGCGGCCTGCGGGTCGCCCCAGCAGGCGGCCTGCAGGGCGAAGGCCGTCAGATCGGCCACCGCGATCCCGGGGGACGGGTCACGCGGCCGCCCCGCCTCCTCGGCCTCCGCCCAGCACGCGTAGGCCACGCCCGGCGCCTCCCGGCCCGCCCGGCCCCGGCGCTGCTCGGCCGCCGCGCGGGAGACCCGCACCGTGGTCAGGGAGCCGAGTCCCCGCGCGTGGTCCGTACGGGGCTCCCGGGCCAGCCCCGCGTCCACCACCACCCGCACCCCGGGCACCGTCAGACTCGACTCGGCCACCGCCGTGGAGAGGATCACCCGGCGGTCCCCGCGGGTACCGCCGCCCAGCACCTCGTCCTGCAGCCGCGCCGGTGCCCGGCCGTGCAGCGGGAGCACCCGCGCCGCCAGCCCCGACAGCAGGTCCGTCACCCGGGCGATCTCGCCGACACCGGGCAGGAAGCAGAGCACGTCGCCCTCCGGCTCGGCTGCCAGCGCCTGCCGGACGGTCGCCGCCACATGGCGCAGCAGTCCCGGATCGACGCGCATGCCGTGCGGCGGACGCAGGCCGGCCGGCGGCGGCGCGTACCGCACCTCCACCGGATGGCTCGTGCCCCGGCCGTGCACGACCCGCGCGGACAGCAGTCGCGCCCACGCTGCGCTGTCCTGGGTGGCGGACGCGGCGATCAGGTGCAGGTCGGGGCGGAGCGTCTCGCGCACGTCCAGCAGGAAGGCCAGGGCCGTGTCGGCGTCCAGATGGCGCTCGTGGCACTCGTCCATCAGGACGGTGTCGACACCGGGCAGCTCCTGATCGCGCTGCAGGCGCTGGAGCAGCACCCCCGTGGTGACCACCTCCACCCGGGTGCCGGGCCCGGCCCGGCGCTCGCCCCGCACCGTGAAGCCCACGCGCCCGCCTGGCTGCTCCCCCAGCAGCCAGGCCATCCGGCGCGCCGCCGACCGGGCCGCCATCCGGCGCGGCTCGGCCACCAGGACGGTGCGCGCCGGTGCGCCGTCCGGCAGGAGCCCGGCCAGGGCGAGCGGCAGCAGCGTCGTCTTGCCGGTGCCCGGTGGAGCGTGCACGACGGCCGCCCCGCACCCGGCGAGCGCCTCGCGCACCCGGGGGACCGCCTCGGCTATGGGGAGCTGCTGCAACTGGTCGTCATGGCGCACCAGCCGATTGTGCCCGGCCGGCACGCCCGGCGTACCGCCCGGGGCGCGGGGCAGACCGGGGCGCCGGAGGGACGCGGGATGCGGGCCGCAGTGCACCGGGCGGCGCCACCGGCCGGCGTGTGTCCGGGCGCCGCGCGAGTCCCCGAGACGCCGAGGGCCCGCACAGCCGCCGCCGACGTCGCCGCGACGGTCAGGCGAGCGTGCACACGAAGACGGCCGTGCCCGGGACCAGCCGCCCGCGCAGCGGCGACCAGCCGCCCCACACCTGCTGGTTCCACTCCGGCCACTCCGGTTCGACCAGATCCTCCAGCCGGAACCCGGCGCCGACCAGCTCCCGCACCCGGTCCCCCAGAGTCCGGTGGTGCTCCGCGTACACCGTCCGCCCCGCGCCGTCCTCCTCCACATACGGCGTGCGGTCGAAGTAGGAGGCGAGGACGGTCAGCCCTTCGGGCCCCGGTTCGTCGGCCAGGGACCAGCGCAGCGGGTGGGTCAGGGAGAAGACCCAGCGGCCCTGGGGGCGCAGCACCCGGGCCACCTCGGCGAACACCCGCTCGGGGTCGGCCACGAACGGGATCGCGCCGAAAGCGGAGCAGGCCAGGTCGAAGGACCCGTCCGCGAAAGGCAGCGCCCTGGCGTCCGCCTCGACCAGCGGGAACCCCGGCCGGCCCGGATCCCCGCCGCCGATCCGCAGCGCGTGCTGGAGCTGCCGGTGGGAGAGGTCGAGTGCGACGGGCCGGGCGCCCTGCGCGGCCAGCCAGCGGGAGCACTGCGCGGCACCCGCACCCACCTCCAGCACGTCCAGCCCCCGGAGCTGCTCCGCGGGACCGAGCAGCTCCGCTTCGGCCTCGTCCAGGCCCTCGGGCCCCCAGACGAAGCGCGCGTCCCCGAGGAAGTCACCGTGGTCGTTCTGGTACTCGTCCGCGTTCCGGTCCCACCAGCCGCGATTGGCCCGGCTGGTCTCCCGGCCCCCGGCCGGCCGCCGCACGGCCTCGGCGTCCTCAATATCTTCGGCGTGCCCGGCGTGCCCGGCGTGCCCGGCGTGCCCGGCGTGCCCGGTGCCGTCCCGCGGGCCGGGCGCGCCGCCGGGCCCACCCGCGCGATCACCGTGGGTCAGGGGGTGGACACCCTCACCGGCCTCGTGCTTTTGTTCCATTGCGGCGCTCCCCGTAATCTCGGTGTGTCGGTGTCCCGCAGTGCGCCGTGGGGTGCTCCCGGAGCTCCGGTCCGGCTCTCGGCGGCTTGGCTGCCGCCCCCGGTCGTGCCGCCATCCGGCCGTGCGGAGCGGCGAGTTCTGCCGGGTATGGGGTGTTGCATCCCAGGTGTGCTCTTTCGCGCATTGACCATGCCCAGCGGCCCCCGTATGCTACAAGTTGCGCTGCGGGCCTGCGTGCCTCGGACGGAGCAGGCCGCGCTCGCATCGACTGTATGTCCCCTCGGGTTCCGGGTTTTCCAGGCTGTCCGGCTGACTTGCATGTGTGGTGCGTTCGAAGGGTCCTCGGCGTAGCAGTACCTACGACTTCATGTCCGTACCGGAGACCCTTTTCCACATGACGAGCAGCACCGAGACTTCCGCCACCACTCCGCAGGTTGCGGTCAACGACATCGGTTCCGAGGAAGCCTTCCTCGCCGCGATCGACGAGACGATCAAGTACTTCAACGACGGCGACATCGTCGACGGCGTCATCGTGAAGGTCGACCGGGACGAGGTCCTGCTCGACATCGGTTACAAGACCGAAGGTGTCATCCCTTCCCGAGAGCTGTCGATCAAGCACGACGTCGACCCGAACGAGGTCGTCGCCGTCGGTGACGAGATCGAGGCCCTTGTCCTCCAGAAGGAGGACAAGGAGGGACGCCTGATCCTCTCGAAGAAGCGCGCCCAGTATGAGCGGGCCTGGGGCACCATCGAGAAGATCAAGGAAGAGGACGGCATCGTCACCGGTACCGTCATCGAGGTCGTCAAGGGTGGTCTCATCCTCGACATCGGCCTCCGCGGCTTCCTCCCGGCCTCGCTGGTCGAGATGCGCCGGGTGCGCGACCTCCAGCCGTACGTCGGCAAGGAGCTCGAAGCCAAGATCATCGAGCTGGACAAGAACCGCAACAACGTGGTTCTCTCCCGCCGCGCCTGGCTGGAGCAGACCCAGAGCGAGGTCCGCCAGACCTTCCTCACCACCCTCCAGAAGGGTCAGGTGCGCTCCGGCGTCGTCTCCTCCATCGTCAACTTCGGTGCCTTCGTGGACCTGGGCGGCGTCGACGGCCTGGTGCACGTCTCGGAGCTGTCCTGGAAGCACATCGACCACCCCTCCGAGGTCGTCGAGGTCGGCCAGGAGGTCACCGTCGAGGTGCTGGACGTCGACATGGACCGCGAGCGCGTGTCCCTGTCGCTCAAGGCCACCCAGGAAGACCCCTGGCAGCAGTTCGCCCGCACCCACCAGATCGGCCAGGTCGTCCCCGGCAAGGTCACCAAGCTGGTGCCGTTCGGTGCGTTCGTCCGCGTCGACGAGGGCATCGAGGGCCTGGTCCACATCTCCGAGCTGGCCGAGCGCCACGTGGAGATCCCGGAGCAGGTCGTCCAGGTCAACGACGAGATCTTCGTCAAGGTCATCGACATCGACCTGGAGCGCCGCCGCATCAGCCTCTCGCTGAAGCAGGCCAACGAGTCCTTCGGTGCGGACCCGACCGCGGTCGAGTTCGACCCGACGCTCTACGGCATGGCCGCGTCCTACGACGACCAGGGCAACTACATCTACCCCGAGGGCTTCGACCCGGAGGCCAACGACTGGCTGCCGGGCTACGAGAAGCAGCGCGAGGAGTGGGAGGGCCAGTACGCCCAGGCCCAGACCCGCTTCGAGCAGCACCAGGCGCAGGTCATCAAGTCCCGCGAGGCCGACGAGCAGGCCGCGGCCGAGGGTGCGACCGGCGGCGGCGCCGGTACCCCGCAGGGCGGCGGGACCGGCGGCGGCCAGGGCGGCGGCTCCTACTCGTCCGAGGGTTCGGACGAGGACTCGGGCGCGCTGGCCTCTGACGAGGCGCTTGCCGCGCTCCGCGAGAAGCTGGCCGGCGGCCAGAGCTGATCGCTCGCCGCGAGGCGAGGAGCAGAACAGCGGAACCGAGGCCCGCACCCTTCCGGGGTGCGGGCCTCGGCCCGTTTCGGCCCGTCGCCGGATACCCGCGGGCTGCGGGAGGTGCGCGGCCGCCGGACGGCGGCCCCGAACACCCGGAAGGGGAACGGCCGATCCTCCGGAGGGGGAATGCGGGCGCGGGGGCGGGACGTTGGAAGAGGTATGGCACAGAAGCGGGAAGCGATGTACTCCTGGGACCAGGCGGGACTCGACGCGGTCGAGGCGATCGCCGCCGAGCCGGACAGCGCCGGGTTGGTGATGCTGTACCACCTCGAGGGCTTCATGGACGCAGGCGACACCGGTGAGCAGATCGTGGAGCGGCTGCTGGAGAGCCAGCCCGCCCGCACCGTCGCCCGTTTCGACGTCGACCGCCTGCTCGACTACCGGGCGCGCCGGCCGATGATGACCTTCCGCAGGGACCACTGGGTGTCCTACGAGACGCCCCGGCTGGAGTTGCGACTGCTGCGGGACGCCACGGACGCGCCGTTCCTGCTGCTGTCCGGCCCGGAGCCGGACAGCGAATGGGAGGGCTTCACCGCGGCACTCCGCGAGATCGTGGAACGGCTGCGGGTCCGGCTGTCGGTGACCTTCCACGGTATCCCGATGGGCGTCCCGCACACCCGCCCGGTCGGGCTCACCCCGCACGGGAACCGCACCGACCTGGTGCCCGGCCAGCCGTCCGCCTTCGACGAGGCCCAGGTCCCGGGCAGCGCGGCGGCGCTGACGGAGCTCAGGCTGGCGGAGAGCGGACATGACGTGCTCGGTGTGGCCGCCCACGTCCCGCACTACATCGCCCGCTCGACCTATCCCGACGCCGCGCTCGTCGTCGCCGAGGCGCTCACCTCGGCGACGGGGCTGGTCCTCCCGGAGGTGGCGCACGCGCTGCGGACGGAGGCGCTGCGCACCCAGAACGAGATCGAACGGCAGCTGGCCGAGGGCGACGAGGAACTGGTCTCGGTCGTCCGCGGCCTGGAGCAGCAGTACGACGCGGTGGCGGGTGCCGAGACCCGCGGCAATCTGGTGGCCGAGCCCGCCGAACTGCCCTCCGCCGAGGAGCTGGGCGCGGTCTTCGAACAGTTTCTCGCCGATCGTGAAGGCCGGCAGGGTCCGGGTTCCGAGGGCGGACGCCAGGAGTGAGCCGGGCCGGTCCCGCCCCGGGGTCCCGCCCGGCGCCCCGGGCCGGGCGGCACCCGGCGGTGACGGGCTGCCGCCCGGGAGCGGACACCCGATAGCGTGGGCCGCATGGTGAAGGTGGGTCTGACGGGCGGGATCGGTTCGGGCAAGAGTGAGGTCGCACGGCTGTTCGCCGAGTGCGGAGCGGTGATCGTGGACGCGGACCGGATCGCGCGAGAGGTCGTGGAGCCGGGCACTCCGGGCCTGGCGGCGATCGTCGACGAGTTCGGTGCGGAGGTCCTGACCGGGGACGGCCGCCTGGACCGGCCGCGGCTGGCTGCTCTCGTCTTCGCCGACCCGGAGCGGCGGACGGCGCTCAACGCGATCGTGCACCCCCTGGTGGGCCAGCGCTCCGCCGAACTGGAGCGTGCGGCGCGGGAGGCCGACCCGGACGCGGTCGTCGTCCATGATGTGCCGCTGCTGGTGGAGAACGGACTCGCGCCGCTCTACGACACGGTCGTCGTCGTGGACGCCGCCACCGAGACCCGGCTCGACCGCCTGGTGCGGCTGCGCGGCACGGACGCGGACGAGGCGCGCGCCCGGATGGCCGCGCAGGCGAGTCGCGAGGAGCGGCTGGCGGTCGCCGACATCGTGATCGACAACAACGGGCCGCTGTCGGAGCTGGCGCCCAGGGTGCGCGAGATCTGGGACGAGCTGCGCGGCTGACCCGCTGCCCACCGCCCGCTGCCGCGTGTCGGCCGTGCGGCGGCCGGCCCTCGCTTCGGCCGCCGGCCCGCCGCGGGAATGGCCGCGCGCGGTCCGGCGTTGTGCCCAGTCGTCAGCCGAGGGAAGGGCAATGTCGTGACGAGCCCCGAGACGAACCTGATCCAGTTCCGCGCGGCGGAGCAGCTGCTGGCGGCGCGCGACCCGCGCGGCGCGGTCGACCTGCTGGACAACGTGATCGACGAACACCCGGAGCACCGGGGTGCCCGGTTGCTGCGCGCCCGCGCGTACTTCCTGGAGGCCCGGCTGCGGTCCGCCGAGCAGGAGTTCCAGTGGGTGCTGGAGCGCGAGCCGGACAACGCCTTCGCACACTTCGCCCTGGCCCGTACGCTCCAGCGCGCCTCCCGCGACGAGGAGGCACGCGCCCACTTCAAGCTCGCCGCCGCACTCGATCCCCGGCCCGACTTCGTGGAGGCCGCCGGTTTCGAGAGCTTCGAGCCCCCCGGACCCGGGGCGACGGACCTGGGCAACTGACCCGCGGAGCGCGCCCCGGACCCCGGGCCGGTCAGTGCGGCTGCGACTGCGGCACCGTCTCGGCGGCGGCCGCGACGGCCAGCAGGTCGGCCTCCCGGCCGTGGGCTGCCACGAGTTGCAGCCCGACCGGTTCACCGGCCGCGGTCCGACCGGCGGGCAGGCTGAGCGCCGGGTGCCCGGTGATGTTGAAGGCCCAGGTGAGAGCGACGCTCATGTCCCCTCCCGGCCCGTGGTGGCCGTGCGGCGGGTTGGGAGTGGTCGGCGTGGCGAGCAGATCCACCGTGCCGAGGATCCGGTCCAGCTCGGCCGCGAGTTCGGCGCCCGTGCGGTCGGCCGCCGTGCCGCTTTCCGGTGCGGGGACCGCCCCCGGAGGGCGGCGGGCACGGAGCGTGCGCCAGCAGTCGGCGGCGTCCGGCAGCCGGACGGCGGCGGGCCGCGGCGCGACGGCGCCGGTCCGGGCCAGCTCCTCCAGGAAGGCACGCGCCGTCGCGGCAACCGGCTGCCGGGTGTCGGCGCAGCCCAGGGTGGCCGACCACGCCGTGCGCAGCGGGCGCTCCGGCGGCTCGGGAGCGGCAGGGGAGGTGCCGGCGAGGGCGGCGAAGCAGGCGGCGGTGTCGGCCGCGGTGCGCGCCAGTGGTCCGGGCACGCTCCGCCGGGGGCGTGCGGCGGGGCTGCCGGGCAGGGGCAGCAGTCCGCCCGTCGGCTTCAGGCCGAGCACCGCGCACCACGCGGCCGGGATCCGTACGGAGCCCGCCCCGTCGCTCCCGGTGGCGAGCGGGACCATCCCGGCCGCGACGGCGGCGGCCGAACCGGCCGAGGACCCGCCCGGACTCAGGTCGGCCCGCAGCGGGTTGAGGGTCGGGCCCCGGTCGGTGGCCCCCCACGTCTGCCACGGGGTTCCGGGGCCGGGGGTGGCCGTGGCACCGACCGGCACGCAGCCCGCCGCGACCAGCCGGGCCACGGACGGTGCCGAGAGCCGCTGCGTGGCCTTCACCCCCAACGGCACTCCGGCCAGCGGCAGTCGCTCGCCGTCCCGGACGGCCCGGTCGACGGCCGCCGCGTACTCCAGGGCACGCGCGGGCCACACCGTGGTGAACGCTCTGATCGACGGGTCGGCTTCCGCGATGCGGGCCAGCGCTTCCCGCACCACCTCGCGCGCCGTGACGCGGCCCGCGGCCACCTCGGCGGCGATCCCGACCGCCGACAGCCGGGCGCGGACGGCGATGTCCGGCGGGCGCGCCGGTGCGGCGGCTGCTGTACACGCGTTCTCCCCGGTCACGGGGAAACGGTACAGCCGGGCGCCGCCTCGCCGCCTCTTCCCGGGGCGGCCCACCGCGGGGGCAGGGACGTCGCCGCCGCGCTCCGCCTCGTTGCTTTCTGAGCGTCGACGGGCTTGTCAGTGGCCGCTCCTAGACTCGTCCACGAGTGCGGGCCGGATGTCCGGCCCGTCGGCCTGCTGTCGGCCGGTGTGGTGTGGAGCGAGGGCGGAAGCGAGGACGCGGATGGGGCCGGGAAGCGGTGCGGGCCTCCTGCGGTGTGCTGCGGTGTTCCTGCCGGGCGAGGTGCCCCGGCAGGGGCGCGTGGCGTTCTGGCGGGACGACGGGGGCGAGCTGCCCGAGCAGGGGGAGCCGGGAGAGCTCGCGGTGGTGCGGCCGCACGGGAAGGGTGTGCGGCGGCGCGCGGTGCCGGCCCGTCGGCTGTCGGTACGCGAGGCCCTGCCCGTGCTGGTGCGGGCGCGTACGGAGAGCGGTGCGCACCCCGCTGCCGCCTGCTGGGGCGCGGCGGCGCTGCACGGACTGCGGCTGGTGGCCCGTGGACGCCTGCTGCCGGGCCTGGGCGAAGGGGACGCGGACGTGTGGCGGGCGGGCCCCCTCGACCCGGAGGACGTGGCGCAGCTGCGGGCGGTGGCCGCCGCGATGCCCCCGCAGGCGCACGCGGTACCGGCCCCGCGGGAGCCGGCCGATTCCGTGAACCGGCCGGTGGACGAGCCGCTGCGGGTCCCGGACCCCGAGGCGCTCGTGCGGGACTTCCTGGACGCGGTCGCCGACGTGCTGCCCCGCACGCCCGCCGGGGCTGCGGTGGCGGGGCCGGCGTTCGCCGCCCCGGGGCGGCAGCGGCTCACCGAACAGTACCCGCGGCTGCGGGAGTGGGCGGGTGAGGTGGCCGCGGGCACCGAGGCGGGTATCCGCGTCTCCCTGCGGCTCGACCTGTCGGCGGACCGTGTCTTCGACGCCGGTCCCGAGCCGGAGGACCCGGAGGGCCACCAGCCGGTCGTCGGTTTGGAGGGCACCGAGGGGCGGCGCGTCCCGGCGAGGTTCCACCCGGAGCGGAGCGGCCGGGAGCAACCCGGACCGAAGCGACCGGGCCCGGAGCGGACCGGCACCGAGGCTGCGGAGCCGTACGTCGCGGCGGCGGTCGTCCAGGCCGGCAGTGCCGCGGACCCGACACTCGTCGCGGACGTGGCCGCGCTGTGGCAGGGCGAGGCGGAGTACCTGGGGTCGCGGGCCCGGATGGACACGGTGCTGGCGGTGCGGCGGGCCGCGCGCGTCTGGCCGCCGCTGGAGCGGCTGCTGGAGCGGCCGGCCCCCGACGTGCTGCCGCTGACCGAGACGGAGCTGAACGACCTGCTGGGCCGGGCGGCCCGGGAGCTGGCCGTGGCGGAGGTGGCCGTGCACTGGCCGCGTGCCCTGGCCCGGGAGCTGCTGAGCGCCACGGCGGTGGTGCGCCCGGGACCGCGGTCGCCGGGCTCGGCGGCCGACGGGTTCGGCTTCTTCAAGGAGCAGCAGCTTCTGGAGTTCCGCTGGCAACTGGCGCTGGACGGGGATCCGCTCACCGAGGCGGAGATGGACGAGCTGGCGGAGGCGCACCGCCCGCTGGTGCGGCTGCGCGACCAGTGGGTGCAGGTGGATCCGGAGCTGGTGCGCAAGGCGCGCAAGCGGCACCTGGGGCTGCTCTCGCCCGGCGATGCACTGGCCGCGGCCCTCTCCGGGGAAGCCGAGGTGGACGGGGAGCGGGTGGAGGCGGTGCCGGTGGGTGCTCTCGCGGCGCTCCGGGACACGCTCCGTACGGCCACCGACCCGGACCGGCCCGCAGTGGCCGCCCCCGCCCGGCTGCACGCCCGGCTGCGGGGATACCAGCGTCAGGGGCTCGGCTGGCTGGAGTCGATGACGTCGCTCGGACTGGGCGGCTGCCTCGCCGACGACATGGGGCTGGGCAAGACCGTCACCCTCATCGCGCTCCATCTGCGCCGCGCCGAGCGCGGCGCGACGGCGCCGACGCTGGTGGTCTGCCCGGCCTCGCTGCTGGGCAACTGGCAGCGGGAGCTGGCCCGGTTCGCGCCCGATGTGCCGGTACGCCGCTACCACGGTCCCGGACGCACCCTGGAGGGGCTGAAGCGCGGCGGACCCGGAGCGGCCGGGGGACCGGAATCGGACGCGGGGTTCGTCCTGACGACGTACGCCACCCTGCGCGGCAGCGCGGAGCAACTCGCCGGGCAGGCGTGGGGGCTGGTCGTCGCGGACGAGGCCCAGCACGTCAAGAACGCGGGCTCCGCGACGGCGCGCGCGCTGCGCACCCTTCCGGCCGCCGCCCGGATCGCCCTCACCGGCACACCCGTGGAGAACAACCTCTCCGAGCTGTGGGCTCTCCTCGACTGGACCACGCCCGGACTGCTCGGCCCGCTCAAGACCTTCCGCGCCCGGCATGCCAGAGCCGTGGAGGGCGGTGAGGACCCGGAGGCGACCCAGCGGCTGGCCCGGCTGGTGCGACCCTTCCTGCTGCGCCGCCGGAAGTCCGATCCCGGCATCGTCCCCGAGCTGCCGCCCAAGACGGAGACGGACCACACGGTCGAGCTGAGCCGGGAGCAGGCGTCCCTGTACGAGGCGGTGGTGCGCGAGACCCTGGCGCGGATCGCGGAGGCGACCGGCATGGAGCGGCGCGGCCTGGTGATGAAGCTGCTGACCGCGCTCAAGCAGATCTGCAACCACCCGGCGCAGTATCTGCGGGAGGGCGGGGCCGGACGCCTCCCCGGCCGCTCCGGCAAGCTCGGGCTGCTGGACGAACTGCTGGGCACGATTCTGGCCGAGGGCGGTTCGGTGCTGGTGTTCACGCAGTACGTGGAGATGGCCCGGCTGCTGCGGGCGCATCTCGCCGAACGCCGCGTCCCGACCCAGCTCCTGCACGGCGGGACACCGGTGGGCCGCAGGGAGGAGCTGGTGGACGCCTTCCAGTCCGGTGCGGTCCCCGTCTTCCTGCTGTCGCTCAAGGCGGCGGGCACCGGTCTCAATCTCACCCGCGCGGGACACGTCGTCCACTTCGACCGCTGGTGGAACCCGGCGGTCGAGGAGCAGGCCACCGACCGGGCCTACCGCATCGGCCAGACCCAGCCCGTACAGGTGCACCGGCTGCTGACCCGGGGCACCGTCGAGGACCGCATCGCCCGGCTGCTGACCGCCAAGCAGCAGTTGGCCGACTCGGTGCTCAGCGGGGGAGAGGCCGCGCTGACGGAGCTGACCGACGCGGAACTGGCGGATCTGGTGGCGCTGCGGAGGCAGCCGTGAGCGGCATCGCACCGGGGTCCGGGGCCGCCCCGGCGCATCCGGCCGGGAGTTGGGGCGCTGCCTGGTCGCGGGCGATGGAGGGGGCGGCGCGGGACACCGCCCGGTTGGCGCGCGGCCGGGCCTACGCGGATACGGGCCGGGGCGGGCCCCGGGGAGCGGCCGGTGCCGGAGCGGTGTCCGCACCGCGGGTGGGAACGGGACGCGTCCTGGCGTATGTGCGCGGCAGCCGCGCGCGCCCCTACCGCGCCGAATGGCGGCTGCCGGTGCTGTCCGAGGAGGAGTGGGTGGCGTTTCTGACGGCTGTCGCCGCCCGCCCGGTGCTGGCGGCGGCGCTGTTGGACGGTGAAGTCCCCTGGGACGTGGTGTCCGTGGCGCAGGCTGCGGGGGTCCGGCTGCTGCCCGGCGCCGAGGACCTGCTGCCCGCGTGCAGTTGCCCGGACCACGGACACCCGTGCAAGCACGCGGCGGCCCTCGGCTACGAGACCGGACGGCTGCTGGACGCCGACCCCTGGGCGCTGCTGCTGATGCGGGGCCGCAGCGCGGAGGCGGTGCGCACGGAGGTCGCGCGTCTCGGTGCGGACCGCATCGAGACGTCCGCCGGGCGCCCCCGCAGGCGTGGAGGCGGGGCGCCGCCGCGCCGGTCCGGCGGGCACGCCGGCGGCTCGCTGTGCGACGGGCGGCGGCCGCGCGCCACGCGGCTCGCCACCGAGGTCTTCGCCACCTCCGTGCGCCCTCCGCTCCCGGAGCCGCAGCCGCTGCCGGACGTCGCGAGCGAGCCGGGGGTCTATCCCGAGCTGCCCGGCGCACCCGACGCCGACGCTCTCGCTTTCCTCGCGGCCGACGCGGCGGTCCGGGCCCGGTGCGCGCTCTCGGCTGTGCCGGTGGACGCCGGCGCGGGGCCCCGCCGCGTGGTGGACCACGATCCGCTGCCCGAGCTGTCGCGCTGGCACGACGCGGTGCGCCTCGCCGCCACTCACCCGCAGTTGACCGGTCGACGGACCCTCTCCGCGCGCTTCGCCGGTCTGGCGCGGTCGGTCGGCCGGGACCCACTGGAGCTGGCCCGGGCCGCCGCGGCCTGGCGACAGGGCGGTTCAGCGGGGCTGGCCGTGCTGGAGGCCGCCTGGGATCCGCCGGCGGGTGACTTCGACCGCGGGCGCAGCGCCCTGGCGGGCCTGGGGATAGGGATGACCATCCACCGCAATCAGCTCACCCACACCACACGCCCCGTCCAGCTCCGCTTCGGGGGCGACGGTCGCTGGTACCCCTACCGGGACGCCTCGGGCCCGGGGCCCGGGGACCGTTGCGGCTCCGGCCGGGACGGAAGCGCTGACGCAGCCGACTGGTGGCCCGAGGGCCCCTCCGCGACCGATCCGGTGCAGGCCCTCACCGGGCTCGGGCAGCGGTGACGGGCGCGGCTGCCCGGGGAGCGCCCCGCGGGCCGGGGTTCCCGTGTGCGGAGCGCGCTCCGCGCCGCCGATCCGCGGACCCGGGAGGGGTGCTGTCACCCGGAGCGAGTACTCTGCGCCGAACGCAGAGACAGCGCCGTACCCGCGGCGAACGGAGCGAGGAGCGGTCCGATGGCCTTTCGCAAGGCGACGATGAAGAAGCAGGTGGCCGAGGCCATCGCCCAACAGGCGCCCGGAGACCGTCCGCTGGTGTCGGTCGGGGCCGTTGCGGGTCCCACACCGTGGCTCAGCGTCGGTTTCCTCGGCCTGATCGGTCAGTTCCTCATCAAGTACTACTTCATTACGGTCACCGAACAGGCCCTGCTGGTGCAGCGGATGTCCCGGTTCTCCCAGCGGCCGAAGGAAATCGTGCACGCGATCCCGCGCGACCAGGCACGCCCGCTCTTCGGCGAGATCCAGCTCAACCCTCTGTGGAGCTTCTACCACATGGCGCTCCCGGGTGAGGCGAAGCCGGTGCGCATCAACGTGCATCGCATCTGGCGCAACGAGTTGGAGGAACTGCTCGCGGTGGTCGGCGGCGGGCAGGGCGCCCAGGGCGCCCCTCAGGGGCACGCGCCGCAGCAGTACGCTCCTCCGGCCCAGCCGCAGCAGGGCTACGCACCCCAGCAGGGCTACGCGCCGCAGCCCCAGCAGGGCTACGCGCCGCAGCAGCCTCCGCAGGCCCACCCCCAGCCCGGAGGCCAGCCGCAGCAGGGCCCCTACTACGGTCAGCCCCAGGCGCCCGGAGCCCCGGCGGCCCCGCCCCAGCAGCACCCGCAGCAGCCCGGCCCGTACTACGGCAACCCGGGCCAGCAGCAGGGCGGTGCTCCCGCCGACCCCCGCGGCAACCCCTACGGCTGATCCCGCCCGCCGTTCCGGCGCCGCAGAACCACGCCTTCCCGTACGGCGCCGCGCTCCCACCGCGCGGCGCCGTCATGGCATGCGCACCGGGCCGGCCCGCTGGCGCCGCGCACCGTTCCCGCAGCTCCACGCACCGAGCCGGGCCGCCGACATGCCGACCCGCCGTCGGGCTGGAACCCTGGAACCACCCGGCATCGGCCCCTGCCCGGCGGCGGGCCGCGGAGACGCGCTGTACCCCCCGGGGAACAGGCGCCCGGGGCCTGGGAGTTGCCATGGACAGCGGCGCCGACGGGGCGCGGGCGACGAGAGGCGGAGCGGACATGACGGCCACAGCGGGAGGCGCCGAGGAGCAGGGAGCGCGGATGCGCTTGGCGGCGATGCCGGAGGACTGGACCCGGGCCCTGGCGGTCGTCGCCCATCCGGACGACATGGAGTACGGCGCCGCCGCGGCCGTGGCCGAGTGGACGGCGCAGGGCAAGGACGTCACCTATCTGCTCGCGACCCGGGGCGAGGCGGGTATCGAGACCATGGACCCGGCGGAGGCCGCCGGGGTCCGCGAGGCCGAACAGCGGGCCGGCTCCGCACATGTGGGCGTGACCGAGGTGGAGTTCCTCGACCACCGGGACGGAGTCCTGGCCGAGGGGCCGGCGCTGCGGAGCGACATCGCCGCGGCGATCCGCCGGCACCGCCCGGAGCTGGTCCTCACCCTCAATCACCACGACACCTGGGGCGGCGGCCCCGGCAGTCCGTGGAACACCCCCGACCACCGCGCGCTGGGCCGCTCGGTCCTGGACGCCGTGGGGGACGCGGGCAACCGGTGGATCTTCAGCGAGCAGTTCGACGTGGAAGGCTTCCTGCCGTGGGACGGAGTGCGGTGGGTGGCCGTCTTCGCCTCACCGGCCGTCACGCACGCGGTCTCGGTGGGGGAGGAGGCGGCCCGCAAGGGGGTCGCCTCGTTGCTGGAACACCGTGCCTATATCGAGGCGCTCACCGACCAGAACCCGGAGACATACGCGCGCTCGATCGTGCACGGGGGACTGGACATGTACGCCGACCGGAACGAGGGGCGGCGCGCGGTGGCCTTCGAACTCCACGCGCGCTGACCCGCGGCCGACCCGACGGCGCACCCGAGCCGCCCGCCCCGCCCTCGTCGGGCGGCGACGGGCCCGCCGTGCGACCCCGCACCTGCTGGGGGGCGTGGACGACGCCCGCGAACGGCCTTTCTCAGCGCCGTACCGCGACGGTCACCGTCAGCACCGTGACCGGGATCAGCAGCGCCGCTGCCAGCAGGTTGAGCCAGCCGTAGCCGGCCTGCGCGACCACCAGACCGGAGAGCGCGCCGCCGACACCGGCGGCCGAGTTCATGATCAGGTCGGAGAAGCCCTGCACGGCGGCGCGAGCCCGCTGCGGTACGGAGTCGGTCAGCAGCGCGGACCCGGCCACCAGCCCCGCGGACCAGCCCAGCCCGAGCAGGAACAGCCCGGCCGCGGACTGCGCGTGGTTCCCGTCCGCCGTCCCGGCCAGCGCGGTGGCGCACCCGAGCAGTCCCGCGCCCACCAGGATGACGCTGAACCTGCCGATCCGGTCCGCGAGCCAGCCCATCACGGGCGAGAAGGCGTACATACCGGCGATGTGGCCGCTGAGCACGAGCCCGATCAGCTCCACTCCCGCGCCGTGCCCGCCCAGGTCCACCGGGGTCATCACCATCACCGAGACCATGACGGTGTGCGAGCCGGCTATCGCGGCCAGCGCGACCCGGGCGGGCGCCGAGTCCGTCACCGCGGCCAGCCCCGCCCGCAGCGACCGGCCTCCGCCGTCCTCGTCCCCCCGCCGGCCTCCGCCGTCCTGGTCCGGTCGCCGGTCGCCCGCCGCCGTCCGGGCCAGCGCGCGGGCCGTCAGCAGCGGGTCGGGCCGCAGCAGCACCTGCAGCAGCCCTCCGGCGATCAGGAAGACCGCCGTGCCCCACAGGAAGGGGCCGGCCGTCTCCGGCACCCCGAGGCCGGCCACGCTCCTCCCGGCGGGCCCCGCGATGTTCGGGCCCAGGACCGCGCCGACCGTGGTCGCCCACACCACCGTGGAGATGGCCCGCGCCCGGTGCAGCGGCTCGGCCAGGTCGGCGGCGGCGAAGCGCGCCTGGAGATTGGCGGTGTTGCTGGCGCCGAAGGCGGCCATGCCCACCAGCAGCAGCGGGAAGTTCCGCAGCGCGGCTCCGGCCACCACGACGAGCCCGCCGACGGCCGCCACGGCGTAGGCGGACGTCAGCCCGACCCGTCTCCCGCGCCGCGCCATCAGCGCCGCGCACGGCAGGGACAGCAGCGCTGTCCCGATCACCGAGGAGGTGGACGCCAGCCCCGCCACCGCCTCGGAGCCGCCGATGTCCTCGGCCAGCACGGCGGCCAGCGCAACCGCCGTGGAGACGCCCAGTCCGCCGAGGATCTGGCTGAGGACCAGGGCCAGCCGCGCCCGTCGCCGGACGGCCCGCAGATCGATCCCGCCGTCCGCCTCCGGTTCCCCCGCGGCGGGCTGCTCCGGACCGCGCACGGCGAGCCCCCCGCGCCGTGTGCTGCGCCGGGAGAGCCCGCCGGGCAGTCCGCCGGGCGCGTCGGGCGTGTCATCACCGTCAGCCGTGTCGCGAATGTCAGTCACGCCGTGCAGTCTGGCACCCGGCGCCGCCCGCCACCACGGACTCATGGCCGGTTCCGGGGCTCAGAACAGCGGCTGCGGCAGCACGCCCTCCAGCGCGAGGAGCGCACGCTTGGTCTCCAACCCGCCCCCGAAGCCGCCGATCGCGCCGGAGCTCTCCAGCACCCGGTGGCAGGGCACGACCACGGGCAGCGGATTGGCGCCCATGGCGGCGCCGACCGCGCGGGCCGCACCGGGGTCGCCCGCGCGCACGGCGAGGTCCTGGTAGCCGACCGTCGTCCCGTACGGCACACCGGTCGCCAGCTCGCGCAGCACCCGCGCGGGGAAGCCCTCCGTCAGCGACCAGTCAAGCGGCACGGTGAAGGGCGCCGGGGAGCCCGCGAAGTAGCCGTCCAGCGCGGCCGCGGCCGCACCGAGATGCTCGGCGGCGGGCGCCGGTGCCTGCGCCGCCGGCAGCGGCTCGGCGCCCAGCCGCGCGTGCAGTCGGGCGAGGGCCCGGTCGAGCGTGCGTCCCCGCGCGTGGAAGACGACGTGGGCCAGGCCCTCGGCGGTGGCCGCGAGCAGCAGCGGTCCGATGGGCGTCTCCCGCAGGGACCAGGCCGTCGGCCGCACCGGGGTGTCTGTCATACCGGCACCCTAGAGGGGCACACCGACAGTCGCCGTCGGCACCCGTCCGGATCGCCCGCCCGGGGTGCTCAGCCGGTGGGCCCCGACCCCTGCACGGCGTCGCTGACCACGTCCGGCTTGTTCGAGATGATGCCGTCCACTCCCGCGTCGGCGACCTTGCGGGCGGTCTCGGCGTCGTTCACGGTCCAGGTGAAGATCTCCATTCGCTTGTGGTGCGGCCCCTTGAGTGCGTGGACGGCCTTCACGTAGTCGGCCGTGGCGTCGGTGTGGGTGGGGTTGATCTGGTCGGCGAACCCGGCGTAGTCCTTCAGCTCGGCCGCCTTGGGGGTGCCCAGGAAGCCGGTCTTCACCTCGGGACGCTGCTGGTGCACCTTCTGCACCGCGCCCTTGTCGAAGCTCTGGATGATGAGCCGGCTCCTGGTGTGTCGGCGGTCCAGCCAGCCCTGCCGGTCGAGCTCGTCGAGGGTCTCGCGTTCGATGCCCGGGTAGAGCGCGGGGGACTTCAGCTCCAGCAGCAGGTCCTGCCCGTTCCTGGTGAGCCGGTCCAGGTACTCGCCCAGGGTGGGGATCCGCTCGCCCGCGAACTTGCTGTCCAGCCAGCTTCCGGCGTCCAGCGACTTGATCTCCTCGAGCGTGAAGTCGGAGACCTTCCACGGGCTGCGGTCCGGGAAGCGCTGCTCGACGTCCGTGGTGCGGGAGAGCGTGGTGTCGTGGATGACCAGCAGCTTGCCGTCCTTGGTGCGCTGCACGTCGTTCTCGACCCAGTCGATGCCGAGATCGTGTGCCTTGTCGACCGCGGCCAGCGTGTTCTCCGGCGCGTAGCCGGACGCCCCGCGGTGGGCCACGGGGAGCGGGGACCGGTGCGGCTTTCTGGCGTCGGAGGGGGGCTGCTGCAGCTCCGGGTCGGGGTCCTCGTCGCCGCCGAAGCCCGGGAAGCCGGAGAAGTCTACGACCGGATCCGGCGTCTGTCCCGCCGGGCGGGGCGAGGCCGCTGCGGTCGGCGTGGCGGTGAGGAAGAGCGCGCTCATACCCAGCAGCGCACCTGCGGCGGCAGCGGTCAGCGGGCGTATCGACATGCGGGACTCCTCGCTTGTACCTGCACGGACTGCCGAGACAGTTCCCGATGCGCAATACAACCAAGCCAGGACAAAGTGACGTGGCGCTGAACGGACCGTGGTCAAGCCGCTGACCTGCGACGAAGAAAATTGGCAGCTATCTGCCAGTGGGGCGTAGTTTGCGCGCGGAACCCCGTTGTCGGTGCCGAGTCGTACCGTGGTGGACATGCGGCCCAACACCGAGATCGAACGCAAGGTGGCGCCCTTCGAGGTCGTCAGTCCGTACCAGCCCAGCGGTGACCAGCCGACCGCCATCGCGGAGCTCGCGCAGCGGGTCACCGCAGGTGAGAAGGGCGTCGTGCTGCTGGGAGCCACGGGCACCGGCAAGTCGGCCACCACGGCGTGGATGATCGAGAAGCTGCAGCGCCCGACGCTGGTGATGGCGCCGAACAAGACCCTGGCCGCGCAGCTCGCCAACGAGTTCCGGGAGCTGCTGCCGAACAACGCGGTCGAGTACTTCGTCTCGTACTACGACTACTACCAGCCGGAGGCGTACGTCCCGCAGACGGACACCTACATCGAGAAGGACTCCTCGATCAACGAGGAGGTCGAACGGCTGCGCCACAGCGCGACGAACTCACTGCTCACCCGGCGTGACGTCGTGGTGGTCGCCTCCGTCTCCTGCATCTACGGCCTGGGCACTCCGCAGGAGTACGTCGACCGCATGGTGCCGCTGAGGGTCGGCGAGGAGATCGACCGGGACGCGCTGCTGCGGCGCTTCGTGGACATCCAGTACCAGCGCAACGACATGTCGTTCACCAGGGGCACCTTCCGGGTCCGCGGCGACACCGTCGAGATCTTCCCGGTGTACGAGGAGCTCGCGGTCCGCATCGAGATGTTCGGGGACGAGATCGAGGCCCTCTCCACCCTCCACCCGATCACCGGTGAGGTGATCACGGAGGACCGGGAGCTGTACGTCTTCCCCGCCTCGCACTATGTGGCGGGTCCGGAGCGGATGGAGCGCGCCATCGCGGCGATCGAGGCCGAGCTGGCCGCGACGCTGGAGTCGATGGAGAAGCAGGGCAAGCTCCTGGAGGCCCAGCGGCTGCGGATGCGGACGACGTACGACATCGAGATGATGCGGCAGATCGGCACCTGCTCGGGGATCGAGAACTACTCGCTGCACATCGACGGCCGCGACCCGGGCACGGCGCCGCACACCCTGCTGGACTACTTCCCCGAGGACTTCCTGCTGGTCATCGACGAGTCGCACCAGACGGTCCCGCAGATCGGCGCCATGTATGAGGGCGACGCCGCCCGCAAGCGCACGCTGATCGACCACGGCTTCCGGCTGCCCTCCGCGCTGGACAACCGCCCGCTGAAGTGGGAGGAGTTCCTGGAGCGGACCGACCAGACGGTCTATCTGTCGGCCACCCCCGGCCCGTACGAGCTGGCCCGCTCCGACGGCTATGTGGAACAGGTCATCCGCCCCACCGGTCTGGTCGACCCGGAGGTGGTCGTCAAGCCCACCGACGGGCAGATCGACGACCTGGTCCACGAGATCCGGCTGCGCGAGGAACGCGACGAGCGGGTGCTGGTCACCACCCTCACCAAGAAGATGGCCGAGGATCTGACGGACTACTTCGTCGAACTGGGCATCCGGGTCCGCTATCTGCACAGCGACGTGGACACCCTGCGTCGCATCGAACTGCTGCGCGAGCTGCGCTCCGGGGAGTACGACGTGCTGGTCGGCATCAACCTGCTGCGGGAGGGGCTCGACCTGCCCGAGGTCTCCCTGGTGGCGATCCTGGACGCCGACAAGGAGGGCTTCCTCCGCTCCGGCACCTCGCTGATCCAGACGATCGGCCGCGCGGCGCGCAACGTCTCCGGCCAGGTTCATATGTACGCGGACAAGGTCACCCCCGGAATGCAGCGGGCGATCGAGGAGACCAACCGGCGCCGTGAGAAGCAGATCGCCTACAACCAGGAGCACGGCATCGACCCGGAGCCGCTCCGCAAGAAGATCGGTGACATCGTCGCGGACATCGCCCGCGAGGAGGTCGACACCGAGGCGCTGCTGGACACCGGCTACCGCCGGCGGGACGAGACGGGCAAGGGCGGCAAGGGGAAGGCCCCCACCCCCGCACTGGGCAAGGGCAAGGGCGCCGGCTCCGGCGAGCTGACCGACCGGCCGGCCGCCGACCTCGCCCAGACCATCGAGGATCTGACCGAGCGGATGCGCGCAGCCGCCGCCGAGCTCCAGTTCGAGGTCGCCGCACGGCTGCGGGACGAGGTGGGGGAGCTCAAGAAGGAGCTGCGCCAGATGAAGGAGGCCGGGCTGAAGTAGCCGGGCACGACCACTCGCGGTCCGGGGTCGCCGCCGGGAGTGTTGCAAGACCGACACAAGTCGCGGTCGGCCTCCCGGCCGCTCCGCGCTCTTGCGTAGGGTGCTGAATCTGGTGGCCGCCGGCCTGTGGCGGCCCCGGTTCAGAGAGGGGACGCACGTGTCGGTCAACTTGTCCAAGGGCCAGGGCATCAGCCTGCAGAAGAGCGACGGGGCCAGCCTCACCGCGGTGCGCATGGGCCTGGGCTGGAAGGCCGCACCGCGGCGGGGGCTGTTCGGCAAGCGCACCAAGGAGATCGACCTCGACGCCTCGGCGGTGCTCTTCGCCGACAAGCAGCCCGTCGACGTCGTCTTCTTCCGCCATCTGGTGAGCGACGACGGCTCGGTCAAGCACACCGGTGACAACCTGGTGGGCGGCGCGGGCGAGGGCGGCGACGACGAGGCCATCCTGGTGGATCTGCAGCGCGTCCCGGTCCACATCGACCAGATCGTCTTCACGGTCAACTCGTTCACCGGTCAGACCTTCGCCGAGGTCGAGAACGCCTTCTGCCGCCTCGTCGACGAGACCACCGGCCAGGAGACGGCCCGCTACACGCTCACCGGCGGCGGCCAGTACACCGCGCAGATCATGGCCAAGGTCCACCGGCAGGGCAACGGCTGGCAGATGACCGCCCTCGGCGAGCCCGCCAACGGCCGGACCTTCCAGGACCTGATGCCGACGATCCTGCCGAAGCTGTGAGCTGCGCGCCGCCGAGGCCGTGAACCGTCCGGTCCCGCCGCCGCGGTGACCGGTCCCGGACCGTCGATGCGACCGCCGCGGGCCCGCCCGAGCGGCAGCGGTTCCGGACTGCCGGGTCCCGGGCGGTCCCGGCCGCCGAGTACGAGAGCCACAGGGGGAGAGGCACGACGATGACGGCCGAGCTGGTCCGGGGGCAGAACCACCCGTTGCCCGGCACCCGGATGGAGATCCGGGTGACGGCGGGTACCCCCGTCGTCGCCGGGGCGACGCTCAACGACGCGCAGGGGCGGATCCGCGGGGCGGAGTGGACTGCCCACCCCGCAGCCCCGCGGCTGCCCGGGGTGGAGGTCTCCCGCCGGGCGGCGGCCGTGCACCGCCTGGCCCTCGATCCGGGAGCGCTGCCCGAGGACGTCGAGCGGGTGTGCATCCTGCTGGCCCTGCCCGCCGGGCCGGGCGCTCCCGCCGGGTTCGCCGGCCTCCCCGCGCCGTTCCTCGCCGTCACCGGCCCGGACGGCACGGAGATCGCCGGCTACACGGTGACGGGACTCACCACCGAGTCCGCCGTGGTCGCTCTGGAGCTGTATCTGCGCCGGGGCGTATGGAAGGTGCGAGCTGTCGGACAGGGATACGCGGACGGCCTCGCAGCCCTCTTCGCCGACCAGGGACTGGCCGAGGCGCGTACGCTCGCCGACGCCGTCCAGGAAGCGGTCGCCGCCGGTGCGGACGACGCGGTCGCACCCCCGCCGGAGGGGCCGCTCCGGCACGCCGCGGCGATCCGCGGTACGGCGGAGGGTCCCACCGCGGCGTCGGGCCGGGGCGAGGGCCCCGCGCGGGAGGATCCGCCTCCCGTCGCTCCGTCCGCCGCTTCGTCCGGTGGTGCCTCGCCCGGGGGCGCGGTCGACTACCGCCATCCGCGTCGCGCACCGGCGACCACCGGGGCCGCGCAGCCCCAAGGGGGCTCTCCGCCGTCCGCGCCGTCCGCCCCGGGGCCGGGGTCCGGGGCGGGCGAGGGAGCGCAGCCGGTGGCGGGCGACGCCCCCGGCTGGTCGATGGAGGAGCGGCTTTACAACCAGGTGTGGGGCATCTTCGAGGACCTGGCCCGGAGCGTGGCGGCCTACCGTTCGGCTGTCGACTTCGCCGAGACACGCAGGGAGCGCGAACTCGACGCGGTGCTCGCCGATCCGCAGTCCCGGGTCGGCCCCGCCGCGACGGAGGCCCGCGCCCGGGCCGAGGCCAAGCACAGCGCGCTGGTGGAGCAGGCCCGTGCCGCGCTGGATCGGGACGCGGCGCAGCTCGAGGCCGAGGCCGAGGTGGTCGAACCGGCGCTGCCACCGGCGCTGGCCCGCTGGGACAACCCCGTCTGGCACGCCTACCGGCCGCCCACCGAGCGCCCTCTGGCGCTCCGGGTGGGCGATCTGAGTCTCCCGGAGCGCGCCGGGCTGCGGGTTCCCCTGCTGGTGCGGCTGCCCCTGGAGCGGGGGCTGTGGATCGACAGCGGCCGTCCGCGGAGCCCCGAGGCAGGGGCGGCGGACGCGGACGAGCTGCGTCGTCTCGCGCAG
This sequence comes from Streptomyces sp. WMMB303, assembly GCF_029351045.1. Lineage (NCBI taxonomy): Bacteria > Bacillati > Actinomycetota > Actinomycetes > Kitasatosporales > Streptomycetaceae > Streptomyces > Streptomyces sp. WMMB303. The sequence continues at coordinate 1,283,092 of NZ_JARKIN010000001.1, read as the reverse complement.
ACGACCGCCGCCGCGCTGGCCGCCCGCATCCTGGCTGTACATCCGCCCGGCGAGCTGACCCTCCGGATCATCGACCCGGGGGGCGCGGCGGCGACCGCGCTCCTTCCGCTGGTGGAGTCGGGGGTGCTGCCGGACCCGCCCGCCGCGGGCGCCTCCGGCGTCGCCCGCACCCTGGAGCGGCTGACGCAACGCGTGGACCTCGTCCGGATGGCGGTACGCAGCGGGGCTACCGACGCACTTCCGCCCGACCTGGATCTGGCCGATCAGCTCCTGGTCGTCCACGACTTCCCGCACGGCTTCGACGACCGCGCCGTCAACCAATTGCGCTACCTGGCGGACGAGGGGCCCGCGGTCGGCGTCAGCCTGCTGCTGGTCGCCGACCGGGACGAGGCGCGCGGCTTCGGGCCGCTGCTCGATCCGCTGTGGCGTTCGCTGCTGCGGCTGACTCCGGTCCCGGACGATCATCTGGCCGATCCGTGGGTGGGCCATGCCTGGACGTACGAGCCGCTGCGGGTGCCCGCCGGCAGCCAGGTCGTGCCGCAGGTGCTGCGGCACGCCGCTGCCGCGCGCCGCACGGCCGGCGGCTGAGAACCGTCGCTCCGGCGCCTGAAGCCGGGGACGAATCCTGAGCCCGGGACCGGGTCCGACCGCACCCGATCCCCTTGCGGGGGCGGACCCGCTCGACCATGCTCTTTACCTTTACATGGTTTTACTTTACTCTCTCTTGTATCGGAGGGGAGTATTCCCAGCCATGCGGTGATCCCGTCAGTACGGGCCGGACAAAACGGCCCCGGGGCACCGGCCCGGGCCGCTGCGGGCGGCGGCTCCCGGGTGGAAGAGACCTCCGGCCCATGCTCGAATGCAAGCCGGAGGATCACGCATGGACATATCCATGACCACCTGGGCGCTGACCATCGTCGGCCTGTCCGCCCTCATCGCGGTGGACTTCTTCATCGGCGGCCGCAAGCCGCACGAGGTCTCCCTCAAGGAGGCCGGTATCTGGACGACCGTCTGGATCGTCCTCGCCGCGCTCTTCGGACTCGGCCTCTTCCTCTTCGGGAACGGCCAGGCGTCCGGCGAGTTCTTCGCGGGCTTCATCACCGAGAAGTCCCTGAGCGTCGACAACCTCTTCGTCTTCGTGCTGATCATGGCGAAGTTCGCGGTGCCCTCGATCTACCAGCAGCGGGTGCTGATGGTCGGTGTGCTCATCGCCCTGGTGCTGCGCGGTGCCTTCATCGCCGCCGGGGCCGCGATCATCTCCACCTTCTCCTGGGTCTTCTTCCTCTTCGGTGCCTTCCTGATCTGGACGGCGTGGAAGCTCGTCCAGGAGGCCCGCTCCGGTGACGACGAGGAGGAGTTCGAGGAGAACCGGCTGCTCAAGGCCGTCGAGCGGCGCTTCCCCTCGACGGACAAGTACCACGGCACCAAGCTGTTCGTCGTCGAGAACGGCAAGCGGCTGATGACGCCCATGCTGATCGTCATGCTGGCGATCGGCACCACCGACGTGCTGTTCGCGCTGGACTCCATTCCGGCGATCTTCGGCCTCACCCAGGACCCGTACATCGTCTTCACCGCCAACGCGTTCGCCCTGATGGGCCTGCGGCAGCTCTACTTCCTGATCGGCGGCCTGCTGCAGAAGCTGGTGCACCTCTCCTACGGGCTCTCGATCATCCTCGGCTTCATCGGCGTCAAGCTGGTGCTGCACGCGCTGCACGAGACCGGGGTCCATGTTCCGGAGATCAGCATCCCGGTGTCGCTGGGCGTCATCTGCGCCGTGCTGATCATCACGACGATCACCTCACTGGCGGCCTCCCGCAAGCAGGCACGGGCCGCGGCGGAGGCCGAGCACGACGAGCGGACCCGCACCGGTTCCTGACCCTCCGGTTCCCGACCGGTCACCGGCCCCGGCCCCTGACCGGTCACCGGCCTCCGGCCGCTCCCGGAGCCCCCGTCCCCCGGCCCCGCCCCGCCACTCCTTCCGGTAGGGGGCGGGGCCGGGACCGCGTCCGGCGCCGGTGGCCGGTGCCCCGCCGCCCGGCCGGATCATCGGCTGACGGTCACCCGCTGTGCAGCCCGCTCCCCGTTGACCAGCACCGCAAGGGTGACCGTGCCCGGTCTGCGCCCGGTCAGCGTGCCGTCCGCCGGATCGTAGGAGGCCACACAGCGTCCGCGGGGCACCGCGCCCTTCACGCACAGCCCCTGCGAGCCGGGCCAGTCCGCGCTCACCGGCCAGTCGACCGGAACCCGGCGTGCCGTCGGCCCGCTGCCCTGCCGCACGGTCGCCGACGCGGTGCCCTGCCCGCCCACCGAGAGCCGCTCGGGCGCGTCCAGCAGCAGCGCGTCCACGTGGGCGCGGGTCTGCACCGAGAGCCAGTCACCGTCGCGCGGCCGACCCCGGTCCACGCCCAGCAGCGACCAGCCCGTGAAGCCGCCCGCACCCGGCGGAGCGGCCGGAGCCTTGGCCGAGTTCCCGTTCACCAGATACGGGACACCGTCCACCCGGGAGGCGTCGAAGACGCCGACATGGCCCGCCACCAGGGCCGCGCCCTTGCCCGAACGGGACCGGAAGTCGGCCAGCCAGCCCTCCAGCAGGTCGGCCTCCATCCGGTCCGTGAGCCGGCTGGCCCGCGCCGGAGTGGGATCGCGCGGCGGTACATGCTCGATGACGGTGACGGAGTCGATGCCGCGGTCCCGTGCGGCGTCGTCCAACTGCCGGCGCAGCTCCTGGAACTGGGCGTAGCCGCCGCCCCGCACCGTCAGCGACGAGGTGTCCAGCGTGATGAACCGCGTGCCGCGGTGGTCGAACGTGCGCTGCGCGGGCCCGAACTCCTGGACGAAGTGGTCGATCGAACCGCCCATCACCTCGTGGTTCCCCGGCACGTAGTACCAGTCGACCGCGTCCCCCAGCTCCTCCTCCAGCACCGTGCGCGCGAACGCCAGGTCCGCGGGGGTTCCCTCGTCCACCAGATCCCCGTTGACGATCAGAAAGTCGGGCCGGGCGGCGCGGACCTCGCGCAGGGTCCGGCGTGCCTGCTGCACGGCCTCGCTGTCCGGATCGCGGGCGACGAACTGCGCGTCCGACATCACCGCGAACCGCCAGTCGCGCCCGGCGGTGTCCGCGGCCGTCGAGATCAGCGGATCGTGCGGCCGCCCGACCTTCGGCAGGTCGATGTCCGGCGGCGTCCTGGCGACCAGCTCGTCCAGCACCACCGAACCCTCGTACTGTGCGGCGGGCCGGGTCTCGGCGAGGTAGAAGCGGTGCAGCGTGAGCGGATACGCAACCCCCTCGGGAACCTCGAAGGTGACCTGGCGCCAGTCCCGCCACTCCACCAGCGGGCCACGCAGCACCTGGTCGGTGCCCGCCGCGTCCTTGAGGTGCAGCGAGGGCCAGGCACCCGAACCGTCCCCTCTGATCCACAGCGTGAAGCTGCGCGGCTGCCCGGGGATCTCCCGCTCGGCGGGCGGGTTCGCGTAGGCGGCACGGGTGGCCGTCGAGCGGGTGAAGTCGTAGCTCAGTTTGAGCCCGCCACCGTCCTTGCCGTCCGGTTCGGGGGCCACCGAGCCGGTGGCCCGGGCCGCGCTGAACGTCCAGTCGGACGCGTCGCCGAAGCCGGCCACCGGCTGCTCGCGCAACCCCACGGTGACGCCCAGCCGGGTGGTGTGCCCCCGTACGGTGACGGTCACCGTGCCGGACGCGGACTCCTGTCCGGAGCGGGTCGTGACCGTGAACCTGCCGTCGGCGGCGTCCTCGTCCGCGGTGATCGAGAAGAGCGCGTGGTCGTAGGACAGTCGTGCGTCCGCGGGCTCGACCGGTGCGCTGTTGCCCTGCGCGTCGTATCCGATCAGCCCGAACGACCCGTCGGCGTCGCCGTCCGCCAGGCCCACCCGGTCCGTCGTCGCACGTACCCGGTCCAGCGGCCCCAGGACCCGCAGCTTCGTGCTGCCCTCGGCGGCGCCGGCGCGGGCGGTGACCGAGGTGCTGCCCGGTCGGCGGGCCCGGAAGACGCCCTGCGCGTCCACCCGGCCGACGTCCGGCCGCGCCGTCCGCCAGCGGGGGCGCGGCGCGCCCCGGGCCGGGCCGTAGGTCTCGTCGTACGGGGCGGCGGTCAGTGCCCGCGTCAGCCCGGGGAAGACGCGGTCGGGGTGGCCGCCCGGCATGGTGTCGGCGGTGGCCGCCTCGCGCGGGTCGAGGGCCGTCTCCACCCAGAAGCCGGACAGTCGGCCCGACCCCTTCGGCGCCGTCAGCGCCAGCGCGTCCGCGACCTCCCGCTGCTCGCCGTCGGAGGGCGCGTTCTCCAACCGGAGAGCGGTGCCGCCCGGCTTCCGGGCCAGCAGGGTGGAGGAGCCGCCGCCGTCCAGGTTGAGGGCGTTGTAGGCGCCCAGCTTCTTCATCATCCGGGCGAGTTCGGTCAGCGTCACCCCGCCCGAGGCCGCCTGCCTGCCGTCCACCGTCAGCACGTGCATCGTGCCGCCGTCCTTGGAGAAGCCGACGGCGGTGCGCGGTGCCGCCGTGTTGTTCGGCCTGCCGTCCCAGTTCTGCGGAGTGCCGTCCTCGACCAGCACGCCGCGGCCGCCGACTGCCGTGCGCGGCAGCGGGGAACCGTCGTCGGTGCGCATCCGGTAGGCCACCTCGACCGGGTCGCCGGGGTGCAGCGCGGCGAGCCGGTCGGCGCCGTCGCCCCGGCCCAGCAGGACGCTCACCCCCTCCGGGATCTCGCCCCTGCCGGGCTTCCGGGCCACCGAGGTGACGTCGCCGTCCCGCACGGCCACCTCCGTGACCTGGGGATCCTGGTCGACCGTCAGCGCCCGGTCGGCGCCGCCCCAGTCCGCGTCGTACAGCCCGATGCCGTCCTCCGCGACATCTGCGGCGTTCCGGCCGCCGAGCGGTACGTCGCCCGCCGGGAGGGTGACGGTGCCCTCGAAGTACAGGTCCAGGATGCGGCCCGCCGCGTCCGGCCCGATGCCGACGGCCTCGGAGACCCCGGGCGCGGGGGAATGGACGGGCTTGCCGCCGCGGAGGCCGGGGCCGAGCGGGGCGCCGGTCTCGTCGATGTCGAAGAAGTCGGCGTTGAGCGCGGCGATGGTGCGGCGTCCCGGTCCGGGATCGTGCTCGGCGGCCAGGTCGCCGACCGTCCGGCGTTCGGTGACCTTGCCGGAGGAGAGGTAGTCGGCCGTCGTACCGGTCCGGGTCCGGCCCAGCTCGAGGGTGAGCGCGTCCGCGCGCAGCCAGCTGTCCGGTTCGAGCCGGTCGAAGGAGGTGAGCTTCGCACCCGGTGCGATGGGCCGGGTGGTGCGGGAGAGTTCCATGCCGTCGCCGGACGGACCGGGGTCGGCCCGGCTTCCGGCGATGGCGGCCGTGGCCGGCCGGGGCGTGTGCTGCTCCGCCGCGGCCCGGGCCGTACCGGCCGACAGCAGACCGGCCAGCAGCGCGGCGGCGGTGGCCACCGGGAGCAGCGGAGCGGTGAGTCTTGCGCGAGCGTGGACCTGTCTCACAACGTCCCCCACAAAGACCAGTGTTCTCGGCACTTTCTGCGCACAGTGCCGCACAGGGTCCCAAGGGGGACCGGCCCACACCAGAGGTGCGGAGCGAAGTCGGGGGAAACACCGCGCATCTTCCACCGGTTGGCCGCAGGGTTCCGCACCCGGCCGGCCCGCCTGCGCTACGAGCGGCTCAGCCCGCGACGAGCTTCCCCTGCTCCACCTTCACCGGCACCGTCGGCAGTGCCTCGGTGGCGGGGCCCTGTGCGACCTTCCCCGAGTCCACGTGGAAGCGGCTCCCGTGCAGCGGGCAGACCGCCACCTCGCCGTCGATCTCGCCCAGGACGCTGCCCTGATGGGTGCAGACCGCGCTGAACCCTTTGAAGTCGCCCTTCTCGGGCTGGGAGACCAGCACCTTCTGCTCGGCGTACAGCTTCGCGCCGCCCACCGGTACGGCTTCGGCTTCGCCCAGCTCGACCGGCTCGTCGGGGCCGGACCCCGACGAACCCTTCCCGGAGTCACCGGCGCACCCGGCGGTGGTCAGTCCCAGTGCGGCCAGTGCGGCCCCGCACAGTACGGTGCGGCGCGTGGCCGGCGATTCCTCGCTCGTCGTCACGCGCCGCACTCTACGTCCGGGCCGCAGGCCCGGCGCACCCGGCCGGCGCTTCGCACGGTCAGGGCTGCACACCGGGTCAGGGCTTGCGGGATGCCTTCTTGGCGGTGGCCTTCTTCGCGGGCGCCTTCTTGGCGCCGGTCTTCTTCGCGGGGGCCTTCCTGGCCGCCGTCTTCCTCGCGGGCGCCTTTCCGGCCGCGGGCCCCGCCGGGACGGACGCGTCGCTGACGCGGTCGCCCAGCACGTCGCGGAGGAACTTCCCGGTGTGACTGGCCGGCACTGCCGCGACCTGCTCCGGGGTGCCCTCGGCGACGACCAGGCCGCCGCCGTTGCCGCCCTCCGGGCCGAGGTCGACCACCCAGTCCGCGGTCTTGATGACGTCGAGATTGTGCTCGATCACCATGACCGAGTTGCCCTTCTCCACCAGGCCCTCCAGGACGCCGATCAGCTTCCTGATGTCCTCGAAGTGGAGACCGGTCGTCGGCTCGTCCAGGACGTAGACGGTCCGTCCCGTGGAGCGCTTCTGCAGCTCGCTGGCGAGCTTCACCCGCTGCGCCTCACCGCCCGAGAGGGTCGGTGCGGACTGCCCGAGCCGCACATATCCCAGTCCGACGTCGTTGAGCGTCCGCAGATGGCGGGCGATGCCCGGCACCGCCTCGAAGAAGTCCAGGGCCTGCTCGATCGGCATGTCCAGGACCTCGGCGATGTTCTTGCCCTTGTAGTGCACCTCCAGGGTCTCCCGGTTGTAGCGCGCACCGTGGCAGACCTCGCAGGGGACGTACACGTCCGGCAGGAAGTTCATCTCGATCTTGATGGTGCCGTCGCCGGCACAGTTCTCGCAGCGGCCGCCCTTGACGTTGAAGGAGAACCGGCCCTGCTGGTAGCCGCGCACCTTCGCCTCGGTCGTCTCCGCGAACAGCTTGCGCACGTGGTCGAAGACGCCGGTGTAGGTGGCCGGGTTGGAGCGCGGGGTACGGCCGATGGGCGACTGGTCGACGTGGACGACCTTGTCCACGAGGTCGTCGCCCTCGACCCGGGTGTGCCGGCCGGGAACCGCCTTGGCGCCGTTGAGCTCGCGGGCGAGATGCGTGTAGAGGATGTCGTTGACCAGCGTCGACTTCCCGGAGCCCGACACGCCCGTGATGGCGGTCAGCACGCCGAGCGGGAAGGAGACGTCGACGTTGCGCAGGTTGTTCTCCCGCGCCCCGCGGACCGTCAACTGCCGTGCGGGGTCGGCGGGACGGCGCACCTCGGGGGTGGGGATCTCGCGCTTGCCGGTCAGGTAGTCGCCGGTCACCGAGTCCTCGTTGGCCAGCAGCTCCTTCAACGGGCCGCTGTGCACCACCTTGCCGCCGTGCTCGCCCGCTCCCGGGCCGATGTCCACCACCCAGTCGGACGCCTTGATGGTGTCCTCGTCGTGCTCGACGACGATGAGGGTGTTGCCCAGGTCGCGCAGCCGCACCAGGGTCTCGATCAGCCGGTGGTTGTCGCGCTGGTGCAGCCCGATGGACGGCTCGTCCAGCACGTACAGCACCCCGACCAGCCCGGACCCGATCTGGGTGGCGAGCCGGATGCGCTGCGCCTCCCCGCCGGAGAGGGTGCCGGCGGCCCGGTTGAGCGTCAGATAGTCCAGACCGACGTCCACCAGGAAGCGGAGCCGCTCGTTGACCTCCTTGAGCACCCGTTCGGCGATCTGCTTGTCGCGCCCGGTCAGCGTCATCTCGCGCAGGAAGTCGGCGCACTCGGTGATCGACATCGCGGAGACCTCCGCGATGGACTTGTTCTGCACGGTGACGGCCAGCACCAGCGGCTTGAGCCGGGTGCCCTCGCAGGCGGGGCAGTTCACCTCGCGCATGTAGCCCTCGAAGCGCTCCCGGCTGCTGTCGGTCTCCGCCTCGGAGTGCCGCCGCTTCACGAACGGGACCACGCCCTCGAAGGCGGTCGTGTAGGCGCGCTCGCGGCCGTACCGGTTGCGGTACCGGACCTCGACCTGGGTCTTGTGGCCGTGCAGCAGGGCCTTCTTGGCCCGCGCCGGGAGACCCGCCCACGGGATGTCGGTACGGAACCCGAGCGCGTCCGCCAGCGCGCCGATCAGACGGCCGAAGTACTCCTTGGTGTGCCCGTGCGACCACGGGTGCAGCGCGCCCTCGTCCAGCGACTTGTCCTCGTCGGGGACGATCAGCTCCGGATCGACCTCCATCCGGGTGCCGATGCCGGTGCACACCTGGCAGGCGCCGAAGGGCGAGTTGAAGGAGAACGAGCGCGGCTCCAGCTCCTCGAAGGAGAGGTCGTCGTAGGGGCAGTACAGGTGCTCGGAGTACATCCGCTCGCGCTGCGGGTCGTCCGGCTCCAGGTCGACGAAGTCGAGGATGATCATGCCGCCGGAGAGGCCGAGCGCCGTCTCCACCGAATCGGTGAGCCGCCGTTTGGCGCTGCCCTTGACGGTCAGGCGGTCGACGACCACCTCGATCGTGTGCTTCTCCTGCTTCTTCAGCTTCGGCGGCTCGGACAGCTGGACGGTCCGCCCGTCGACCCGGGCGCGGCTGTAGCCCTTGGTCTGGAGTTCGTTGAAGAGGTCGACGAATTCGCCCTTGCGCTCGCGCACCAGCGGCGAGAGCACCTGGAAGCGGCTGCCCTCCTCCAGGCCGAGCACCTTGTCCACGATGGCCTGCGGCGACTGGCGGGCGATCGGGCGGCCGCAGACGGGGCAGTGCGGCTTGCCGATCCGGGCGTAGAGCAGCCGCAGGTAGTCGTAGACCTCGGTGATGGTGCCGACCGTCGACCGCGGGTTGCGCGAGGTCGACTTCTGGTCGATGGAGACGGCGGGGGAGAGCCCTTCGATGAAGTCCACGTCGGGCTTGTCCATCTGCCCGAGGAACTGCCGTGCGTAGGCGGAGAGCGACTCCACGTAGCGCCGCTGGCCCTCCGCGAAGATCGTGTCGAAGGCGAGCGAGGACTTGCCCGAGCCCGAGAGCCCCGTGAAGACGATGAGCGAGTCGCGGGGGAGGTCTATCGAGACGTTGCGGAGGTTGTGCTCGCGAGCGCCACGGACGAGAAGACGGTCGGCCACGCCTGTTGGCACCTTTCGTGTGGGAAGGGGGAGCCCGCGTCGAGCGGGAGTCCCCGACCAAGAGTAGGACGGCGCCGCCCGGAGTGTCGTTCGCCTCGGGTTCGGGAGCCGGGCTCGACCATATAGCACGTTCATTCGAATCGCGGCGGATCCGGCTGTCTTCCCCTCGAACGAGGGACGCCAGTAGCTTTGGATCATGACCACGCCTGCGACCACGCCCGTCCACGACACCGAACTCCTGCGGAGCGCGACCGGTCACCTGCTCGCCGCTGCCGCCGGGCTGACGGCGGCCGAGGCGGCCGAGCCCTCCCACCTTCCCGGCTGGACCCGCGCCCACGTGCTCACCCACCTCGCCCGCAACGCCGACGCGCTCGTCAACGTGCTCGCCGGCCGACCCATGTACGCCAGTGCCGAGGCCCGCGACGCGGACATCGCGCACGGGGCCGGCCGCTCCCCCGAGGCGCTCGCCGACGACGTGCGCACCAGCGCGGCCCGCCTGGAGCGCGGCTTCGCGGCCCTCGGCGACGAGGAGTGGAGCCGCACCGTCACCCTCCGCAACGGTGTGACGGACCTCGCCTCCTCGCTGCCCTTCCGCCGCTGGATCGAGGTCGAGCTGCACCACGTGGACCTCGGGGTCGGCTACACGCTGGAGGACCTGCCGGGCTCCTTCGTGGACCGCGAGCTGGCCAACATGGCGCGCCGCTTCGCCGGGCACCCCGACATCCCCGTCGCCGTCGAGCTGCGCGCGGAGGACGGCAGGAGCTGGCGCACCGGCGCCGCCGAACCGGGCGGCGAGGGGCCCTTCGTCGTCGCCGGGAGCCCCGTCGCGCTGGTCGGCTGGCTGACCGGCCGGACCAACGGCAGCGGCCTCTCGGCGCGGGGTTCGCTGCCCGCACTGCCCGCGCTCTAGGGTTGGCGCATGCCTTACAGCGGAACGGTACAGGTCGGCGGCCCCGCGGACGTGCACGAGCTGCGGGACCTGATGATCTCCAAGGTCGCCGTCGGCCCCATGGACAACAACGCGTACCTGCTGCGCTGCCGGGCCACCGGCGAGCAGCTCCTGATCGACGCCGCGAACGACGCGGGCACCCTGCTGGAGCTCATCGGTGACGACGGCATCGCCTCCGTCGTCACCACACACCGGCACGGCGATCACTGGCAGGCGCTCGCGGAGGTGGTGGACGCCACCGGAGCCCGCACCTGCGCCGGACGGTACGACGCGGAGGGCATCCCGGTCCCCACGGACGTGCCGCTGGAGGACGGGGACACGCTGCGGGTGGGTGAGGTCGAGCTGACAGCGCGCCATCTGACCGGGCACACTCCCGGCTCGATCGCCCTGGTCTACGACGACCCGAGCGGCCACCCGCACCTGTTCACCGGCGACTGCCTCTTCCCGGGCGGGGTGGGCAACACCTTCGGCGACGCCGACCACTTCGCCCGGCTCATCGACGACGTGGAGACCAAACTGTTCGCCCGACTCCCCGACGAGACCTGGGTCTACCCGGGCCACGGCGGTGACACGACGCTGGGTGCCGAGCGTCCGCACCTGGCCGAGTGGCGCGAGCGCGGCTGGTAGCCCGCGCGGCGGTGCCGGGACGGGCGCCCGGCACCGCCGCGGCGCGCCCGTCCCCCGCTGCCACGCGCTGATCGCTGTCACCGGGCGCCAGTAGGGTGGGTCACATGGCAGACCCCTCCACCTACCGTCCGAAACCGGGAGAGATCCCCGACTCGCCCGGGGTCTACCGCTTCCGCGACGAGCACCGCCGGGTGATCTACGTCGGCAAGGCGAAGAGCCTGCGCCAGCGGCTCAACAACTACTTCCAGGACCTCGCCGGGCTGCACCCGCGCACCCGCACGATGGTCACGACGGCCGCCTCCGTCGAGTGGACGGTCGTCGGCACCGAGGTGGAGGCCCTCCAGCTCGAGTACACCTGGATCCAGGAGTTCGCGCCCCGGTTCAACGTCAAGTACCGCGACGACAAGAGCTATCCGTCGCTCGCGGTGACGATGAACGAGGAGTTCCCCCGCGTCCAGGTGATGCGCGGCCCCAAGAAGAAGGGCGTGCGCTACTTCGGCCCGTACGGGCAGGCCTGGGCCATCCGGGAGACGGTCGACCTGATGCTGCGGGTCTTCCCCGTGCGCACCTGCTCGGCAGGGGTCTTCAAGCGGTCGGCGCAGATCGGCCGGCCCTGCCTGCTCGGCTACATCGGCAAGTGCTCGGCGCCCTGCGTGGGCCGGATCACCCCCGGGGAGCACCGCGAACTCGCCGAGGAGTTCTGCGACTTCATGGCCGGGCACACCGGTACTCACCTGCGCCGCCTGGAGCGGGAGATGCAGGAGGCCGCCGAGGAGCTGGAGTACGAGCGGGCGGCGCGGCTGCGCGACGACATCGACGCGCTCAAGCGCGCCATGGAGAAGAACGCGGTGGTGCTCGCCGACGCCACCGACGCCGACCTGATCGCGGTGGCCGAGGACGAGATGGAGGCGGCCGTCCAGATCTTCCACGTCCGCGGCGGCCGGGTGCGCGGTCAGCGCGGCTGGGTCACCGACAAGGTCGAGGCCGTCGGCACCGCCGAACTGGTCGAACACGCGCTGCAGCAGCTCTACGGCGCCGAGCAGGGGGACGCGGCCACCGGCGGCGGCAGTGGCGGTGTGCCCAAGGAGGTGCTGGTCCCGGCGCTGCCCGAGCCGGCCGGACCGATAGCGCAGTGGCTCTCCGAGCGCCGCGGGGCGCAGGTGAGCCTGCGGGTGCCGCAGCGCGGCGACAAGCGGGCCCTGATGGAGACGGTCGACCGCAACGCGCAGCACGCCCTGGTGCTGCACAAGACCAAACGCGCTTCCGACCTGACCACCCGCTCCCGGGCCCTGGAGGAGATCGCCGAGGCGCTCGACCTGGACTCGGCGCCGCTGCGCGTCGAGTGCTTCGACATCTCGCATCTGCAGGGCGACGATGTGGTGGCCTCCATGGTGGTCTTCGAGGACGGGCTGGCGCGGAAGAGCGAGTACCGCCGCTTCCAGATCAAGTCCTTCGCGGGGCAGGACGACGTGCGCGCCATGCACGAGGTCGTCAGCCGCCGTTTCCGCCGCTATCTGGTGGAGAAGCAGCGCACCGGCGAGTGGCCGGACGAGGAGCTCGGCGGTGAGCTCGAGTCCGGACCCGCCGCGGAGCCGCCCGGGAGCGGCGCCCCCGCCCCGGAGCCGCCCGAGACGGGAGAGCCGGCCGCCGCCCGGCAGCCGGCCCGGGGCGCTGGCCGGGACGAGGACGGCCGCCCCAAGAAGTTCGCCTACCCTCCGCAACTGATCGTGGTCGACGGTGGCCGACCGCAGGTGGCGGCCGCACAGGCGGCGCTGGAGGAGCTCGGCATCGACGATGTCGCCGTCTGCGGCCTGGCCAAACGGCTGGAGGAGGTCTGGCTGCCGGGCGAGAGCGACCCGGTGGTGCTGCCGCGCAGCAGCGAGGGCCTCTACCTGCTGCAGCGCGTCCGCGACGAGGCGCACCGCTTCGCGATCCGCTACCAGCGCGGCAAGCGCGGCAAGCGGCTGCGCGGCAGCCCGCTGGACGCCGTCCCCGGACTGGGGGAGACCCGCAAGAAGGCCCTGCTCAAGCACTTCGGCTCGGTCAAGAAGCTACGGGCGGCCTCGGTGGAGGAGATCTCCGAGGTCCCGGGGGTGGGCCGGAAGACGGCGGAGACGGTGGCCGCGGCGCTCTCCGGTGCCGCCACCGGCCCGGCGGTGAATACCGCGACCGGTGAGATCGTTGAAGATGAGTGAAATATGGCGCCGAGACCGCCATCGGTACGAAGATTGACACATCGGGGGATGACAGCATGAGCGCGGAACGCGAGCAGCGCGGAGACGGAGCAGTGGTGAGTACCCTCGACCCGGCCCAGTCGGAGGAGGCGGGCGCGACCATCCCGGAGCTGGTGATCATCTCCGGGATGTCGGGCGCCGGCCGCAGCACCGCAGCCAAATGCCTGGAGGACCTCGGCTGGTTCGTCGTCGACAACCTGCCGCCCGAGCTGATCCCCACGATGGTCGAGCTCGGGGCCCGCTCCCAGGGCAACGTGGCGCGGATCGCCGTCGTGGTCGACGTGCGCGGCCGCAACTTCTTCGACAACCTCAAGGGAGCCCTGGCCGACCTGGCGGCCTACCACGTCTCCCGGCGGGTCGTCTTCCTGGAGGCGTCGGACGAGGCTTTGGTGCGCCGTTTCGAGTCGGTGCGCCGCCCCCACCCGCTCCAGGGCGACGGGCGCATCGTGGACGGCATCGCGGCCGAGCGCGACCTGCTGCGCGAGCTGCGCGGCGACGCCGATCTGGTGATCGACACCTCCGGCCTCAACGTGCACGAGCTGCGCGCCAAGCTGGACGCCCGGTTCGCGGGCGACGAGGAGCCCGAACTGCGCGCCACGGTCATGTCCTTCGGCTACAAGTACGGCCTGCCGGTGGACGCCGACCTGGTGGTCGACTGCCGCTTCCTGCCCAACCCGCACTGGGTCCCCGAGCTGCGCCCCTACACGGGCACCAGCGAGGAGGTCTCCAATTACGTCTTCAACCAGCCCGGTGCCAAGGAGTTCCTGGACCGCTACACCGAGTTGCTGCAGCTGATCGCGACGGGCTACCGCAGGGAGGGCAAGCGGTACGTGACCGTGGCCGTCGGCTGCACCGGCGGCAAGCACCGCAGCGTCGCCATGTCCGAGAAGCTCGCCCGCAGGCTCTCCGACGGGGGCGTGGAGACGGTGGTCGTCCACCGGGACATGGGGCGTGAGTGACGCCCATGGCCCGGCGGAGCCTGCGGCATCTGGTGGGGCGGCGTGCGACGCTGCGCGGCCTGAGCTCCCAGCAGCCCAAGGTGGTGGCGCTCGGCGGCGGCATGGGCCTGTCGGCCTCGCTGACGGCGCTGCGCCGGATCACCGGCGACCTCACCGCGGTGGTCACCGTCGCCGACGACGGCGGCTCCAGCGGGCGGCTCCGCGACGAGCTGGGGGTGCTGCCCCCCGGAGACCTGCGCAAGGCCCTCGCGGCGCTGTGCGGCGACGACGAGTGGGGCCGCACCTGGGCCCAGGTCGTCCAGCACCGCTTCGAGAGCCGCGGCGACCTGCACGAACACGCGGTCGGAAATCTGCTGATCGTGGCGCTGTGGGAGCAGCTCGGCGACCACGTCCAGGCGCTCGACCTGGTCGGCAAGCTGCTGGGCGCGCACGGCCGGGTGCTGCCGATGTCCGCCGTGCCGCTGGAGTTGCGCGCCAGCGTGCGCGGGCATGACCCCGCGCGCCCCGACGAGCTGTCGATCGTACGGGGCCAGGCCACCGTCGCGCTCACTCGCGGCGAGGTCCAGGAGGTGCACCTGGTGCCCAGCGACCCGCCGGCCGTGTCCGAGGCCGTCCGCGCGGTCCTGGACGCCGACTGGGTGGTGCTGGGGCCCGGCTCCTGGTTCTCCTCCGTCATCCCGCATCTGCTGGTGCCGGAGCTGCTGGAGGCGCTGACCGAGACGAAGGCCCGAAAGGTCCTCTCGCTCAACCTCGCTCCGCAGCCGGGGGAAACGGATGGTTTTTCCCCGCAACGTCATTTGGAGGTTTTGGGGCGACACGCCCCTAAACTCACCTTCGACGTGGTGCTGGCCGACCAGGATGCCGTACCCGACCAGGACTCCCTGAGCGAGGCCGCCGATCAGCTCGGCGGGAGGGTCGAGCTGGCGCCCGTAGCGGCAGCCGGGGGCGCCGCCCGGACGGAGTCCGGGGAGGGGACTCCCCGGCACGACCCGGAGCTGCTGGCCGCCGCGTACGACCGTATTTTTCGGATGCATGGAAGGATCGGCCCATGGCGATGACGCCTGCGGTGAAGGACGAGATCTCCCGGCTCCCCGTCACCCGGACCTGCTGCCGGAAGTCAGAGGTCTCGTCGATCCTGCGCTTCGCGGGTGGGCTGCACCTGGTGAGCGGGCGGATCGTGATCGAGGCGGAGCTGGACACCGGGATCGCCGCCCGGCGGCTGCGCAAGGACATCCTGGAGATCTTCGGGCACTCCTCCGACCTGGTGGTGATGGCCCCCAGCGGACTCCGGCGCAACAGCCGCTACGTCGTCCGGGTGGTTGCCGGCGGTGACCAGCTCGCCCGGCAGACCGGACTCGTCGACAGTCGCGGGCGCCCGATCAGAGGGCTGCCCCCGCAGGTGGTCTCGGGGGCCACCTGCGACGCGGAGGCCGCCTGGCGCGGCGCGTTCCTGGCACACGGCTCGCTGACCGAGCCGGGGCGCAGCTCCTCGCTGGAGGTCACCTGCCCCGGCCCGGAGGCGGCGCTGGCCCTCGTCGGTGCGGCGCGCAGGCTGCAGATCGCCGCCAAGGCGCGCGAGGTGCGCGGGGTGGACCGGGTCGTCGTCCGTGACGGTGATGCGATCGGCGCGCTGTTGACGAGGCTCGGTGCCCACGAGTCGGTGCTGGCCTGGGAGGAGCGGCGGATGCGCCGCGAGGTGCGGGCCACCGCGAACCGGCTCGCCAACTTCGACGACGCCAACCTGCGCCGCTCGGCGCGGGCCGCGGTCGCCGCGGGTGCCCGGGTGCAGCGGGCGCTGGAGATCCTCGGTGAGGAGGTCCCCGAGCATCTGGCCGCCGCCGGGCGGCTGCGGATGGAGCACAAGCAGGCGTCGCTGGAGGAGCTGGGCGCTCTCGCCGACCCCCCGCTGACCAAGGATGCGGTGGCCGGGCGGATCCGGCGGCTGCTGGCCATGGCGGACAAGCGCGCGCAGGATCTTGGAATTCCGGGAACGGAATCGAATCTGTCCGAGGAAATGGTTGGCTGATGAGCGGGGAAATGCTCGTCTGAGAAGGGCGGGAAAACTCGTCCGACGAGCGGGTAAATGCTCGACTGAGCGGCGGGTTCAGACGGTTTCCGGTCCGTCCGGCCGATGTGATTTCCGCCCTGCCGGAGAGGTAGGGTCGGAGTCGGTCGGGGACATCCCAAACAGCCCTCGCCGGTTTCCTGACCGGCGTACCTAGCGAGGAGATCGGTTCGTGACGATCCGCGTAGGCATCAACGGCTTCGGCCGTATCGGCCGTAACTACTTCCGCGCGCTGCTGGACCAGGGTGCGGACATTCAGATCGTCGGTGTCAACGACCTGACCGACAACGCCACACTGGTGCATCTGCTCAAGTACGACAGTGTTCTCGGCCGGCTGCCCTACCAGGTCGGCCACACCGAGGACACCATCACGGTCGGCAAGCAGACCTTCAGGACGATGGCGGAGAAGGACCCGGCCAACCTTCCGTGGGGCGAGCTGGGCGCCGACATCGTGATCGAGTCCACCGGTATCTTCACCAAGCGCGACGACGCCGCCAAGCACCTTTCCGCGGGCGCGAAGAAGGTCCTCATCTCGGCTCCGGCCAAGGAGGAGGACATCACCGTGGTGATGGGCGTCAACGAGGACAAGTACGACCCCGCCCGGCACGACGTGATCTCCAATGCCTCCTGCACCACCAACTGCGTGGCGCCGATGGCCAAGATCATGGACGAGAGCTTCGGTATCGAGCGCGGTCTGATGACCACGGTGCACGCCTACACCAACGACCAGCGCATCCTGGACTTCCCGCACAAGGACCTGCGCCGCGCCCGGGCCGCCGCGGAGAACATCATTCCGACCACCACCGGTGCCGCGAAGGCCACCGCGCTGGTCCTCCCGCACCTCAAGGGCCGGCTGGACGGCATCTCCATGCGCGTGCCGGTCCCCACCGGTTCGGTCATCGACCTGGTGCTCGACCTCAAGCGCGAGACCACCAAGGACGAGATCAACGCCGCCTTCAAGAAGGCCGCCGACGGCCGGCTGCAGGGCATCGTCGACTACACCGAGGACCAGATCGTCTCCTCGGACATCGTCAACCAGCCGCCGTCCTGCACCTTCGACGCCTCGCTCACCATGGTCGACGGCAACCAGGCCAAGATCATCGGTTGGTACGACAACGAGTGGGGCTACTCCAACCGGCTGGTCGACCTCACCAGCTACGTCGGCTCCCAGCTCTGAACCCGGGCGGACAGAGGTGACGGACAGGGCTCGTGCACGGCGCACGAGCCCTGTCCCATGCCTCGTGCGCTGTGTACTCCCGGGGCCGGTTCCCCGGGCCCACGACAGGAGCCATCCATGAAGACGATCGACGAACTCGTCGCCGAGGGCGTGTCCGGCAAGCGGGTCTTCGTCCGCGCCGACCTCAACGTCCCGCTCGACGGCGACACCATCACCGACGACGGCCGGATCCGGGCCGCCGTCCCCACGATCCGGAAGCTCACCGAGAGCGGTGCGCGCGTGGTCGTGGCCTCCCACCTGGGACGCCCCAAGGGCGCCCCGGACCCGCAGTTCTCGCTGGCGCCGGTCGCCGCGCGGCTCGGTGAACTCCTCGGCATCCGGGTCGCCTTCGCGGCCGACACGGTGGGGGACAGCGCGAAGGCCACCGTCGGCGGGACCGCCGACGGCGGGGTCACGCTGCTGGAGAACCTCCGCTTCAACCCCGGCGAGACGAGCAAGGACGACGCCGAGCGGGGTGCCTTCGCCGACGAGCTGGCCGCGCTCGCCGACGCGTACGTGGGCGACGGCTTCGGTGCCGTGCACCGCAAGCACGCCTCCGTCTACGACCTGCCGGCCCGCCTCCCGCACGCCGCCGGGTATCTGATCGCCACCGAGGTGGGGGTGCTGCGGAAGCTCACCCAGGACGTCGAGCGGCCCTACGCCGTGGTCCTGGGCGGCGCTAAGGTCTCCGACAAGCTCGGCGTCATCGACCACCTGCTGGGCAAGGCCGACCGGCTGCTGATCGGCGGCGGGATGGCCTACACCTTCCTCAAGGCCCAGGGATACGAGGTCGGCCGGTCGCTGCTCCAGGAGGACCAGATTCCGGCGGTCAAGGGCTATCTGGAGCGTGCCGAGGAACTGGGTGTGGAGTTCGTGCTGCCGGTGGACGTGCTGGCGGCCGCGGAGTTCCCCGACCTGAAGACCAAGGCGCCGGCCGACCCGGAGGTGGTGGCGGCGGACGCCATCCCGGCCGGGCTGGAGGGGCTGGACATCGGCCCGGAGAGCCGTAAGCTCTACGCCGCGAAGCTCGCCGACGCAGCCACCGTCTTCTGGAACGGTCCGATGGGCGTCTTCGAGCACCCGGACTTCGCCGAGGGCACCAAGGCCGTCGCGCAGGGCCTGCTCGACTCCCCGGCCTTCACCGTCGTCGGCGGCGGTGACAGTGCCGCCGCGGTGCGTCAGCTCGGCTTCGACGAGAATGCGTTCGGACACATCTCGACCGGCGGCGGCGCCAGCCTCGAGTACCTCGAGGGCAAGACGCTTCCCGGCCTGGCCGCACTGGAGGACTGACGCCGTGGGCGTCGCCCGCGCGGCTGCCGGGCCGCGGGCAACTACGAGACTGGCACCGCGCCGCGCGAGCGGAGCAGCGAACATGGAAGGAAGGGCATGACGACACCGCCCACCCGCACCCCGCTGATGGCGGGCAACTGGAAGATGAACCTCAACCACCTCGAGGCCATCGCCCATGTGCAGAAGCTCGCCTTCGCGCTGACGGACAAGGACTACGAGGCCGTGGAAGTCGCGGTCCTGCCGCCCTTCACCGACCTGCGGTCGGTGCAGACGCTGGTCGACGGTGACAAGCTGCGCATCCGGTACGGCGCGCAGGACCTGTCCGCGCACGACTCCGGGGCCTACACCGGTGAGATCTCCGGCCCGATGCTGGCGAAGCTCAACTGCACCTTCGTCACCATCGGCCACTCGGAGCGGCGCCAGTACCACGGTGAGGACGAGCCGCTGGTCAACGCCAAGGTGAAGGCCGCGCTCAAGCACGGGCTGACCCCGATCGTCTGTGTCGGCGAGGAGCTGGCCGTTCGCGAGGCGGGCGACCACGTCGCGCACACCCTCGGCCAGCTCGACGGCGCCCTCCAGGACGTCTCGGCCGAGGCCGCGGCCGGTCTGGTCATCGCCTATGAACCGGTCTGGGCCATCGGCACCGGCAAGGTCTGCGGTGAGGAGGACGCCCAGGAGGTCTGCGGCGCGATCCGCGGCCGGCTCGCGGAGCTGTACGACGACGACGGGGCGACGGCCCAGCGGGTGCGCATCCAGTACGGCGGTTCCGTCAAGGCCGGCAACGTCGCCAAGATCATGGCGCAGCCCGACATCGACGGTGCGCTGGTCGGCGGGGCCTCGCTGGACACGGACGAGTTCGTCAAGATCGTCCGCTTCCGCGACCAGTGATCTGTCCGCGGGTGACCCACGGCGTGTGACGCCGGGCCGTCGCCCGTCGTAGTCTTGCGGGGGCCGGACCTGCGCTCCGGCTCCCGCAAGCGTTCGTAACGTCAAGTGTCCAGCCACGATCCGAGAGAGTTGGTCCAGCCGTGGTCATGGGGTTCTCAATCGCCCTCATCGTCTTCAGCGCCCTGCTGTTGCTGCTGGTGCTGATGCACAAGGGCAAGGGGGGCGGCCTCTCCGACATGTTCGGTGGCGGTATGCAGTCCTCCGTCGGCGGCTCGTCGGTCGCCGAGCGCAACCTCGACCGGATCACGGTCGTCGTCGGCCTGGTGTGGTTCGCCCTCATCGTCGTGCTCGGCCTGCTGATGAAGTTCAACAACTGAGCCGGCGCATGCCGCGGCACCGCCCCGGTACCCGGGCCGCGATTCCCAGATGTCGCCTGCACAACGGCTGACAGGCTGTCGTACCCCCTGCCTATGATGAGGGCCCGCGTCCGGTACCGACGCAGTAACTCCGGTCCCCGGGCGCGCGTTGGGCCCTACGTACACTAGGGCGCCCGCAGCGGAGCGCGCAGTGCCGACGCTCCGTGGCACCGTGAGGCAGGGAGTTACGACCGTGGCAAGTGGCAACGCGATCCGGGGCAGCCGGGTCGGAGCGGGCCCCATGGGAGAGGCCGAGCGAGGCGATTCCGCGCCCCGCCTCCGGATCCCCTTCTGGTGCTCCAACGGGCACGAGACCCAGCCGAGCTTCGCCAGCGACGCGCAGATCCCGGAGACCTGGGACTGCCCCCGCTGCGGCTTCCCCGCCGGGAAGGACCCGGACAACCCCCCGGACCCGCCGCGCACCGAGCCGTACAAGACTCACCTCGCCTATGTCCGGGAGCGGCGCAGCGACGCGGACGGCGAGGCCATCCTCGCCGAGGCGCTCGCCAAGCTCAGGGGCGAGGTCTGACGGGCCCGCCCCCGGTGACCCGGGGAGGGAAGCGGGCCCTGTGACGCCGCGGAGGCCGCCGTCGGCCGGGTGCCGGACGGCCGGGCCGATGCTGCCATGACACCGAACGATGGACGGCTCGGCAACGCACCGGGGGGCGGTGCGTTGCCGAGCCGTCCATCGTCTAGGTTGGGGGCAGCGGGGTTCGTGGCGAGAGGAGCGGAATGGGCCGGTTTCGCTCGGTCCCGTTGCGCGCCGCGGGCGTGGCTCCCGATTCCGGAATGCGACGGCCACCCCCTGCCCCGGGTTCCGCGGTCCGTGCGCCGCTCGCGGGAGACGAACCCGCCCCCGGCGCCGGAAACTTCGCTGCCGACCCCGCACGCTGCCGCCCCCGGTGCGTCCGCTGCCGGGTTCCCCGGCGACTGCGGCCGACGTCGTCCGCACGCCGACGCGGATCGCCCGGCCGCCGGGCCCGGCTCATCCCCGAGCGCCCGTCCTCGCCGGTCGGAGCCCGGTGCGGGGGCCCGGCGGCCTCCGGGTCGCCGCCACCTCTCACAACCGAACAGGCCGGCTCCCGGCTCGCCGCGGGGCTGCGGGTGTGACGGGTCGCTCCGCCGGTGAACCCGTTCCCGCGGCTCCGGCAGGAGCCCGATCCTTCCCCGCTCCCGACGGGCGGGATGACCCAGAGGAGATGCGATGAACGCTGAAGGCCGCACCCGACTCGATCAGCTGCCGGAGTGGCAGGCGCTGTCCCGGCACCACGACGCGTTCCGGGGGACACACCTGCGGCAGCTCTTCGAGGACGACCCGGAGCGTGCCGAGCGGTATGCCGTACGCGTCGGCGACCTGTCCATCGACTACTCCAAGCACCTGGTCACCGACGAGACGCTGCGGCTGCTGCGGCAACTCGCCGAGGCCGCGGGCGTGACGCGGCTGCGGGACGCGATGTTCGAGGGCGAGAAGATCAACGTCACCGAGGACCGTGCCGTGCTGCACACGGCGCTGCGCACCCCCGAGTCGGCCACCGTCCGGGTGGACGGCGAGAACGTGATGGGCAAGGTGCACCAAGTCCTCATCAAGATGGGCACCTTCGCCAACAGGATCCGCGAGGGCCACTGGCGCGGCCACACCGGCGAGCGGATCGAGAACGTCGTCAACATCGGCATCGGCGGCTCCGACCTCGGCCCCAAGATGGCCTACGAGGCGCTGCGCCCCTACACCCGCCGCGACATGACCTTCCGCTTCGTCTCCAATGTGGACGGCGCGGACCTGCACGAGGCCGTCCGGGACCTGGACCCGGCCCGGACGCTCTTCGTCGTCGCCTCCAAGACCTTCACCACCGTGGAGACCATCACCAACGCCGAAGCGGCCCGGGAGTGGCTGCTCGCCGGTCTCGGAGGCGACCGCTCCGCTGTCGCACGGCACTTCGTGGCCGTCTCCACGAACGCCGAGAAGGTGGCCGAGTTCGGCATCAACACCGACAACATGTTCGAGTTCTGGGACTGGGTCGGCGGCCGCTACTCCTATGACTCGGCCATCGGCCTCTCCCTCATGGTGGCCATCGGTCCGGAGTGCTTCGGCGACATGCTGGCCGGCTTCCACCTCATGGACGAGCACTTCCGCTCCGCCCCCCTGGAGGCCAACGCGCCGGTGCTGCTCGGCCTGCTGGGCCTCTGGTACGGCAACTTCCACGACGCCCAGTCGCACGCCGTACTGCCCTACAGCCACTACCTGTCCCAGTTCACCGCCTACCTCCAGCAGTTGGACATGGAGTCCAACGGCAAGTCGACCACCCGCGGCGGCGAGCCCGTCGACTGGCAGACCGGACCCGTGGTGTGGGGCACTCCCGGCACCAACGGCCAGCACGCCTACTACCAGCTCCTGCACCAGGGCACCAAGATGATCCCCGCCGATCTGCTGGGCTTCGCCGAGCCGGTTGCGGAACTCGGCGGCCTGCGCGGCCAGCACGACCTGCTGATGGCGAACCTCTTCGCGCAGGGCCAGGCGCTGGCCTTCGGCAGGACCGCGGACGAGGTGCGCGCCGAAGGCGTGCCCGAGCACCAGGTCCCGCACCGCACGTTCCCCGGAAACCGGCCCACGACCACCATCCTGGCCGCCGCGCTGACCCCGTCCGTGCTCGGCCAGCTGATCGCGCTCTACGAGCACAAGGTCTTCGTCCAGGGCGCGATCTGGGACATCGACTCCTTCGACCAGTGGGGTGTCGAACTCGGCAAGGCGCTCGCCAAGCGCCTCGAACCCGCCCTGACCGAAGGGGCGCAGGTGCCGGGCCTGGACGCCTCCACCTCCGCGCTGGTCGCCCGCTACCGGTCGCTGCGGGGCCGCACCCCCTGAACGCGCTCCACCGGGGCCGCAGTGCGACGCCGCGGTCACAAAGGCCCGGACACACCGCAGGGGCCCGCCACGAGAGGCGGGCCCCTGCGGTGCTCGGCGCGGTTACGCTCCCGTCGCCGGGAGGCCGGCGGCCGCCGGCTCGTCCAGCAGCCACAGCGTCCGCGAGCGCCCGCACGCCGCGGCGGCCGGTGCCTGGAGCGGTCCGGGGTCCGCGGCGAGGGCGAGGGCGACCGCGTCGGCCTTGTCGTCGCCGGCCGCGAGCAGCCACACCTCCTCCGCCGCACGGATCGCGGGCAGGGTCAGCGACAGCCGGGTGGGCGGCGGCTTGGGTGCTCCGTGCACGCCGACGACCGTGCGCTCGGTCTCCCGCAGCGCGGGGTGTTCGGGGAAGAGCGAGGCGACATGGGTGTCGGGCCCGACGCCGAGGAGCAGGACGTCGAAAACCGGGACTCGCACGGTCGGGTCGGCCCCCGCCGCGGCCGTGAGTTCGGTCGCGTACGCCTCGGCCGCGGCTTCCGCGTCGCCCGCGTACCGGCTGTCGGAGGGGGGCATCACATGCACCCGCGCCGGGTCCAGCGGCACCGCGTCCAGCAGCGCCTCCCGGGCCTGGGTGTGGTTGCGGTCCGGATGCCCCTCGGGGAGGAAGCGCTCGTCCCCCCACCACACGTCCAGCCGGGACCAGTCCAGCCGGGCACGCGCCTCGGGCGAGTCGGTGAGCGCGGCCAGCAGCGCGTTGCCGTTCCGGCCGCCGGTCAGCACCACCGAAGCGGTCCCGTGCGCGGCCTGCGCGTCGGCCAGGCGGCCGGCCAGCCGCGCGGCCGTGGAGCGGGCCAGCTCGTCCTTGTCGGCGTGCACGACCACTTCGCGGGCGCCCGTCATGACTCCGCCTTCCCCGCCGGCCGGGACGGGGCCGGCTGCGCCGCGGCGCCCCCGCGCTTGCCGCCGGCCGCCTTCCGGGCGTTCTTCTCCACGCCGGCCGCGGTGCCCGCGGCAGCGGGCTTCTTCCGGGCCTCGGTCGGTGCGGGAGCCGGTGCGGAGGGGGTGGGATGCGCCGGGTCCGGGCCGGAGATCCGGTTGACGCCGAAGTGGATGGCTTCGGCGTACGCCTCGTCCGGGTCGAGCCGCCGCAGTTCCTCGGCGAGCAGCTCCGCCGTGCTGCGCCGCTGGAGGGCTACGTGCCGGTCGGGCTGTCCGGGGACGGCGAGTTCGGCGAGTGCGCCGTTGGCCCGGTCGAGGCAGATCTGGCCCTCGCCCGTCTCCAGCTGCACGCCCGTGATGCCCGGGCCTTCGGAGATCCGGCGTTCGACCGGGATCCGCAGCCGTTCGGCCAGCCAGAGGGCGAGCAGTTCGCTGGAGGGGTTGTACTCCTCGCCCTCGACCACGGCCGACTTGATGCTGAGCTGCTTCTGGTCCACCGAGGCGGCAAGCATGCTGCGCCAGGGCGTGATGCGCGTCCAGGACAGGTCGGTGTCGCCCGGCGCGTAGGTGCTGGCGCGCAGGCTGAGCGCGCCGACCGGGTCCTCGGTCGCGGCCGCGTCGGTGATGCGCCGCTGGGCCAGCCTGCCCAGCGGATCGTCGGACGGGTTCTCGGGCGCGTCCTCGGGCCACCACACGACGACCGGGGCGTCCGGCAGCAGCAGCGGCAGCACCACGCTGTGGGCGTGCGAGGCGAGTTCCCCGTGCAGCCGCAGAATGATCGTTTCTCCGGAACCCGCCTCGCGGGCGTCGCCGCCGACCCGGACCTCCGCGTCGAGCCGGTGCTGGGCCCGGTCGCGCGGGGAGCGTCCCGGGCGGCGGACGACGACGAGGATCCGCGAGGGGTGCTCCTTGGAGGCGCCGCTGGCAGCCTTGAGCGCGTCGTAGTGGTTCCCCTCGTCGGTGACGATGACGAGGGTCAGCACCATGCCCATGGCGGGCGAGCCGAGGGAGCGGCGCGCCTTGACCAGCTCGGCGTTGATGCGGCTGGACGTGGTGTCCGTCAGGTCGATGTTCATGGCCGCCGCCAAATCCGTCCGTCGCGTGCGAGCATCTCGTCGGCGGCCTGGGGCCCCCAGGTGCCGGCCGGATACTGCTCGGGCTTGCCGTGCTTGTCCCAGTACTCCTCGACGGGGTCGAGGATCTCCCAGGAGCGTTCGACCTCCTGGTGCCGGGGGAAGAGGTTCGCGTCGCCCAGCAGGACGTCGAGGATGAGGCGTTCGTACGCCTCCGGGCTGGACTCGGTGAAGGACTCGCCGTAGGCGAAGTCCATGGTCACGTCCCGGATCTCCATCTGGGTGCCGGGCACCTTGGAGCCGAAGCGGATGGTCACGCCCTCGTCCGGCTGGACCCGGATGACCAGCGCGTTCTGGCCCAGTTCCTGGGTGTCGGTGGCGTCGAAGGGGGAGTGCGGCGCCCGCTGGAACATCACCGCGATCTCGGTGACGCGGCGGCCCAGGCGCTTGCCGGTGCGCAGATAGAACGGCACCCCGGCCCAGCGCCGGTTGTCGATCTCCAGTTTGATCGCCGCGTAGGTGTCGGTCTTCGAGCGCGGGTCGATCCCGTCCTCGTCGAGGTAGCCGGGCACCTTCTCGCCGCCCTGCCAGCCCGCCGCGTACTGGCCGCGCACGGTGTGCTTGCCCAGGTCCTTCGGCAGCCGCACCGAGTTGAGCACCTTCAGCTTCTCGGTCAGCAGCGCCTTGGCGTCGAAGGAGGTGGGCTCCTCCATGGCGGTCAGGGCGAGCAGTTGCAGCAGGTGGTTCTGGATGACGTCCCGGGCCGATCCGATGCCGTCGTAGTAGCCGGCCCGGCCCCCGATCCCGATGTCCTCGGCCATGGTGATCTGCACATGGTCGACATAGCTGCGGTTCCACAGCGGTTCGAACAGCGTGTTGGCGAAGCGCAGGGCCAGGATGTTCTGGACCGTCTCCTTGCCGAGATAGTGGTCGATCCGGAAGACCTCGCTGGCCCGGAAGACCTCGTGGATGACGGCGTTCAGCTCCTGCGCCGACTTCAGGTCGTGGCCGAAGGGCTTCTCGATGACGGCGCGCCGCCAGGAGTCGGGGCCCGCGTCCGAGAGCCCGTGCTTCTTGAGCTGGGAGACCACGGTGGGGAAGAACTTGGGCGGTACCGAGAGGTAGAAGGCGAAGTTGCCGCCGGTGCCCCGGGACTTGTCCAGCTCGTCGATCGTGGTCCGGAGGGTCTCGAACGCCTGGTCGTCGTGGAACTCGCCGGGGACGAACCGCATGCCCTGGGCGAGCTGCTGCCAGACCTCCTCCCGGAACGGGGTGCGGGAGTGCTCCTTGACCGCGTCGTGCACCACCTGGGCGAAATCCTCGTCCTCCCAGTCGCGCCGGGCGAAGCCGACGAGGGAGAAGCCCGGTGGGAGAAGCCCGCGGTTGGCGAGGTCGTACACCGCAGGCATCAGCTTTTTCCGTGACAAATCGCCCGTGACGCCGAAGATGACCAGGCCCGACGGCCCCGCGATGCGCGGGAGCCGTCGGTCCTGAGCGTCACGCAGCGGGTTGGCTGTGCCGCTCGCGCTGCTCAATTCGGTTACGCCTCCTTCGGAGCCAGGCGCCGCAGCTCGGCCTCGGTGGACTTGAGCAGGTCGTTCCAGGAGTCCGCGAACTTCTGGACGCCCTCGTCCTCCAGGACCGCCACGACGTCGTCGTAGGAGATGCCGAGCTTCGCGATGCCGTCGAGCACCGCCTGGGCCTCCTCGTAGGTGCCGCGGACGGCGTCGCCGCCGATCTCGCCATGGTCGCCCACGGCCTGCAGGGTCGCCTCCGGCATGGTGTTGACGGTGTTGGGCGCGACCAGCTCGGTGACGTACAGCGTGTCCGGCAGCTCGGGGTCCTTCACCCCGGTCGACGCCCACAGCGGACGCTGCTGGTTGGCACCGGCCCTCTCCAGCGCCTGCCAGCGGTCGGAGGTGACGACCTCCTCGTACGCCTGGTAGGCCAGCCGTGCGTTGGCGACGGCCGCCTTGCTCTTCAGCGCCGCGGCCTCGTCCGTGCCCAGCGCCGCCAGCCGCTTGTCGACCTCGGTGTCCACACGGGAGACGAAGAAGGAGGCCACGGAGTGGATCTGGGACAGGTCGATGCCCAGCGCCTTGGCCTTCTCCAGGCCCGCCATGTAGGCGTCCATGACCGCGCGGTAGCGCTCCAGCGAGAAGATCAGCGTGACGTTGACGCTGATGCCCTTGCCGATCGTCTCGGTGATGGCCGGGAGACCGGCCTCGGTGGCCGGAATCTTGATGAACGTGTTCGGACGGTCCACCAGCCAGGCGAGCTGCCGGGCCTCGGCGATGGTGGCCTGCGTGTTGTGCGCCAGGCGCGGGTCGACCTCGATGGAGACCCGGCCGTCCTTGCCGCCGGTCGCCTCGTGGACCGGGCGGAGGATGTCGGCGGCGTCGCGGACGTCCGCAGTGGTGATCATCCGGACGGCTTCATCGACCGAGACGCGGCGGGCAGCCAGGTCGGAGACCTGCTGCTGGTAACCGTCGCCCGCCGAGATCGCCTTCTGGAAGATGGTCGGGTTGGTCGTCACCCCGACCACGTGCTGCTCGTCCTTCAGCTCGCCGAGGTTGCCCGACGTGATGCGCTTGCGCGACAGGTCGTCCAGCCAGATCGCGACGCCTTCGTCGGAGAGGCGCTTCAGTGCGTCTGTCATGGGATTCGCATCTCCTGTGCTTGTTGGCTTCTTGTGGTGCCGGGTGCGCCGCGGGGACCGGCCGCCCGGCGGGGGCGGCCGGACCGCCGGGGCACCTTCCGGGCCGGAGCCGGGGAGGTGCCCCGCCCGGTCAGCGTGCTGCCGCCTGCAGCGACTCCTTCGCCGCCAGGTGCACGGCCTCGGCGGTGAGACCGAACTCCCGGAAGAGGACCTTGCCGTCCGCCGAGGCACCGAAGTGCTCCAGCGACACGATCCGCCCGGCCTCGCCCACGTACCGGTGCCAGGTCAGGCCCACGCCCGCCTCGACGGCGACCCGCGCCTTGATGTCCGGGGGCAGCACGCTGTCCCGGTAGGACTGCTCCTGCTCCTCGAACCACTCCAGGCACGGCATCGAGACGACCCTGGTGGGCACCCCCTGCTCCTGGAGCCGCTCGCGCGCCTCGACGGCGAGCTGCACCTCCGAGCCGGTACCGATCAGGACCACCTGCGGGTGACCGCCCTCGGCCTCCAGGAGCACGTACCCGCCCTTGGCCGCGGCCGGGTCGGCCTCGTAGGTCGGTACGCCCTGCCGGGTGAGGGCCAGGCCGTGCGGTGCCGGCTTGCTGGTGTGGCGGCGCATGATCTCCGCCCACACCGCGGAGGTCTCGTTGGCGTCCGCCGGACGGACGACGTTGAGACCGGGGATGGCGCGCAGCGCGGCCAGGTGCTCGACCGGCTGGTGCGTCGGACCGTCCTCGCCCAGACCGATGGAGTCGTGCGTCCACACGTAGGTGACCGGCGCCTTCAGCAGCGCGGCCAGCCGGACGGCGGGACGCATGTAGTCGGAGAAGACCAGGAACGTACCGCCGTAGATCCGGGTGTTCCCGTGCAGTGCGATGCCGTTCATCGTCGAACCCATCGCGTGCTCGCGGATGCCCCAGTGCACCGTACGCCCGTACGGGTCGGCGCCCGGCAGCGGGCCGCCCTCCGGAAGGAAAGAGGTGTCGGCGAACGTGGTGTTGTTCGACCCCGCCAGGTCCGCTGAGCCGCCCCACAGCTCGGGAATGACCGGGCCCAGCGCCTTGAGCACACTGCCGGACGCCTTGCGGGTGGCCACCGACTCACCGGCGGGGAAGACGGGCAGCGCCTTCTCCCAGCCCTCGGGCAGCCGGCCCTCGCGGATCCGGTCGAACTCGGCGGCCCGCTGCGGGTCGGCGGTGCGCCAGGCGGCCATCCGCTTGTCCCACTCGGCCTGCATCGCGCGGCCGCGGTCGCTGGCCTTGCGGACGTGCGCGAGGACCTCGTCGGAGACGGCGAAGTGCTGGTCCGGGTCGAAGCCCAGGACCCGCTTGGTGGCCGCGACCTCCTCCTCGCCGAGCGCGGAGCCGTGCGCCGCCGCGGTGTTCTGCGCGTCGGGGGCCGGCCAGGCGATGATGGAGCGCATCGCGATGAAGGAGGGGCGCTCCGTCTCGGCCCGTGCCGCCTCCAGCGCCGCGTGCAGCGCCTCGGGGTCCAGGTCGCCGTTCTCCTGCTGGTCCACGCGCTGCACATGCCAGCCGTAGGCCTCGTACCGCTGCAGGGTGTCCTCGGAGAAGGCGGTCGCCGTGTCGCCCTCGATCGAGATGTGGTTGTCGTCCCACATGACGATCAGATTGCCGAGCCGCTGGTGGCCGGCGAGCGAGGACGCCTCGGCCGAGACGCCCTCCTCCAGGTCGCCGTCGCTGGCGATGACCCAGACCGTGTGGTCGAACGGCGAGTCGCCCTCGGCCGCCTCCGGGTCGAAGAGCCCGCGCTCGTAGCGGGCCGCCATCGCCATACCGACCGCGTTGGCGACACCCTGGCCCAGCGGGCCGGTCGTCGTCTCGACGCCCGCCGTGTGCCCGTGCTCCGGATGCCCCGGGGTACGGCTGCCCCAGGTGCGGAACGCCTTGAGGTCGTCCAGCTCCAGTCCGTACCCGGCCAGGAAGAGCTGGATGTACTGGGTCAGGCTGGAGTGGCCCGCGGAGAGGACGAAGCGGTCCCGGCCCGTCCAGTCCGGGTCGGTCGGGTCGTGGCGCATCAGCTTCTGGTAGAGCAGGTACGCGACGGGCGCCAGGCTCATGGCCGTACCGGGATGGCCGTTACCGACCTTCTGCACGGCATCCATGGCCAGGACTCGAACCGTGTCCACGGCCTGCTGGTCCAGGTCGGTCCACTCAAAGTCTGTGGTGGTCGGCTTGGTGCTCACCCTGCGTCAGGGCTCCTCTCCACATGTTCGATGGCCGGTGTCTGTGCGCTCACCGGGCGGTGTCGAGCGTACCTCTGCCGGGACGTGCGACTTTTCGACAGTTCACTCTGTGGTCGTCACGGGTGGTCACCCTCACGCCACGGCCGACGACCGGGGAGACGGCCCGGACAGCCGAGCGTCCTCCCGGCCCGCGGTGTGCGACGCCGGAACACCACTCCCAGGCTGACGTCTGTTCCCCCGATCCGCCCGTCGGACACGACCCGGTTGCCGCGGAAGCCGGGTTCCTCCGATACGCGGGAGGGCGGCACCCCCTCGGTCCGCACGGCCCGGCGGGGTCCCTCCGCCGCCGCACCGGGCTCCGTCCCCGAGCCGTCCCCTGAGCCGCGCCCGGGCCCGCGCGGACGCGTGGCGCCGGGCTCCGGAGCAGTGCCCGGGCCCCGGGGCCAACACGGTGACCCCCCATGACGGGCGAGGTATCGCCAACGTCTAAAGTGGCGTGGTACGCGCGAGCTTGACCCGGGCCTGCACCTTTCCTTCTGTGCGCCGGTGGGGCTCGCTGATTCCTTATGACGCGATCAGGGGTGTCCGTGACGGCCGTCGAATCCCGTCCTGCGGGGGCGCTGGAGCCCAGCGGTCACCGGCCCACCGGTGCCCGCGTCAAGGCGTTCATCGAGCTGACCAAGCCGCGGATCATCGAGCTGCTCCTCATGACCACCATCCCGGTCATGTTCCTCGCGGCCCAGGGCGTCCCCGACCTCTGGCTCGTGGTGATCACCTGCCTGGGCGGCTATCTGTCGGCGGGCGGCGCCAACGCGCTCAACATGTACATCGACCGGGACATCGACGCGCTGATGCACCGCACCGAGCGGCGCCCCGTCGTCACCGGAATGGTCAGCCCGCGCGAGTGCCTGGCGTTCGGCATCAGCCTGGCCGTGGTCTCCACCCTCATGTTCGGGCTGCTGGTCAACTGGCTGTCCGCCGCGCTGTCGTTGGGAGCGCTGCTCTTCTACGTCGTCGTCTACACGATGCTCCTCAAGCGGCGCACCTCGCAGAACATCGTGTGGGGCGGTATCGCCGGCTGCCTGCCGGTCTTCATCGGCTGGTCGGCGGTGACCAACGAGCTGAGCTGGGCCGCCGTCATCCTCTTCCTGGTGATGTTCTTCTGGACCCCGCCGCACTACTGGCCGCTGTCGATGAAGGTCACCGAGGACTACAAGCGGGTCGGCGTGCCGATGCTCCCGGCCGTGGCGGGCAATGTCGTGGTGGCCAACCAGATCGTCGTCTACAGCTGGGTGATGGTCGTCGTCTCCCTGCTGCTGTGGCCCCTCGGCTACGTCGGCTGGTTCTACCCGCTCGTCGCGGTGCTGGCCGGCGGACTGTGGCTCTGGGAGGCCCACGCGCTGCGGGCCCGCGCCCGAGCGGGGCTGACCGGCGCCAAGCTCAAGGAGATGCGGCTCTTCCACTGGTCGATCACCTACGTCTCGCTGGTCTTCGCAGCGGTCGCCATCGACCCCTTCCTGCGCTGAGCGCCGCTCCCGCGTCCCGTCACTACGGACGAGGCGTCCTCCGGCTCCCCGGCTGCGCCCCGCGCACCGCGACGCACGGAAGGCCGGACCCTCCCGCCACCGGAAGGGTCCGGCCTTCCGTGCGTGGACCCCGGAGGGGGCACGCGGTTGCTAGCGGCCGCCCGGCGCGCCCAGCTGGATACCGGCCATCCGCTCCCACTCGTAGGGACCGGTGCGCATGTGCTCGGCCATCTCCCCGTCGAAGCTCTCCCGCAGGGTGACGCCCTCGGCCCGTACGGCTTCCTCGGCGACCTCCTTGGAGGGGGCCATCAGATCGCCCCAGGTGCCGTCCGCACCGACCAGGGAGATCCGGAAGCCGACCTGTCCCACGTACGCGATCTGCGCCTCGGCGCTCCCGCCGTGCCGCTGCGCGAACGCACCGGTCCGCTTGGCGAGGCGGGCCGCCCGCTTGCTGCTGTCTGCTGCCATACCCCAGATGCTACCCGTGAGTAGCCGAGGCGGCGAGGGGTACCGGGGTGCGGGTCAGCGGCTCGGAGCCGGAGCCGGTTCCGAAGCGGCGCTCGCCACCGCGACCCGGGAAGGGGCGGGGACAGCGCCCCCGGCGGCCGCCGGGAGGCCGCGCTCCCGGGTGGAGAGCACCACCCGCAGCACCCCGACCCACACCAGCGTCGAGCCCAGCAGATGCAGCCCGACCAGGATCTCGGGCAGATCGGTCGCGTACTGCACGTACCCGAGGGCGCCCTGCGCCAGCAGCACCAGCAGCAGGTTCCGCACCGTTTTCCGGGGCCCGGCCGGTGCGTCCATCAGGCGCAGGCCGAGGGCGAGGACGAGGGCCAGTAGCACCACCATCCAGGCGAACGCGGCGTGCGTGCGGGTGGCCAGTTCCACGGCGACCGGCATCCGGTCCACCTCGCTGCTGTCCCCCGCGTGCGGACCCGCTCCGGTGACGACGGTGCCCGCGACGATCAGGCCGGCCGTGAAGAGGACCAGGACGTGGGTGAGCCTGCGCACCGGTTTGCCCACCAGCGGCCGGGGCGGCGCGTCGCCTTCCCGCGCGCGCAGCCAGGTGAGGGTGGTGACGGTCAGCAGCGCGGTCGCGGCCAGGAAGTGCCCGGCCACGACGAAGGGGTTCAGCTTCACCCACACCGTGATGCCGCCGACCACGCCGTTGCCCACCACGACCCAGAACTGCGCCCAGGCGAGCCGGCTCAGCCCCCTGCGGGCGGGTTTCGCCGCCCGCACCGCGATGATCGTCCAACCGACCGCGGCCGACACCACCCAGGTCATCATGCGGTTGCCGAACTCGATGGCTCCGTGCACCCCCATGGCGGAGGTGGCGGTGAGGCTGTCGTCGCTGCACTTGGGCCAGGTGTCGCAGCCCAGGCCGGAGCCGGTCAGCCGCACCGCGCCGCCGGTCACCACGATGACGATGCTCATCAGCAGCGCGGCCAGCGCCGCCCGCTCCACGGTGCAGGGCGAGGGGGTCCAGCGCGCGGCGATGTACGCGACGGGGTTACGTACGAGTTCGAGCAGTTTCGGCACGAAGCCATGGTAGAGGGCCGCTTGTGCGCGCATTCACGAGGGGCCGCCCGTGGGCGTCACTCCCACTTGAAGAAGCGCGCGGCGGCACCGAGGCCCAATACCGCCCAGACCGCCAGCACGCCCAGATCGCCCCAGGGCATCCCGGTCCCGTGCCGGAGCACCTCGCGCAGCCCGTCGGAGAGGGCGGAGATGGGCAGCAGTTGCAGCGCGCTCTGCGCGGCGTCCGGGAACCTCTCCAGCGGGACGACGACCCCGCCGCCGACCAGCAGCAGGATGAACACCAGGTTGGCCGCCGCCAGCGTGGCCTCCGCCCGCAGGGTGCCGGCCATCAGCAGCCCGAGCCCGGAGAAGGCAGCCGTGCCCAGCAGCAGGAGGAGCAGCACCGCGGCCGGGTTGCCGTGCGGCGACCAGCCCAGCAGCAGCGCCACCACGCTCAGCAGCAGCACCTGCAGGGCCTCGATCACCAGCACCGAGCAGGTCTTCGCGGTCATCAGCCCCCACCGCGGCAGCGGCGAGGCGCCCAGCCGCTTGAGGACGCCGTAGCGGCGCTCGAAGCCGGTGGCGATGGCCTGCCCGGTGAAGGCGGTGGAGAGCACCGCCAGCGCCAGGATGCCGGGCGCCAGGAAGTCGACCCGGGAGCCGCGGCCGGTGTCGACGATGTCGACGGAGCTGAAGAGCACCAGCAGCAGCGTCGGGATGACGACGGTCAACAGCAGCTGCTCGCCGTTGCGCAGCTGGGTACGGGTCTCCAGCCACGCCTGCGCCCGCACCATGCGCGGCAGCGGCGCGGCTCCCGGCGCGGGTGCGTACTCGCCGCCGGCGGTTCCGGTTCCGGTTCCGGTTCCGGTTCCGTTCACGAGCGCAGCTCCTTCCCCGTCAGTTCCAGGAAGACGTCCTCCAGCGTTCTGCGCTCCACCGAGATCCGGTCGGGCAGGACGCCGTTCTGCGCGCACCAGGACGTCACGGTGGCCAGGAGCTGCGGGTCGACCGTGCCGGTGAGCCGGTAGCTGCCCGGGCTGAGCTCGGCCGCGCCGGTCTGCGGGGGCAGGGCCTTGAGCAGCGACTTCAGGTCGAGCCCCGGGCGTCCGGTGAAGCGCAGGGTGTTCTCCGCGCCGCCCCGGCACAGCTCCTCGGGGGAGCCGTGGGCGATCACCCTGCCGCCGTCGACGATGGCGACGTCGTCGGACAGCTCCTCGGCCTCGTCCATGGCGTGGGTGGTCAGCAGCACCGTCACCCCGTCGGCGCGCAGCTCGCGCACCAGGTCCCAGGTGGCGTGCCGGGCCTGCGGGTCGAGCCCGGCGGTCGGCTCGTCCAGGAAGACCAGCTCGGGGCGGCCCACCAGGGCCAGCGCGAGACCGAGCCGCTGCTGCTGGCCACCGGAGAGCCTGCGGTAGGGAGTGCGGCCGCAGCCGCCCAGGCCGAGGCGTTCGATCAGGGCCGGCACCTCCAGCGGGTGCGCGTGCAGTGCCGCCATATGGCGGAGCGTCTCCTCGGCCCTGGCCGTGGGGTAGATCCCGCCGCTCTGGAGCATCACCCCGATCCGGGGCCGCAGCTCGGCGCCCTGGGCGATCGGGTCGAGGCCGAGCACCCGCACGGTGCCGGAGTCCGGCCGGCGGTAGCCCTCGCAGGTCTCGACGGTGGTGGTCTTACCCGCTCCGTTGGGGCCGAGGAACGCGGTGACGGTGCCCCGCGCGACGGTCAGGTCCAGCCCGTCGACGGCGGTCCTGCTGCCGTACCGCTTCACCAGCCCGGCGACCTCCACGGCCGCTGAACTTCGCATGCAGGGCAGTCTAGGGAGCGGGCCGGGGCGCTCCTGCGGCGGGCTGCGGCGGACGTGGGCCCGCCGGTTAGGTCAGCCTTACGTGATGCACTCCATCGGGGCTGGTCAGAGCTGTCGCTTGCCCGCGTCGGCGGAATTAAGCAACAATGACGTTGTGAAAAAGAGGGACCAGGCTCGGGAGCACCGACCGATGGCCGCACCGGCCACCGGCGGAGCCGCGTCGGGCCCCTCGGCGCAGGATGAACAGCACGGTACGAGGAACAAGGTCGCTCGCTCCGTCCTGGATCACGGCCCCTCCACCGCGGCCGAACTGGCGCTGCGGCTGGAGCTGACCCAGGCGGCCGTCCGCCGTCATCTGGACGCGCTCGTGGCCGAGGGCGTCGTGGAGCCCCGCGACAAGCGGGTCTACGGCTCGCGCGGCCGGGGCCGCCCCGCCAAGGTCTTCGCCCTGACCGACTGCGGACGGGACGCCTTCGACCAGGCGTACGACGAGCTCGCGGCCGACGCCCTGCGCTGGATCGCCCGGACCGCCGGGGACGGCGAGGCCGGGGAGGCCGCGGTCGCGGCCTTCGCGCGCGCCCGGGTGGAGGCGCAGGCGGGGAAGTACCAGGAGGCCCTGGAGCGGGTCGCGCCCGAGGACCGGGTGCGGGCCCTGGCGCAGGCGCTGACCGCGGACGGGTACGCTGCCACCGCGCGTGACGCGCCCGCGCAGGCCGGCGAGCAGCTCTGCCAGCACCACTGCCCGGTGGCGCACACGGCCGAGCAGTTCCCCCAGCTGTGCGAGGCGGAGACGGAGGTCTTCTCCCGGCTGCTGGGCACGCACGTCCAGCGGCTGGCGACCATCGCGCACGGCGACGGAGTGTGCACGACGTTCATCCCCAGGCCCCACCCGCACCCCGAGACCGCCGCGGCCCAGCCCCCGGCAGCCAGGAACCCCGCACGACCACCGAAGACCAGCAACGCCACCAACGTGAACGACGCCGGGAGGAACCCCGCATGACCGCTCCTACGGAGACTGCTCACCCTGAGCTCGAGGGGCTGGGCAAGTACGAGTACGGCTGGTCCGACTCCGACGCGGCGGGCGCAGCCGCGAAGCGCGGCCTCTCCCAGGATGTCGTCCGCGACATCTCGGAGAAGAAGAACGAGCCCGACTGGATGCTCAAGCTGCGTCTCAAGGGGCACAAGCTCTTCGAGAAGAAGCCGATGCCGAACTGGGGCTCGGACCTGTCGGGCATCGACTTCGACAACATCAAGTACTTCGTGCGGTCCACCGAGAAGCAGGCGCAGTCCTGGGAGGACCTGCCCGAGGACATCAAGAACACCTACGACAAGCTCGGCATCCCGGAGGCGGAGAAGCAGCGCCTGGTCGCCGGTGTCGCCGCGCAGTACGAGTCGGAGGTCGTCTACCACCAGATCCGCGAGGACCTGGAGCAGCAGGGCGTCCTCTTCCTGGACACGGACACCGCGCTGCGCGAGCACCCCGAGCTGTTCCAGGAGCACTTCGGCACCGTCATCCCGGCCGGCGACAACAAGTTCGCCGCGCTGAACACGGCGGTGTGGTCGGGCGGCTCCTTCATCTACGTGCCGCCGGGCGTGCACGTCGACATCCCGCTCCAGGCCTACTTCCGGATCAACACCGAGAACATGGGCCAGTTCGAGCGGACGCTGATCATCGTCGACGAGGACGCCTACGTGCACTACGTCGAGGGCTGCACGGCGCCGATCTACGACTCGGACTCGCTGCACTCGGCCGTCGTCGAGATCATCGTCAAGAAGGGCGGCCGCTGCCGCTACACGACGATCCAGAACTGGTCGAACAACGTCTACAACCTGGTCACCAAGCGCGCCGTGGCCTACGAGGGCGCGACCATGGAGTGGGTGGACGGCAACCTCGGCTCCAAGGTGACGATGAAGTACCCGGCGGTCTACCTCATGGGTGAGCACGCCAAGGGCGAGACGCTGTCCGTCGCCTTCGCGGGCGAGGGCCAGCACCAGGACGCGGGCGCCAAGATGGTCCACATGGCGCCCCGCACCTCCTCGAACATCGTCTCGAAGTCGGTGGCCCGCAGTGGCGGCCGGACCTCCTACCGGGGCCTCATCGAGATCGGTGAGGGCGCAGAGGGCTCCAAGTCCAACGTGCTGTGCGACGCGCTGCTGGTGGACACCGTCTCGCGTTCCGACACCTACCCCTACGTCGACGTCCGCGAGGACGACGTGACGATGGGCCACGAGGCGACCGTCTCCAAGGTCAGCGACGACCAGCTCTTCTACCTGATGAGCCGCGGGCTGTCCGAGGACGAGGCCATGGCGATGATCGTGCGCGGCTTCGTCGAGCCGATCGCCAAGGAGCTGCCCATGGAGTACGCGCTGGAGCTGAACCGGCTGATCGAGCTGCAGATGGAAGGAGCGGTCGGCTGACGCCGCCCGGCCCCCGTTCCGAGTCATCCGTGACCCCTTCTCCGACCAGGTGAGCGAGCCGAAGGGGGCGCCGGTGCCGAAAGGGAGAACGCGCGCGGGTCCCGGATGACGAGGGAGCGAGCACGATCGAACGCCGGCACCGGGTCCGAGCCCCCGGAGGCGGGCGCACACAAAGAGGCAGAAAGCGAGCAACACGACAGCCATGGCTGAGGCCCAGAACATCCCCGTCGGTTCCAACACCACGGGATCCATCGCGGTGGCCGCAGAGTCCACCACCGCCACCAGGATGAGCGCTCCGCCGTCCTTCGACGTGGCGGACTTCCCGGTGCCGCACGGCCGCGAGGAGGAGTGGCGCTTCACTCCTCTGGACCGGCTCAAGGGCCTGCACGACGGTACGGCGCAGGCGACCGGCTCGGTCAAGACCGAGGTGTCCGCGCCCGACGGGGTCACCGTCGAGAAGGTGTCACGGGACGACGCGCGCGTCGGCCGCGCCGGCAAGCCGGTGGACCGGGTGGCGGCGCAGGCGTTCTCCGCGTTCGAGAAGGCCAGTGTCATCTCGGTGCCCAAGGGCGCGGTGCTGACCGAGCCGGTGCGGGTCTCCCTGCACGGCGAGGGCGGCGTGACCTACGGCCACACGGTCTTCGACATCGGCGCCTTCGCCGAGGCCGTCATCGTCATCGACCACACGGGTGACGCGGTGCGCTCGGCCAATGTCGAGTTCGTGCTCGGCGACGGCGCCAAGGTGACCGTCGTCTCCGTGCAGGACTGGGACGACACCGCCGTGCACTGCTCGCAGCACAACGCGCTGGTGGGCCGGGACGCGACCTTCAAGTCGGTCGTGGTCACCTTCGGCGGCGACCTGGTGCGCCTCAACCCCCGGGTCAGCTACGGCGGCCCGGGAGCCGAGGCCGAGCTGTACGGCCTGTACTTCACCGACGCCGGACAGCACCAGGAGCACCGGCTGCTCGTCGACCACGACACTCCCAACTGCCGCAGCAACGTCGCCTACAAGGGCGCGCTCCAGGGCGACGACGCGCACGCGGTGTGGATCGGTGACGTGCTCATCCAGGCGGCGGCCACCGGCACCGACACCTACGAGCTCAACCGCAACCTGGTGCTCACGGACGGCTCGCGCGTCGACTCGGTGCCCAACCTGGAGATCGAGACCGGCGAGATCGTCGGCGCCGGCCATGCCTCGGCGACCGGCCGCTTCGAGGACGAGCAGCTCTTCTACCTGATGGCGCGCGGCATCTCGGAGCGCGAGGCGCGCCGGCTGGTGGTGCGCGGCTTCTTCGCCGAGCTCGTCCAGCAGGTCGGCATCCCGGATGTGGAGGAGCGCCTCATCGCCCGGATCGAGGCGGAGCTGGAGGCATCGGTCTCATGAGCGAGAGCTTCGTCAGGGCCGCCTCGCTGGGCGACCTGGAGGAGGACACCCCGCTGCGGGTGGAGCTGGACGGTGTTCCGGTCTCCCTCGTGCGCACCGAGGGTGAGGTGTTCGCCGTCAACGACATCTGCTCGCACGCCAATGTGTCGCTCTCGGAGGGCGACGTGGAGGACTGCACCATCGAGTGCTGGCTGCACGGCTCCCGCTTCGACCTGCGCACCGGCAAGCCCTCCGGGCTGCCCGCCACCCGCCCCGTCCCCGTGTACCCCGTCAAGATCGAAGGAGACGGCCCCGATGCGGCAGTGCTCGTCTCCGTCACACAGGAGTCCTGAAGTCCCCATGGCAACGCTTGAGATCAACGACCTGCACGTCTCCGTCGAAACCGAGGGCGGCCCCAACGAGATCCTGCGCGGCGTCGACCTGACCGTGAAGCAGGGCGAGACGCACGCGATCATGGGGCCGAACGGCTCCGGCAAGTCCACGCTGGCCTACTCGCTGGCGGGGCACCCGAAGTACACCGTCACCAGCGGCTCCGTGAAGCTCGACGGCGAGGACGTCCTGGAGATGTCCGTCGACGAGCGCGCCCGCGCGGGTGTCTTCCTCGCCATGCAGTACCCGGTCGAGGTCCCGGGTGTCTCCGTCTCCAACTTCCTGCGCACCTCCGCCACCGCCATCCGTGGCGAGGCCCCCAAGCTGCGTACCTGGGTCAAGGAGGTCAAGGAGGCCATGGAGCGCCTCTCCATCGACCCGAAGTTCGCCGAGCGCAACGTCAACGAGGGCTTCTCCGGCGGTGAGAAGAAGCGCCACGAGATCCTGCAGCTGGAGCTGCTGAAGCCGAAGATCGCGATCCTGGACGAGACCGACTCCGGCCTCGACGTGGACGCGCTGCGCGTCGTCTCCGAGGGCGTCAACCGGGTCCGGGAGACCGGCGACGTGGGCACCCTGCTGATCACGCACTACACCCGCATCCTGCGCTACATCAAGCCCGACCACGTGCATGTCTTCGCCAACGGGCGGATCGCCGAGTCCGGCGGTGCCGAGCTGGCCGACAAGCTGGAGGAAGAGGGCTACGAGGAGTACGTGAAGGGTGGTGCCACTGCGTGACACAGCTCCCGGGTCTGCTGGACACCGAGGCGATCCGTAAGGACTTCCCGATCCTGGACCGCCTGGTGCACGACGGGCAGAAGGTCGTCTATCTGGACAACGCCGCCACCTCGCAGAAGCCGACGCAGGTGCTCGACGCCCTCGCCGACTACTACGAGAAGCACAACGCCAACGTCCACCGCGGCGTGCATGTGCTGGCCGAGGAGGCCACGGCGCTGTACGAGGGCGCGCGCGACAAGGTCGCCGCGTTCATCAACGCACCCAGCCGCGACGAGGTGATCTTCACCAAGAACGCCTCGGAGTCGCTCAACCTGGTGGCCAACATGCTCGGCTGGGCCGACGAGCCCTACCGCGTCGAGCGGGACACCGAGATCGTCATCACGGAGATGGAGCACCACTCCAACATCGTTCCGTGGCAGCTGCTCTCGCAGCGCACCGGCGCGAAACTGAAGTGGTTCGGGCTCACCGACGAGGGTCGGCTGGACATGGCCGGGGTCGAGGAGCTGATCACGGAGCGCACCAAGGTGGTCGCGCTCACGCTCGTCTCCAACATCATGGGCACCTTCAACCCCGTCGAGGAGATCGTGCGGCGGGCGCAGGAGGTCGGTGCGCTGGTCGTGGTGGACGCCTCGCAGGCGGCCCCGCACATGGTGCTGGACGTGCAGGCGCTGCAGGCCGACTTCGTGGCCTTCACCGGCCACAAGATGTGCGGCCCCACCGGCATCGGCGTGCTGTGGGGGCGCCAGGAGCTGCTCAACGACCTGCCGCCGTTCCTCGGCGGCGGGGAGATGATCGAGACCGTCACGATGCACTCGTCGACGTACGCTCCGGCGCCGCACAAGTTCGAGGCGGGCACCCCGCCGATCGCGCAGGCGGTCGGGCTGGGCGCCGCCGTCGACTACCTCAGCGCGATCGGTATGGACCGGATCCACCAGCACGAGCAGGCGCTGACGGAGTACGCGGTGCGCAAGCTCCAGGAGATCCCGGACCTGCGGATCATCGGCCCCGCCACGGCCGAGGACCGCGGTGCCACGATCTCCTTCACGCTGGGTGACATCCATCCGCACGACGTCGGCCAGGTGCTGGACGAGCAGGGCATCGCGGTGCGGGTGGGCCATCACTGCGCCCGCCCGGTCTGCCTGCGGTACGGAATTCCTGCCACCACGCGAGCGTCGTTCTATCTGTACTCCACGCCCGCCGAGGTGGACGCCCTGGCGGACGGGCTGGAACACGTACGGAATTTCTTCGCTTAGGGGCTGTCGGTGAAGCTGGACTCGATGTACCAGGAAGTCATCCTGGACCACTACAAGCATCCGCACGGGCGCGGGCTGCGCGACGGCGATGCCGAGGTGCACCACGTCAACCCGACGTGCGGTGACGAGATCACCTTGCGTGTGCGGTACGACGGCGACACCATCGAGGATGTGTCGTACGAGGGGCAGGGCTGCTCCATCAGCCAGGCCAGCGCCTCGGTGCTGAACGAGCTGCTGGTCGGCAAGGAACTGCCCGAGGCCCGCAGGATCCAGGAGACGTTCCTGGAGCTGATGCAGTCCAAGGGTCAGCTCGAGCCGGACGACAGCATGGAGGACCTGCTGGAGGACGCCGTGGCGTTCGCCGGGGTCTCGAAGTACCCGGCGCGGGTGAAGTGCGCGCTGCTGAGCTGGATGGCGTGGAAGGACGCGACATCGAAGGCGTTCAGCGGGGCGGACGCGAGCGCGCAGGAGCCGGGGGAAGCCGACTCGGCCAAGGAGAAGACGGCATGACCGAGATGACCACCAAGCCCGCGAGCGAGGAAGAGGTCCGCGAGGCGCTCATGGACGTCGTCGACCCGGAGCTGGGTATCGACGTCGTCAACCTCGGCCTGATCTACGGGATCCACGTCGACGACGCGAACATCGCCACCATCGACATGACGCTCACCTCGGCGGCCTGTCCGCTGACCGACGTCATCGAGGACCAGGCGCAGTCCGCGACCGAGGGCATCGTCAACGAACTCAAGATCAACTGGGTCTGGATGCCCCCGTGGGGCCCCGACAAGATCACTGACGACGGGCGCGAGCAGCTCAGGGCGCTGGGCTTCAACGTCTGAGCGCTCCGGCAGCTGTTCCGCGACCGCGGGCGACGGCCGCGCACCCTCGGGTGCGCGGCCGTTCGCATGGTCGGAACTTTTTTATGTACGGCCGTACGCAACGTTGTGTACGCTCGTACGTATGACGTATATGACGCTGGCGGCGGCGATTCTCGCGGAGGTACTGGGGACGACCGCGATGAAGTACAGCGAGGGCTTCAGCAGACTGGTGCCCTCGCTCCTGACGGCGGCCGGCTATCTGGTGGCGTTCGTGCTCCTCGCGCAGACGCTCAAGAGCATGTCCGTGGGGACCGCCTACGCCATCTGGTCCGGTGCCGGGACGGCCGCGATCGCGCTGATCGGCATGGTGTTCATCGGCGAGTCGGTCACCGCCGCGAAGATCCTCGGCCTGCTGCTGGTGATATGCGGAGTCGTGGTGCTCAACCTGGGAGGTGCGCACTGATGGGACGGCGATACGACCCCGAGCGGCGGCAGCGGATCATCGACGCCGCGATCCGCCTGGTGGAGCTGAAAGGCATCTCGGCACTCAGTCACCGCTCGGTCGCGGCCGAAGCGGACGTGCCGCTCGGCTCCACCACCTACCACTTCGGGAGCCTGGACGATCTGCTCGTCGCGGCGCTCCAGCAGGTCACCTGCGGGCCGCAGTCCGAGATCGAGACCTGGGACCGGGAGCTGTCCGACCAGGAATCGCTGCTGGACGCGATGGTACGGATCCTGGAGGAGTACGCCTCGGGAGCGCACGGGCGCATCCGGTTGGAGTACGAGCTCTACCTCGCCGCCCTGCGCCGCCCGCCGCTCCAGCCGGTCGCGGCGGCCTGGATCGACGACTGGGTCGAGGTGGTCGGCCGGCACACCGCCGACCCCGCCACCGCGCGGGCGCTGGCGGCGCTGATCGACGGACTGCTGCTGCAAGTCCTGCTCACCGACCGGCCCTTCGACCGCGCAGAGGTCCGCTCGACGCTCGCCCGGGTGATCGGTGACCCGGGCCCGTCAGCGGCCGGTGACCGTCCGTAGCACCGCCCGGCCTGTGGACCGGTTCGTCACCGCGGGCCGAGGCCGGATAGCGTTCGAGGTATGACCGAAGCACCCACCTCCGCCGACACCCCCGGGGCCGTCGCCGCCGGCCTCGCCACCGTCGCTGCCGACGGGACCGTACTGGACACCTGGTTTCCGCAGCCGGAACTCGCTCCCGAGCCCGGTCCGGCCGGCAGCGAGCGGCTGAGCGCCGAGCGCGCCGCCGAGCTGCTCGGAAAGAGCGCTCCGCAGGCCCTGGGCGAGGACCCCCGCCGCGGGGTCGAGGTCGTGGCCGTCCGTACGGTCATCTCCTCGCTGGACGACAAGCCGCTGGACGCGCACGACGTGTACCTGCGCCTGCACCTGCTCAGCCACCGGCTGGTCCGCCCGCACGGCCTCAGCCTCGAAGGACAGTTCGCACACCTGTCCAATGTCGCCTGGACCAACCTGGGTCCGGTACCGGTGGACAAGGTCGAGGAGGCCCGGCTCGCCGCCCGCGCCTCGGGCGCGCACCTGGCGGTGACCAGCGTGGACAAGTTCCCGCGGATGACCGACTACGTGATCCCCAAGGGCGTCCGGATCGGCGACGCCGACCGGGTCCGGCTGGGCGCGCACCTCGCCGAGGGCACCACCGTCATGCACGAGGGCTTCTGCAACTTCAACGCCGGCACCCTGGGCACCTCCATGGTCGAGGGCCGGATCAGCGCGGGCGTCGTCCTCGGCGACGGCACCGACCTGGGCGGCGGCGCCTCGATCATGGGCACTCTCTCCGGCGGCGGCAAGCAGGTCGTCTCCATCGGCGAGCGCTGTCTGATCGGTGCCGAGGCGGGGATCGGGATCTCGCTCGGCGACGACTCGGTCGTCGAGGCCGGCCTCTACGTCACGGCCGGTACCCGTGTCACCCTGCCGGACGGGAAGATCGTCAAAGCGCTGGATCTGTCCGGCGCCGGCAACCTGCTCTTCCGCCGCAACTCGGTCACCGGCGCCGTCGAGGCCCTGCAGCGCAGCGGCTCGTGGGGCGGACTGAACGAGGCACTGCACAGCCACAACTGAGGCCCGCCCGCGCCTGCGCCGCCACGTCACCGCCGGCGGCGCGGCGCAGGCGTCACAACTGCGCAACCGATCGGGAGGGCGGTGGCGGCACCCGTCCCGCTCCGGTTCCGCAGGCCGTAGGCTTGCCGACATGCGTGATCTTGGGGCCGGGCTGCGGTACTTGGGGCGGGGACAGCGGTGGGTGCTCACCCACGGGCGGTGGTTCGGGTTCGGGCTGCTGCCCGCACTGATCACCCTCGTCCTCTACGCGGCGGCCCTCACCGCGCTCGCGTTCTCCGCGGATGACCTCGCCGCGTGGGCCACCCCCTTCGCCGACGACTGGGACGCCACAGGCCGCGCCCTGACCCGTGGCGTCTTCGCGGTCATGCTGTGGTGCGCCGTACTGATGCTGGCCGTGGTGACGTTCGCGGCGGTCACCCTGCTGATCGGCGACCCGTTCTACGAGAAGCTCTCCGAGCGGGTCGAGGAGAGCGCGGGCGGGCTGCCCGAACACGTCGTCGACCAGCCCCTGTGGCGGGAGCTGTGGACCTCGCTGTGCGACAGCGGCTATGTGCTCTTCCGGACGCTGCTGTTCACGGTCCCGCTCTTCTTCCTCGGCTTCGTGCCGGTGATCGGGCAGAGCGTCGTCCCTGCACTCGGCTTCTGCGTCGCGGGATTCTTCCTCACCCTGGAACTCGCCTCCGTCGGACTGCAGCGCCGGGGCGTTCCGGTGCGGGAGCGGCTGGCGATGCTGCGCCGGCGCAAGTCCCTCGCGCTGGGCTTCGGAGTGCCGCTGGCGCTGGCCTTCCTGGTGCCGCTGCTCGCCGTTCCGCTGATGCCGGGTGCCGTCGCGGGCGCGAC
This sequence comes from Streptomyces sp. WMMB303, assembly GCF_029351045.1. Lineage (NCBI taxonomy): Bacteria > Bacillati > Actinomycetota > Actinomycetes > Kitasatosporales > Streptomycetaceae > Streptomyces > Streptomyces sp. WMMB303. The sequence goes on along the minus strand of NZ_JARKIN010000001.1, from coordinate 1,238,821 downwards.
CCTGCTGGTACGGGACCTGACCGGAACCCGGCCCGGCCCCGGCGGGGCGCCGGGTGCCGGGGGACGGCTGCCCCACGGCCCTGCCGGTCGGCAGGACCCGGCGCCCGGCTCCCCGTACGGCACCCCTCCGGCACCGCCCTACGGCGCACCGGGCTCCCCGCCCCGCGGCGTGCCCGGGGCGCCTCCGCACGGCGCGCAGCCCGTTGTTCCGCCGCCGTACGGGCCCGGAGGCGGCAAGCCGCCCCGGCGGGCCTGACCGTCCCGCCGGGGAGCGGCTCCCCGGCGCGGTCCGAGCGCTCCGACGCGGCGCGGCCCTGCGGCCCCCGGGGCGGAGCTTCCGGACCGCGCCGGTTCAGCGGCGCGTGATCCGGACCACCGACGGATCGTGGTCGCTGATCTGGTCGGCGAACTCCGCGTTGATGTGGACGATGTCGTACTCGGTCCGCCCGGCGCCCGGACTGGTCAGCAGGTGGTCCAGGGTCTGGGAGTTGCCGTTGTAGACGTAGCCGTAGCGTTCGTCGCGGGGCAGTCGGTCGAGCGGGCTGGTCAGCGCGTGGCCCGAGCGCAGCGTGCGCAGGGTGGGGGAGAAGGGGAAGTCGTTGAAGTCGCCGCCCGCCACGACCACGGCCTCCGGGTCGACGTCCTGCAGCGTGCGCACGAAACCGTTGACCACCTCGGCCTGTGCGACGCGCTGCTGCTCCGAGTGCCGGGCGGGCGGCTGGAAGCGGCCTTCCATCGGCTGGTCGCCACCCTTGGAGCTGAAGTGGTCGGCGATCACGAAGACCGTGCGGCCCCGGAAGCGGAACTCGCCCGCCAGCGGCTTGCGGCTGTCCTCCCAGGCGGTGTCCCGCGGGGCGATCCGGCCCGGTGAGGCGGACAGCGCGGGCTCGCCGCCCCGGTCCAGGACCCGCACCGGCGTCGTGGCGTCGCCGCCGGGCCGGTCGGTGAAGGACACCCGGGCGGGGTTGTAGAGGAACGCCACGCGGATGTTGCCGCCGGGCTGTCCGCCGTCCGCCTTGTCCGCCGGGTCGATCTGGCGCCACGCGTAGGAGGGCCCGCCCGCCTCGCGGATGGCCTCGGTCAGCTTCGTGAGGGTCCGGCCGGCGCCGACCGTGCCGTCGTCCTGCGGTCCCGAGTCGTCCTGGACCTCCTCGACGGTGACGATGTCGGGGGAGGAGAGGTTGGTGACCAGGCCCTCGGCCAGCCGCTCGAACTTGGCGGGCTCGGAAGCGGGGGAGAGGTTCTCGACGTTGTACGTCGCCACCGCCAGTTCGTTCCGGCGCTGCTCGCGGGTCCGCTCGCGCTCCAGGCCGTTGTCCCTGTGCTCGCCCAGTCCGGTGGCGCGCAGCGTGTAGCCGCCGTACTGCTCGTAGTCCAGCGGGCCTTCGGTGGTGCCGCTCAGCGCGTCGCCGACGTCGGCTTTCGGGAAGGGGTGCGTGTCGAGGGGGAGCAGCGAGGAGATCTTCATCCGGGCGCCGTTGCGATCCTCGTAGGAGCCGTAGAGGGTGCCGCCGCGCGGAGTCGGGCTGGTCCGGGTCGGTGGTCACCCACAGGTCGTGGTAGCGGCTGGTGGGGCCGGTGACCCGCACGTCGTGCACGGAGACGCGCATGCCCTCCAGCGACTCGTAGCGGTCCAGCGCGTACCGGCCCGGACGCAGCGGCCGGTTCTCGATGCTGCCTCCCCCCGATCCTCCGGATCCGGGGGGACCCTCATCCGCGTCCGGCGCGTACGCCTCCGGTACCGAGCGGGCGGTGAGCCGGACGGCCCTCGGCAGTCTCCCGCGGGAGCGGTGCCCGGTGGTCCGCCAGGTGGCGCCGCTCAGTTCGGTGACCGACTGGTTGCCCGCCTCCTTGCCGCCCGGGTAGTACTCCTGCACCTCGCCGGTGACCCGCAGCGCGTCCCCGACCTCGACTCCTGGGCTGTCTCCTCCGGTGTGGACGTAGATTCCCTCACTGGTGGCCCGGTCACGGTCGGGGTGCGGGTCCTGCAGCCAGAAGCCGCGCGCCGCACCGAAGTCGCGGACCCCGGTGACGATGCCGGGGACCCCGGTGACCTCCCGGCCCGCGAACGGGGAGAGCCGGGTGCGGCCTTGGATGTCGTGGATCCGCGGAGCGTGCGCGCCGACGGCGCCGGGCGCGTCGGCAGCCCCGGCGGACGAGGGCAGGACGAGCAGCCCGCAGCAGGCGGCGGCGACGGCGGCCGGTGCGGCCCCGAGCCGCCGGAACGGTGGGCGGGGCGGCAGTGCGGAGCGGAGCGGCAGGAACAGCGAGCGGAACGGCACCTGGGCCTCCGGGGGGTGGGGAGGGTGGACGCGGTCACGGGCATTCTCTACGCGCGTAAAGCATGGCGGGCCGACGCCGGTTGTCAAGGTCGTGACAGTTTGGTGGCGGCCTCGGTCCTCCCGGCGGGTCCGGTCAGCCGCCGCGGGACGCTGGGGCGGAGGTGTCCGGCAGGGGCGCTGACGCCGGCGGCAGGTCCCGCACCGAGGAACCGGAGGGGGCAGTGCTTGCACTTCTCGAACGCCCGAGTAAGGGTCGACTGCTTCCCAAGTAGGTTGCGCAGTCGGCACGCTGAGCGTGAGCCACCCTGGAAATGTATCGCAAACTTATATAAGCTCGTGCTTGATCGCGTGCCGGAGCCTCGTCCGGGCACACGGCCTGCAGTGCACCTCGGCGCAACGGCGCGTCAAAGACTTCTAGAGCGCTAGGTGAGGAACACGCCCATGACTGTGCGAATCGGCATCAACGGCTTCGGACGCATCGGTCGCAACGTCTTCCGTGCGGCGGCTGCGCGGGGCTCGGAGTTGGAGGTCGTCGCGGTCAACGACCTCGGTGACGTGCCCACGATGGCTCATCTGCTCGCCTACGACTCGATCCTGGGCCGTTTCCCCGAGGAGGTCACCGCGGAAGCGGGTGCCATCCGCGTGGGGGACCGGACGGTCAAGGTCCTCGCCGAGCGCGACCCGGGCGACCTGCCCTGGGGCGACCTCGGAGTGGACATCGTGATCGAGTCCACCGGTATCTTCACCGACGCCGCGAAGGCGCGTTCACATATTGAAGGCGGCGCCAAGAAGGTCCTCATCGCCGCGCCGGCCAAGGACGAGGACATCACCGTGGTCCTGGGCGTCAACGACGGCGACTACGACCCCGAACGCCACGCCATCATCTCCAACGCCTCCTGCACCACCAACTGTCTCGGCGTGCTGGCCAAGGTGCTGCACGACGCAGTCGGTATCGACAGCGGCATGATGACCACGGCCCACGCCTACACGCAGGACCAGAACCTCCAGGACGCCCCGCACAAGGACCTGCGCCGGGCCCGGGCCGCGGCCATGAACATCGTGCCGACCTCCAGCGGCGCCGCCAAGGCCATCGGCCTCGTCCTCCCGGAACTCGCCGGCCGGATGGACGCCTTCGCGCTGCGGGTGCCCGTGCCCACCGGCTCGGTCACCGACCTCACGGTCACCACCCGCCGCGGTACCACGGTGGACGAGGTGAAGGAGGCGTACGCGGCGGCGGCCGCGGGGCCGTACAAGGGCGTGCTGTCCTATGTGGACGCGCCGTTGGTCAGCAGCGACATCGTGGGCGACCCGGCCTCCTGCGTGTTCGACGCCGGTCTCACCCGGGTGTCCGGCCCGCAGGTCAAGGTCGTCGGCTGGTACGACAACGAGTGGGGCTACTCGAACCGTCTCATCGACCTGGCACTGCTCGTCGGATCGTCTCTGTAGTCACCGGCCGATCCGGCGCCTGCACCACCCGCACGTCAGCAATGATCGTCCGCCGAACCGGCGGCCGACATCTTCGCGCGCCCGTCGACCGGGTGCGCCGTGCACCCGACGTCACCGATGCCGTCGGCGTGCACGGATGTCCGACGAATCCATGCCTGACTCCGGAGGACGGGGGACATGAAGGAACTGCCGACACTACCGTTCGACAACCCATCCGTGCTCGGTGTCGCGCCCCGGATGCGCGCGCTGCAGCATGAAGGGCCGATCACCCCGGTGCGGGCGGCCGGTGAGGAGGCCTGGCTGGTCACCCGCTATGACGAGGTCAGGGCGCTGCTGGCCGACCGCCGACTCGGTCTCAGCAACCCCTACCCGGCGCGGCAGCCCAAGACCACGGCCCGGAGCACCATGATGGCGCTGATGGCCGGGGACGACCACGAGACCGAGGCCGCCGACCATCCGCAGATGCGCGAGCTGCTCGTCCCCCGGTTCTCCACGCGCCGGATGCGCATGATGAAGTCCCGGATCGAGCAGCACGTGGACGAGTTGCTCGACCAACTGGCCGCCGGCCCCCGGCCCGCCGATCTGCACCGCGCGCTGTCGTTTCCGCTGCCGACCATGGTGGTCTGCGATCTGCTCGGAGTACCGCTGGCCGACCGGGAGCGGTTCGGTCAGTGGGCGCGAGGCACCTTCGACCAGAGCGACGACGGCCGGCACTCGGCGCACACCTTCCAACAGGTCGTCGACTACACGACGGAACTGGTGGCGCGGAAGCGCACCGAGCCGGGCGACGACATCCTGTCCGAGCTGATCGCCGCCAAGGACGGCTCGCTGTCCGACGAGTACATCGCCCAGTTGGGCAACGCCGTGCTGCTGTTCGGCTACGAGACCACCATCGTCCGTATCGACCTGGGCACTCTGCTGATGCTGCGCAATCCGGAGCAGAGCGCCCTGCTGGCCGAGAAGCCCGAACTCGCCCCCGCGGCGGTCGAGGAGATCCTCCGGCTGGCCGTCGGCGGCAAGGGGTCCAACGCGCTCATACCCCGCTACGCGCACAGCGACATCACCGTCGGCGACACAGTGATCCGTACCGGGGACGCAGTGCTGCTGGCCATCGGAGCAGCCAACATCGACGGACACGCGTACCCCGACCCCGACCTGATGGACATCACCCGGGACAGGCCCAAGTCGCACCTGTCGTTCGGTCACGGCACCCGGCACTGCATCGGCCGGGTGCTGGCCCGGATCGAACTGACCGCGGTGTTCGAGCGGCTGTTCCGCAGACTGCCCGATCTGCGGCTCGCGGTGCCCGAGGAGGAGCTGCGCTGGCAGGAGCACCGGATCACCGGCGGGTTCGATGAGATCCCCGTTACTTTCTGACCGCCGGTGCCCGCGCCCCGCAGCCGAGCCGAGCCCCGACCCTCTGGATGTCGGCGCCGGCCGATCCGGTGGTCACCTCTCGTCACCTCGCCTCACCCGGCACCATCGAAGACGCCTGCCTGTTCGGACGTTCAATGCTCCTTCCCCACATCACGAGGACAAGGAACCATGACGGACACTTTCAGCGACTACGTCGACTGCACGCCCCTCCTCGACGACCATCAGGCCCTCGACCGGTTCTACGACGAGCACGGCTACGTCTTCCTGCGCGGCGCCCTGGACCCCGAACTCGTGCGGACCGCCGCCGAGCAGATGCTCGAGGGGCTGATCGGACTCGGCCACGCCGCTCCGGGCACCACGCTCGACAACCTCACCATCGACTCCTTCGAGGCGGTCGACGAGGTGGCGATGCACGACTACGTCAAGTACGACGACCTGTGGAACCACCCCTCGACCGTCAAGGTCTGGGAGAAGGTCTTCGGGGAGCCCGTCTTCGTCTTCGCCTCCACGACGATCCGCTACTACCCGTCCGCCGCGGGTTCCGAGGAGCCGAGTTTCCTGACGCCGCTGCACCAGGACGGCTTCTACATAGGCCCGAACAAGGACTTCCGGACCGCCTGGATACCCCTGCTCCCGACGAGCCGGGACACCGGCGGTGTCGCCCTCGCCGACGGCAGTCACAAGAAGGGCCCGCGCGAGCACGTCGTCACCGAGAACTTCCGCCGCTTCGGCCACCCCGTGCGCGGTGTCCCGACGGAGGAGTTCGGCGGGGACGGGCAGTTGCTGTTCTCTCCCATGGAGCCGGGCGACGTGCTCCTGTTCCACGCCTTCATGTGCCACAAGTCCATCCCGAACGTCTCGGCGCATCCGGCCCGCATGCGGATGTCGATGGACACCCGCGTCCAGCCCGCCTCCTCGCACCGCGGGTTCAACGCGCTGACGCCCTGGCCGGAGTCCGCGAAGGACGCCTCCAAGGGAATCATGTCCAAGATCACCGGCACTCCCACCGCCGTCGAGTGACGTCGGCCCCGCACTCTCTCCCACCGTCCCCCACGCACCCCTGGGCAGGCAGCACATGACGCATCGCGAGGGACTCTCCCCGCCGAAGGAGCCCGACGCGACGCCGGCGTCCTCCGCCGGCCCGGAACCGGCCGCCGCGGGGCTCGGCGGTGTCGCCCTCGTGGTGGTCCTCCTCGGGTACGCGCTGTCCATCGTGGACGCCTCCATCGTCAATGTGGCGCTGGACCCGATCGGTGCGGATCTCCACGGCGGCCCGGCGGCGCTGGAGCTGGTGGTGTCCGGCTACGGCCTCACCTACGCCCTCGGCCTGGTGCTGGGCGGACGGCTGGGCGACGCCTTCGGCAGGCGGGAACTGTACGCGTACGGGCTGGCGGCGTTCACCGTCACCTCGGCGCTGTGCGGACTCGCCCCGACCATCGAGTTCCTCGTCACGGCCCGGCTGCTGCAGGGGGCCGCCGCTGCCATGCTCGTACCGCAGGTGCTGGCGACGATCCAGGCTGTCAGCCAGGGCCGCGAGCGGGCCCGCGCGATCGCCATGTACGGCGTGACCGCGGCCCTCGGCATGGTCGTCGGGCAGATTCTGGGCGGGCTGCTGGTCTCGCTGGACGTGGCCGGGATCGGCTGGCGGTCGGTCTTCCTGATCAATGTGCCGGTCGGGGTGGTCGCACTGCTCGCGATCCGGCGGGTCCCCGCGACCAGGGCCGGGACCAGGCCCGGGTTCGACCCGGCGGGCACCCTGCTGTTCGGTGCGACCATGGTCTGCGTCCTGGCCGTGGTCGTGGCGGGGCCCGACCTGGACTGGCCGCTGTGGCTGTGGGCGCTGCTCGTGGTCGCCGCGGTGGGACTGTGGGCGCTGGTGCGGGTCGAGCGCGGACTGGAGGCGCGGGGCGGCTCACCGCTGCTGTCCCCGACGGTGCTGTCCCATCCGGGCACCCGCAGGGGGCTCGCGGCCGTGGTGCCGTTCCAGGCCGGCTTCGGTGCCTTCCTCTTCGTCTACGCGCTGATCGCGCAGGGACACTTCGGGTTCCACGGGCTGGCCTCCGGCGGGGGACTGGCGCCGTTCGCCGTGGCGTTCTTCGCGGTGGCCCGGTTCACCCCGAAGATCGTGGCGGTCCTGGGCGGCCGGATCGTCGCCCTGGGCGCCCTCGTCCAGGGCGCGGGTCTGGTGCTGCTGGCGCTGGTGATGGGGCTGGGCTGGCCGCATCCCTCCCTGACACTCGTGCTCATCGGGATCGCCCTCTTCGGTGCCGGTGCGGCGCTGATCGGTCCCACGCTGTTCCGGATGATCCTCGCCGACGTACCTCCCGCGCAGGCCGGCATGGGCAGCGGTGTGCTGGTGACCAGTCAGCAGATGGCGACCGCGCTGGGCACGACCGTCGGCGGAACCCTCTTCGTCTCCCTGGACGGTCCGTTCTCGACGGCGACGGCGGCCGTGCTCGTCCTCGCCCTGTTGATGTGCTTCGCAGCGACCGTCCTCGTGATCAGTCTGAAGCTCCCCGACCCCCGCTGACATCCTCCTTCCCGAACGGCGCCACCGGAACGGACCTTCTCGCGAGCAACAGCGCGCTGCCCTTCGCCGCACCCCGCGCGCAGAGCGGAGAGAGCCCAGTGGACCTGCAGACCAGGACGGCCGTGGTGACCGGCGCCGCCAGCGGCATCGGCCTCGCCCTCAGCGCCCGCTTCGCGCGCGCCGGCGTCAGCGTGATCATGGCGGACATCGACGAGGGAGTGCACTGCCGGGCGTCCGAACTCGCCGCAGGTGGCGTCCGGGTCACGGCGCTGACGGCCGACCTGACCGATCCGCACGCCGTCGACCGGCTCGCGGACACGGCGTTCGACCGGTTCGGCGGCGTCGACGTGGTGTGCAACAACGCCGGGGTGCTCGGTCCCGTGGGGCAGCCGCTGTGGGAGGTGCCGCTGGAGCGGATGCGGCAGGTCTTCGAGACCAACCACTGGGCGCACGTCCTGGTGGCCCGCGCCTTCGTGCCCCGGCTCCTGGAGCGCGGCCGCCCGGCCCATCTGATCCACACGGCCTCGATGTCCGCTTTCGTCGTCGGCGCGGGCAGCGCGGCCTACGCCGCCTCCAAACACGCCGACCTCGCCGTCGCCCGCAGCCTGCGGGCCGACCTGCGGGACACCGGGATCCGGGTCTCGGTGCTGTGCCCCGGCCGGGTCGACACCCCCATGGTGCAGGGCCTGGCCGCCCCGCGCGGTGCCGGCGGTGACACGTCGGTGAGCGCCGAGGACGTGGCCGGGCTCGTCTGGGAAGCCCTCGGCACCGACCGGTTCTACCTGTTCAGCAACCCCGACGCCGCGCAGCGGCTGCGTGCCCAGTTCGACGAGGTGTGGCGTCATGTTCCCCTTCCGTCCCCTTCCCCCGAGGAGTAGCTGTGGCCCGCGCCGACAGCGACGACCGTAGCGACGAGACACCGGCCATCGACCTGGAAGCGGTGAGGGAGAAGTACCGGCAGGAACGCGACAAGCGCAGCGCCGGCCGTACCTACCAGTTCGCACGCGGGGACTTCAGCCGCTATGCGCGCGACCCCTACACCGAGCGCAAGGAACGCGAGCCGCTCACCGACGAGGTGGACGTCGCCGTCGTCGGCGCCGGCATCGGCGGCCTGCTGACCGGCGCGCACCTGCGCAAGGAGACCGGCCTGGAGCGCATCCGGCTGATCGACGAGGCGGGCGATGTCGGCGGCACCTGGTACTGGAACCGTTTCCCCGGGGTCCGGTGCGACGTCGAGAGCTACATCTACATGCCGATACTCGAAGAGATCGGGACGATACCCACCGAGAAGTACTCCACCGGCCCCGAGATCTTCGCGCACCTCCAGCAGATCGCCCGCAGGTACGACCTCTACCGCGACGCTCTCTTCCAGACCACCGTCACCGAGCTGCGCTGGGACGAGACCGCCGGGAAGTGGCTGGTGAGCACCGACCGCGGGGACGTCATCCGGGCCCGGTACGTGGCCATGTCGATCGGCCTGATGCACCGCCCGAAACTCCCCGGGCTGCCGGGCCTGGAGACCTTCGCCGGACACTCCTTCCACACCAGCCGCTGGGACTTCGACTACACCGGCGGTGACAGCACCGGCGGCCTGACCGGGCTGACGGACAAGACGGTCGGCGTCATCGGCACCGGCTCGACGACGGTCCAGATCGCCCCGCACCTCGCCGAGTGGGCCGAACAGCTCGTCATCTTCCAGCGGACCCCGGCGGCGGTCGACGTCCGCGGCAACCGGCCCACCGAGCCGGACTGGGCGGACAGCCTCGAACCGGGCTGGCAGCAGCGCCGGATGGAGAACTTCCACGCGCTGACCTCCGGTATCCCGCAGGACGAGGACCTGGTCCAGGACCGCTGGACCCAGACCACGGCCAAGCTGGCCGCCGCGATCCTGCCCACCGGCGACACCGGGGGCGACCCGAAGGAGCGGGCGCTCGCGGCCGAGCAGGCGGACTTCCGCAAGATGGAGGAACTGCGCGCCCGCATCGACAGCTTCGTCACCGACCCCGCCACCGCCGCAGCCCTCAAGCCGTACTACCGCGTGTACTGCAAGCGGCCCTGCTTCCACGACAGCTACCTGCAGACCTTCAACCGGCCCAACGTGACCCTGGTCGACACCCAGGGGCAGGGCGTGGAGCGGCTCACCGCGGCCGGGGTGGTCGCGAACGGCCGGGAGTACCCGCTCGACTGCCTGGTCTTCGCCACCGGATACGAGCACGAGTTCGCCGTCCCGTACACCGACCGCGCCGGCTACGACATCGTCGGCCGCGACGGCCTGAAGCTGTCGCAGAAGTGGGCGAACGGCGCGCACACCCTGCACGGGTTGCAGGTGAACGGCTTCCCCAACTGCTTCATCCTGTCCAAGATCCAGGCCGGCCGGCACGTGAACATCGCCTACATGCTGGGCGAGCAGGCCCGGCACCTCGCGCACATCGTCAAGTGCGTGGAGGAGCGCGGCCACCGGGTCGTGGAGGCGTCCGGGACCGGTGAGAAGGAATGGGTCGAGGAGATCCTCCGGCTGGCCAGCAGCGACATCGACTTCCTGGAGAACTGCACACCCGGCCTGTACAACAACGAGGGCGATCCGGGCGGGCTGCCGCTGCTCAACTCCAGTTACGGCGGCGGCTCCGTGGAGTTCGTGAGCATCCTGCGGCGCTGGCGCGAGGCGGGTGACCTCGCCGGCCTCGAACTGCGCTGACCACCCCACCGTTCCACGAAAGGCGGAAACGCCCATGGACGTCACGCCGATCCCCGGCGCCGCTCTCGGCGCCGTCGTGCACGGCTCCCATGTCACCGGCGACATGGGCAGGGCCCAGTTCGAGGAGATCTGGGCGGCGCTCGACAAGCATCTCGTACTCGTCTTCCGCGGCCACGAAACCCCCTCCTACGAGGAGTTCCTGGCCTTCGGACGCCGCTTCGGGTACATCCCGAAGACCGGCCTGACCAGCGGTGCCCATCCCGATCACAACGAGATCCTGATCGTCTCCAATCTGACGGAGGACGGCCGCAAGATCGGCGTCGGGGACGCCGCCTGGATGGACTGGCACACCGACTACTCCTTCCGCCCCCGCGTCTCCCAGGTCGGCTTCCTGGAGGCCCTGGAAGTGCCGCCCTCCGGCGGCGGACAGACCCTCTTCACCGACATGTACGCGCTGTACGAGGCGCTGTCGCCCGAGGAGCGCCGGCGCCTGCACTCCTACCGGGTCCGGCACGGCCTGCGCACCGGGTACGAGGGGACCATCGAGGAAGAGCTGCAGGGCGAGGTGTCCCTCGGCGAGCGCAGCGGACGGATCCAGCCCGAGGACGGCACCTCGACCGTCCACCCACTGATCGCCCGCAATCCGCGGACCGGCCGCCAGTCGGTCTACGTCAGCACCCTGAACACCAAGCGGATCGTGGACCTGGCCCCCGACGAGAGCCGCAAGCTGCTCGACGAACTGCTCTCGCACGCGGGCAGGCCCGAGTACACCTATGCCCACGCCTGGCAGCCCGGGGACATCGTCATGTGGGACCAGCTCGGCACCGTCCACGCCAAGCAGCCCTTCGACCCCGCCGAACGGCGCCTCATGCGGCAGGTCGTCAGCATCTTCGACGACCCGGCCGATCCCTGGCGCGCGGAGGTCGCCGTATGAGCACTGCGCCCCCGTGCCTCACCCACAGCCGGGCCACCATCACCCCGGCACTGCGCGCCGCCGTCGACCGACTGGACCACCGCTCACGACACCAGGCGGCCTACCATTTCGGGTGGATCACCGCAGGTGGGGCGCCCACGAGCGGCGACGCCGGCAAGGCCGTCCGACCGGCGCTCGCGCTGCTGTCCGCCGAGGCGGTCGGCGCCTCCCCGGAGGTCGCCCTGCCCGGCGCCGTCGCCGTGGAACTGGTGCACAACTTCTCTCTCGTGCACGACGACCTGATGGACGGCGACGAGGAGCGCCGCCACAAGCGCACCGTGTGGAAGCTGTGGGGCTCCTCCAGCGCGATCCTGACCGGTGACGCGATGCTGACGCTCGCCCAGGAGGTGCTGCTGGACGCCGGGACTAAGACGGCCGCGCCCGCCGCCCGGCTGCTGGCCCGTACCACCCGGCACCTCATCCGGGGCCAGGTCCAGGATCTGTCCTTCGAGCGGCGCCCGTACGTCACGGTCGACGAGTGCCTCGAGATGGCCGCCGACAAGACCGGCGCGCTGCTGTCGGCGAGCTCCGCGATCGGCGCCGTCCTCGCCGGAGCGCCGACGGCGACGGTGGACGCGCTGGCCCGCTACGGCGACGAGGTGGGCCGTGCCTTCCAGCTCACCGACGACGTCCTCGGTATCTGGGGCGACCCGGCCGTCACCGGAAAGTCGGTCCACTCCGATCTGCGCGCCCGCAAGAAGTCCCTGCCCGTCAGCTACGCGCTCCAGCAGGGCGGCACGCTCGGCGTCGAGCTGGCCACCTGGCTGTCCGCACCCGGCGAACCCGACGAGGAGGAACTGCGCCGCGCGGCCGAACTGATCGACGGGGCCGGAGGCCGCGAATGGGCCCTGGCCGAGGCTGCCCGGCGGATGAAGCTGGCCGAGGACGCGCTGCTCGGTATCGACCTGGACGCCGGCGCGCGCGACGAACTGCTCGCGCTCGGGCGCTTCGTCGTCGACCGGGACGGGTGAGGACCCGGCCCGGCCCGCCGTATCCGTCCCGCAACCCCCGATCTCCCGTTCCCTCTTCCCGCACGGCATCGAGCCCGATCCCCCACGAGAAGGATTTCCCCATGCCGCAGGACATCGACATCCGAATACCCCTGCCGGGCCGGCAGAGCCCCGACCATGCCCGGGCCGAGGCGGAGCAGTTGGCGTGGCCGCGCTCACTCGGTCTGATCAAGTCCGACATGGCCGCCGAACGTCATCTGCGGGGCAGCTACGCCGACCTGGCCTCCCGCTTCTACCCGCACGCCACCGGCGCCGACCTCGACCTGGGCGTCGATCTGATGTCGTGGTTCTTCCTGTTCGACGACCTCTTCGACGGGCCGCGCGGCGAGGACCCCGAGCAGGCCGGACAGCTGACCGGTGCGGTGGCGGCCGCGCTGGACGGCCCGCTGCCGGAGGAGGCGCCGCCGATCGCCCACGGCTTCGCCGACATCTGGCGGCGCACCCGCGAGGGCATGACCCCGGCCTGGTGTGCGCGCAGCGCCCGGCACTGGCGCAACTATTTCGACGGGTACATCGACGAGGCGGCGAGCCGCTTCTGGAACCGGCCGTGCGGCTCGGCGGCACAGTACCTGGGCATGCGGCGGCACACCATCGGCGTGCAGCCGACGGTGGACCTCGCCGAGCGCGCGGGCCGCTTCGAGGTGCCGCACCGGGTCTTCGACAGCACACTGCTGTCCGCGATGCTCCAGGTCGCCGTCGACGTCAACCTGATGCTCAACGACATCGCCTCGCTGGAGAAGGAGGAGGCGCGGGGCGAGCAGAACAACCTCGTGCTGATCCTGCACCGGGAGCACGGCTGGTCCAGGAGCCGCAGCATCGCCCACCTCCAGGACGAGGTGCACGCCCGGCTGGAGCAGTTCCTGCTGCTCGAGTCCTGCCTGCCGCGGCTGGGGGAGATCTACCGGCTCGATGCCGACGAGCGCGAGGCGCTGGAGCGCTACCGCACCGACGCGATACGTCCGGTGATCCGCGGCTCCTACGACTGGCATCGCTCCTCGGGCCGCTATGACGCCGAGTTCGCACTCGCCGCCGGCTCCCGGGGCTACCTGGAGGAACTCGGGAGCACCGCCCGCTAGCGGTCCGCGCACCCTCGTCCGGCCGTCGCGGCGGACACTGCCCTCCGAGCCGGAGGGGGACGACACATCGGCACACACGGGAAGTTGAGAATCGGATGACCGAGGAGAGCACCTTTTCAGCGGGAACGGCGCCCGGGGCCCTGCCCGTGGTGGGACACGCCCTCCAGATGATGCGGCACCCTGTGAACTTCATGACGTCGCTCTCGGCCCACGGCGACCTGGTCGAGATCAAGATCGGCCCCACCAGCGCCTACGTACCGACCCATCCCGAACTGCTGCGGCACGTTCTGACCAACGACCGCATCTTCGACAAGGGCGGCGTCTTCTACGACCGCGCCCGCGACATCGCCGGCAACGGCCTGGTCACCTGCCCGTTCGCCGATCACCGGCGACAGCGCCGGCTGATGCAGTCCGCCTTCACCCGCGGCCAGCTCAAGCGTTACTCCGAGGCGATGCACGCCGAGATCGAGGCCACGGCGTCCCGGTGGCAGGACGGCATGGTCGTCGACGCCTTCCAGGAGATGTACGGCATGGCCCTGCGCACGGTCGGCCGCACCCTGTACTCCACACCCGTCAGCCCCGAGCTGGCGGCGCAGGTGGAACGTTCCTTCGACGTCGTGCTCAACGGTCTGTTCCGGCAGATGTTCCTGCCGGCCTCGGTCCGCCGCATGCCCCTGCCGTCCAACCGGCGCTACCGGAGCAACCTGGACTTCCTGCACGCCACCACCCAGCAGCTCATCGACGACTACCGGGCGGACGGGACCGAGCGCGACGACCTGCTCGCCGCCCTGCTCGCCTCCCGCGACGACGACGGCGGCCGGCTCGCGGACCGGGAGATCCACGACCAGGTCATCACCGTGATGGCAGCCGGCACCGAGACCGTCGCCGGTACCCTCACCTGGGTCTTCTACCTGCTCTCCCAGCACCCGGAGATCGAGGCCGCGCTGTACGAGGAGATGGACACCGTCCTGGAGGGGCGTGCCCCGCAGTGGGACGACCTGCCCGAGCTCTCCCTGACCGACCGGATCATCTCCGAGACGCTGCGACTGCACCCACCGGCCTGGCTGTTCACCCGGCTCACCGCCGCCCCGACCGAACTCGCCGGCCGCCGGCTGCCCGCCGGCTCCACCGTCGTCTTCAGCCCCGCCGCCGTAGCCCAGTTCGAGGACGCCTTCGACAACCCCACGGCGTTCGATCCCGACCGCTGGCTCCCGGACCGTGTCGCGCCCGCCTCCCGGCATGCCTACGTGCCGTTCGGTACCGGGGCCCGCAAGTGCATCGGCGACCTCTACGCCCGCACCGAGGCCGCCCTGGGGCTCGCCACCATCCTCGGCCGCTGGCGGGTCACCTGCGAGCCCGGCATGGACATCCGCCCGGTTCCGCTGGCCACCGTCTACCATCCGCGCCGACTGCGGCTGAGACTGGACGCGCGTACGCCGCGCCGGGCGGCCTCCGCCGTCCCCGCACCGGCCGGAGGTGACGCGACATGAGTGCGGGGAACGCCGTCCTGGCCCAGCCGCGGGGCTTCTGCGCGGGGGTACGGCGCGCGATCGGCATCGTCGAGCGGGCGCTCGACATGCACGGGGCGCCGGTGTACGTGCGCAAGGAGATCGTGCACAACCACCACATCGTCTCCGAGCTGGAAGCACGTGGCGCGGTCTTCGTCGACAGCGAGGAGGAGGTCCCGCACGGCGCGGTCTGTGTCTTCTCCGCGCACGGCGTCTCCCCCGGAGTGCGCACCGCCGCCGCCGGCCGGCAGCTCGACGTCATCGACGCCACCTGCCCGCTGGTCTCCAAAGTCCACCAGGAAGCGGTGCGCTTCGCCCGTGCCGGCCGCACGATCCTCCTCGTCGGGCACGAGGGACACGAGGAGATCGAGGGCGTCCTCGGCGAGGCCCCCGACCGCATCGTCGTCGTCGGGACCGAGGACGAGGTGCGCCGCCTCGGCCTGCCCGATGACACCCCGGTCGCCGTCCTCACCCAGACCACCCTCTCGTTCGACGAGACCGCACGCGTCGTCGAGGCCCTGCGCGCCCGCTTCACCGACCTGATCACCCCCGGTGACGACATCTGCTACGCCAGCCAGAACCGGCAGAACGCCGTCAAGGATCTGGCCCGCGACAACGACCTGGTCCTGATCGTCGGCTCGCGCAACTCCAGCAACTCGCTGCGCATGGTCGAGGTGGCCCGCGACCACGGCGCCGCCGCCCATCTGGTGCCCGACGCACAGCACCTGCGAGCGGCCTGGCTGGAGAACGTGGCGTCGGTCGGCATCAGCGCCGGGGCCAGCGCTCCGGAGATCCTCGTCGACGGGCTTCTCAGCAGGCTCGCCGCACTCGGATTCGATCAGGTCGAACTCCAGCAGGGGCTCGCCGAGGACGTCGTCTTCGCCATGCCCGGCCGGCTCGCCGACCCGGTCACCGGCCGCGTCCCGCGGACCCCGCTGGCCGGTGAGATCACGCCCGCACCCGGCGGGGGATGAGCCCGCGGCGCACAGCCGGCAGCCGCCACCCGGTCCGCCCGGACCGGCCGACCATCTTGGGGAACTGTCATGCCTGTCGCTCTCGGACTGCCCACGGTGCCGCCGAGGCCGGCCGCACGCCGTACCAGCCGTCAGATCCATGTAGGGGCCGTACCCGTAGGGGGCGACGCCCCGGTCTCGGTCCAGTCCATGACCACGACCCGCACGTCGGACATCGGCGCGACCCTCCAGCAGATCGCCGAACTCACCGCGTCCGGCTGCCAGATCGTCCGCGTCGCCTGTCCCACCCAGGACGACGCCGACGCCCTGCCCACGATCGCGCGCAAGTCCCGGATCCCGGTGATAGCGGACATCCACTTCCAGCCGAAGTACGTGTTCGCCGCCATCGAGGCCGGCTGCGCGGCCGTGCGCGTCAACCCCGGCAACATCAGACAGTTCGACGACAAGGTCCGCGAGATCGCGCGTGCCGCCGAGGACCACGGCACCCCCGTCCGGATCGGGGTCAACGCGGGGTCACTCGACCGCCGGTTGCTGCAGAAGCACGGCAAGGCCACCCCGGAGGCGCTGGTCGAGAGCGCGCTGTGGGAGGCGTCGCTGTTCGAGGAGCACGACTTCCGGGACATCAAGATCTCCGTCAAGCACAACGACCCCGTCGTCATGGTCGAGGCGTACAAACAGCTCGCGGCGGCGTGCGACTATCCGCTGCACCTCGGCGTGACCGAGGCGGGCCCGGCCTTCCAGGGCACCGTCAAGTCGGCCGTCGCGTTCGGCGCGCTGCTGTCCCAGGGCATCGGCGACACCATCCGGGTCTCCTTGAGCGCGCCGCCCGCCGAGGAGGTCAAGGTCGGCCTCCAGATCCTGGAGGCGCTGAACCTCAAGCAGCGCGGACTGGAGATCGTGTCCTGCCCCTCCTGCGGACGCGCCCAGGTCGATGTCTACAAGCTGGCCGACGAGGTCACGGCCGGGCTGAAGGACATGGACATCCCGCTGCGCGTGGCCGTCATGGGATGCGTGGTGAACGGCCCCGGGGAGGCCAGGGAGGCGGACCTCGGCGTCGCCTCCGGCAACGGCAAGGGGCAGATCTTCGTCAGGGGCGAGGTCGTCAGGACCGTACCCGAATCGAAGATCGTCGAGACGCTCATCGAGGAGGCGCACCGACTCGCGGAGCTGATGCCGCAGGACTCCTCCGAGGCCGCCCCGTCCGAGGCCGCTCCCTCCGCCGGGCAGGGAGGCCGCGGCGGGTGAGCACCGGTTGCCGCCCTTGCCGCCCTTGCCGCCCGGCCGTGTGCGGCCGACCGGATCCGGCCCGCTTCCGGGCTCCGTCGGGCGGCTCCGACGTGGCCGGAACCGGGACGCCACCGGCGACCACACCGGCTCGGCGGCGGGCCCGGCTCCGCCGGTGACCGGCGGTGGTCGAACAGGCGAGCCCGCCAGGGCCGGCGCCGTCCCCGTCCTTGTTACGTGGCTGCTGCACGATTCGGGCACCCGGGGACAGAACCCGTCTACGCTGGTGCCCGCACCGTCCGGCAACCCGTAGCACCTGTAGGAGATGAACCCGCACATGACCGGTGACGACCGTCCCACCCTGCCGCCCGTACGGCTGCCCTCCGATGCCGAACTGGCGCGGGACGCACTGGCCGCACCGCTCCTGGCGCGCGCTGTGGAACTCACCCGCTGGGCGCGCGCCGGCGGCCCTGCGGGCGCGGGCATTCCGGTGGGCGCCGGCGGCGAACTGCTGGCCGAGCAGCTCAAGCAGGCCGCCGCACACCTGGGCCTGTCGGGAGACGAGGAGGCCCCCGCACTCGCCGCCGACGCCTGGAACTTCGCGGTGGACACCGGACTGCTGGCGGTCGAGGAATTCGAGGACTCCGAGGACTCCGGAGAGGGCGCCGGGGCTGCCGACGGGTTGGGCAGCGACGATCCGGTGGGCACGGCCGCGCCGGAGCCGGAGCTGGGTGGCCTGACCGGTGACCAGGGCGCTCCCGCGCCCGCTCCCGAGGAGATCCTCGGGCTGTGGCGCAGTGGCCTGGAGACGGTGCTCGCGGACGCCGCCACGCCCAGCTTCGAGGAGCTGCTGGACGGTATCGACGGCGCCGTCGGCGCGGACGGCGAGATCGACCCGAACGCCATCGACCTCGACGCGCTGGACTGGGACCCGGAGGAGGAGGCCGAGGCCCTGGACAGCGCTCTGGGCAACCTCTACCTGCTCACGGCCACCGACCCCGCCGTCGCCGCCGGGTCGATGGTGCCGCTGCCGGTGCTGGCCGCCTCGATGACCGTGCCCGAGGGCATGGACGAGCCCACCGACGACGTGCTCGAAGAGGTCTCCAGCACGATGATGCGGCTGGACGAGCAGTTCCGGATGCTGGAGCCGACCGGGCTGGTCGTCCACCAGCCGGTCGACGAGGCCCTCACCCGCGAGGACGAGGGCGAAGAGCCCTACGGCGCAGCGGAGTCCGGCGCCGAGCCGGACGAGGAGGACGTCTCCCGCTACGGCATGGTGCGGCTCACCGCGCTCGGCCTGTACGGGGTGCGCGAGCGGATGCGCGAGGCCGGTCTGGATGTCCCCGCGGTCGGCGACCTCGCGCACGCCGGAGCGGACGCGCTGCTGGCCGCACTGCCGGTCTACACGGAGGAGAACGCGCACAGCGAGATCCAGGGGTGGTTCGCGGCCCGGAACGCCGGCGGATCCACCGGCGGCGACGGCACCTTGGCGGCCGCGCGGGAGCTGCTCGCTGCGGCACGCGGTGGCGACGAGGCCGCGCCGGTCCGGCGGCTCGCCTGCCAGCAGGCGCTCTCGCTCGCCGGCCCAGAGGCCGAGCCGGCACTGCGCGAGGTGCTGGAGGACCGGCAGTTGGGTGGGCTCGCCCGGGTCTGGCTCGCCGAGCGCGGCGCCCGGGATGTGCCGCAGCCCGACGAGGAGATGGTCTTCTGGCTGACCATCGACACCATCGCCGCCCAGGTCGCCACCGCCGGTGAACCGGATGAACTGCGCGATCTGGTACGGGATCTGGTCGACCAGCACACCGGCTTCTTCGACAAGGCGTGGCGGGTCGAGCACCCCGCGACCGGGGACGTGCTGGAGACTATGGGGCGGGTGCACCCGGACAAGCGGATCGCCAAGGACGCCCGCAAGGCCGCGTTCAAGGCCCGCTCCCGCTGACCGCCCGCGGACCCCGCCCGGGCGGGGTCCGCTCCCTCCTCCACGGTGCACCTGCCCTGCCCTGCCCCGCCCCGCCGCCCCTGCCCCGCCTCCGTGCGCCGGGCGGACGTTCCGTGCCGACTACTGGTGTGATACCGCACGCGACGCCGGGCGGTGCGGGGAGGCCCGCACCGCGGACGGCGTGTGAGGTGCGGCGAGTCCGGCAACCCGCTCCCGGGATCCGCTCCCGCGGTTCCGTACGATCGAGCAGATCGGGCCTTTACGGCTATCCGGAACAAAGGGTGTGAACAACGACGTGACAGAGAGCCCCAAGCGGCAGTCCGGGGGCACGGCGGCAGCCCGGCAGGTACCGCAGGCGGTGGCGGCGCTGCCCCAACAGGTGCGCGACGAACTGGTCTCCAGGCTGCGCCGTACGGGCCGCCCGTTCACCAAGGACGATGTCCAGGTCGTCCAGGAGCCTATGCTCAAGCGGGCGGTCAGCGCCTCCGCGCTCGGCAACTGCATGGAGTGGTTCGACTTCGGGGTCTACAGCTATCTGGCCGCCACCATCGGCAAGGTCTTCTATCCGGGCGCCTCCGACGCGGCGCAACTCCTCGCCTCGTTCGCGACGTTCGCCGCCGCCTTCGTCGTCCGCCCGCTGGGTGGTCTCTTCTTCGGGCCGCTCGGCGACAGGCTGGGGCGGCAGAAGGTGCTCGCCGCGACCATGATCCTGATGGCCTTCGGCACCTTCCTGATCGGGTTCATCCCCGACTACGACACGATCGGCATCGCGGCCCCGATCCTGCTGCTTCTCGCGCGGATGCTGCAGGGATTCTCCACCGGCGGCGAGTACGGCGGCGCCACCACCTTCATCGCGAAGTTCTCGCCCGACCGCAGGCGCGGATTCCTCGGCAGCTGGCTCGACTTCGGCACCTTCGTCGGCTACGCCCTCGGCTCGGTCCTGGTCACCGTGCTCAACGTCGCGCTGACCGACGGCCAGATGCTCGCCTGGGGCTGGCGCATCCCGTTCCTGATCGCCGGGCCGCTGGGGCTGATCGGCCTGTACATGCGGCTCAAGCTGGAGGAGTCCCCCGCCTTCCAGCAGCAGTTGGACGAGCACGACCAAGCCGTCGCCGAGCGCGAGCAGCGGCAGGAGTTCCGCACCATCCTGCGCCGGTACTGGGAGCCGCTGCTGGTCTGCGTCGGCCTGGTGCTGCTCTACAACGTCACCAATTACATGGTCACCGGCTATCTGCCGACCTACCAGACCGAGGTGCTGGGCCGGGACGGCACCACCTCCGATGTACTGGTGCTGGTCGGCATGGTGTGGGTGGTGGTGCTCATCACCTTCGTCGGCCGGCTGAGCGACCGGATCGGGCGGCGCCCGGTCTACCGCTGGGCCGCCGTCGGCCAGATCGTGCTGGCCGTCCCCGCCTTCCTGCTGCTGCGCTCGGACGGCTGGCTGCTGCCCGCGCTCGGCGTGCTCGTCCTGGCCACCCTGCTGGCCGGGTTCGCCGCACCGTCGGCCGCCACGCTGCCCGCGCTCTTCCCCACCAGCGTGCGCTACGCCGCCATGGGGATCGGCTTCAACTTCTCGGTGGCCGCCTTCGGCGGGACCACCCCACTGGTCACCGAGGGCCTGGTCAGCGCGACGGGCAACAGCCTGGTGCCCGGCTGCTATCTGATGGTCAGCGGGCTCATCGGGCTGCTCGCCGTGCGCTTCATGCCGGAGACCGCGGGAGTGCCGCTGCACGGCTCGCAGCCGATGGTCAGCACCGAGCAGGAGGCCAAGGAGCTGATCTCCACCAGCCGCGACCTCCGGGCCCTGCAGCTGCGGACGGCGGAGGGGGTGGCCGGCCCCGGATAGGCGGCACGGGGCCGCCGGTCACTCCGCGCCGGGCTTCGCGGCCCGGCCGGACCCCTGTCGGCGGTCCCGGAAGGCCGCGGCCAGAACGGCGGCGGTGCCGAGCGCGGACGGCAGCAGGGCGAGCAGCAACGTCCCGGTCCGGGGCTCGCCCTCGGCAGGCCGTTCGACGGCCCACATCAGGCTGCAGGCCACGGCGATGGTCACCCCGAGGCAGCAGCCGAGAAAGAGCTGCGCCCGGGCCAGGCCCAGCGCTCCCTGTGTCGTCTGCGGCCGGTTGACCAGGCTCGACGTCGGTCGTCCCGGCGGCAGCTCGCGAACCGGGGTGATCCGCAAGGTGGCGAGTGCCGTCCCGGCCAGCAGCGCCAGCGCGCCCGCGTACACCAGCACGGGCAGGAAGACGGTGCCCACCGATTTGTCCGCGTACCGGTCCACTCCGCTGCTGCCGAAATGCTGCGGCACCTGGTGCGGAAGCCGGGGGTAGACCATGATCCCCCACACCAGAAGCCCCGCCAGTACCAGCACTCCGGGTACCAGCCACCGCCACGGGAACCCGGCACCGCCGGGCGCGCCCCCGCTCCGGCCCTCCTGCTGCCGCGTTTTCCGCACGCCCCGCACCCCCGTCTTCCCGCCTCGTCGCCCCCGCCTACCCCGCGGCGCGCGGCCTCATTCCGCCGCGCGCCCCCAGATCAGATGGTTGCCGCCCTGCCACTCGATGACCGACTCGTCGTACAGGTCGACGGTGGCGATGTCCAGACCGGCACGGGCAAGGTACTCGATCAAGTCGGTCAGGCCGTAGGCGGTGCCCAGCGTCTCGCCGTGCACACTGACGCGGCGACCGCCGCCGGGCGCGGGCGGATGGACGACGACGAACGCACTCATGGTTCCAGGCTGCGCCCGCGGCCGCCGCGATGCACCTCGGAACGCGGGGGCGCTGCGCAGGTCGGTCGTCGTGCCGGGCCGCCCGACAGGACCGGGCACTGCGTCCTGCCGAGGCCTCAGGGGCGTGCCGGTCCGGCCGCTCCGCCGGTGTCGGGCCCGGGGAGCGCCTCCCGAAGGGCCGGCTCGGCCAGGGCACGCGCGGTGCCGACCGGGTCGTCCACGAGCGCGAGGCCGCGCATCACCATGGCGCCTTCGTGCAGCACGACCAGCCGGTCGGCCAACCGCTCCGGCTCCCGCGCACCGGCGGCGACCGCGAGCTCGCGGAGGTAGCCGTGCATCCAGTGCTTCTGCTCGGTGATCACACGGCGCCCCGGGTGCGCGGGATCGGGCAGTTCCGCCGCGGCGTTGACGAACCCGCAGCCGCGGGGATTGTGCTGCTGCGTCCACTCCGCCAGCGCGTCGAAGGTGGCCAGCAACTGTGCACCCGCCCCGGTGTCCGCGGCGTGTGCCGCCACCCACGAGGTCAGCCAGGAGCGCCAGCGCCGGTCCCGCTCGCTCAGATACGCGGCGATCAGCGCATCCTTGCCGCCGAAGCGGTCGTAGAGCGTCTTCTTCGTGGTGCCGGCCTCCTTGGCGATCAGGTCGACGCCGACGGCCGTGATGCCGCGCTCGTAGAAGAGGGCGCTCGCCGCGTCCAGAATCCGCCGGGCGCCGGGCGTCAGCTCCTCCGTGGCGGCGGGCCGCGCCGCCGATTCCGCTGTCCCCGTCCCCACTGCTCGCCGCTCCCTTCGTCGACAGCCTGTCCTGCCGGCCCGCACGCGCTGCGGTAAACAGGTCTGTCTATGCCACTGTACTCCTGAGCGGGCGGGGGCGAGGGGCGTGCGCCGCCGCGGAGCGCCGCCGCGCGGGCCGACCGCAAAGGCTCGAGCCCGGCGGCCCCCGCGTGCCCGGCTCGTGACGCGGCCCCGGGCGGGTACACCTCGGTCACGGCAAAGGAACCGCAAAGCCCGGCCGGTCGTTACCCGGGCATGACGGCAATGACTCCCGGCTCCAACCTCCCACTGACCGCGCAGCGCGTCGCGGTGGAGGTAACCGCACCCAGCAAGCTCGACGTCTCGGCACTGCTGCTGAGCCCGGAGGGCAAGGTCCGCTCGGACGACGACTTCGTCTTCTACAACCAGCCGACCGCTCCAGGGGTGACCCACACCGGCGGCGCCACCGACACCATCACCGTCGAGACCGGCGCGGTGCCCGCCGGAATCGACAAGGTCACCGTCCTCGCGAGTCTGGACGCCCCCGGCGCCACCTTCGCGGGTACCGAACCCACCGCCACGGTCCGGGACGCCGGTACCGGCGCGGTGCTGGCCACCTTCACCCCGCCGCAGCTCGGTGCCGAGACGGCGCTGCTGGTGGTGGAGGTCTACCGCAGGAACGGCGCCTGGAAGGTGCGTGCCGTCGGCCAGGGATACGCCAACGGTCTGGGCGGAATCGCCTCCGACTTCGGCGTGCAGGTGGAGGAGCCCGCAGCGCCGCCCGCGCCCGCTGCCGCCCCCGCGGCACCCGCAGCGCCGCCGGTCGCCGCTCCCGCCCCGCCCGCGGCACCCCAGGCTCCCGCCGCCCCGGCCGCTCCTGCCGGAGCGGGGAAGATCAACCTCGACAAGGGGCGGGTGAGTCTGCAGAAGAATCAGACGGTCTCGCTGGTCAAGGGGGGCAGGCCGCTGCTCACCTCGGTCCGGATGGGGCTCGGCTGGGAGCCTGTCTTCCGCGCCGGGAAGCGGGCGAAGGAGATCGACCTCGACGCCTCGGTCATCGCCTACGACGCCAACCGCAAGAAGGTCGACGCCTGCTACTTCGGCAAGCTGGCCATTCTGGGCGGTGTCATCCAGCACTCCGGCGACAACCTCACGGGCGAGGGCGCCGGGGACGACGAAGTGATCACCGTCCACCTCGGCGACATCCCGCCCCAGGTGACGGGGCTGGTCTTCACCGTCAACTCCTTCTCCGGCCAGAAGTTCACGGACGTCGCCAAGGCGTACTGCCGACTGCTCGACGGCGGGGGCGGGGAGTTGGTCCGGTTCGACCTGACCCAGTCCGAGCCGCGGACGGGCGTGCTGATGGCGAAGTTCATCCGCCAGTTCTCCGGCGAGTGGGAGATGACGGCGCTGGGCGAGTACGTCGATTCGCGCACGGTACGCGGCATGGTGAAGCCCGGCGCCGCCGCGCTGTAGGGCTCACCGCGTCGAGCCGCCGCGCGCCCGGCCGGGAGCACGGTGCCGGGAGCGTGGCGGAGTGCGACCCCGGCGTTCTGCCGGGGCCCGCTCAGAAGTCGAAGACGGGACCCGTGGCCTGATGCATCACGCAGGCGTTCGCAAACGTCTTCTTCCAGTTCACGGCCTGCCCCCGGTGGCTGCCACGGGCGGCGACGGTCACCGGGTCGTACTGCATGGTGCAGCGGCCGCTGCCGGCGGGCAGTGCGTCGAGATCGCCGTGCGCCGCGTCGAGCGCCGCGCAGGTCTCCGCGGCCCTCGGGTGGTGTCCGTGCGGCACCGGCTCGCAGTGCAGCACGACGCCCCGGATCCAGGAATCCCCGGAGCCGGAGACGGACAGGAAGACACCCTGGGCGCCGCCGTCGGAGCCGGGCCCGGTGTGCGAGCTGCCGGGCGAGGAGTCGGCGGGGGCGCTCGCGGAGTCGGCGGCGGGCGCCGCCTGTGCGGTCAGCAGGGGTACCGCCAGCGCGGCCGCGGCCACAGCGGTACGGACGAGAGGCCGGGCGGAGGTTCGAGTGCTCACAGCCGCCTAACGAGACCGGCCGCCGGGAGGACACGGGAGCCCAGCCCTCGGGAGCGGTCGGCGGCGGACCACCGGGCGGGCTCCCCGCGTGCCGGTGCGGCACGCGGGGAGCCGCGCACTCAGGACTGCGGACGGCGGCCGTGGTTGGCCGCGTTGCCGCGGCGGGCCTTCTTCTTGCGCCGACGCTTGGACGACATGGCGTCTCCTTTCACGCGAGGGATGTATGCCTCCGCGTTTCTACCACCCACCCGCTTCCGCTTCCGAACCACCCGGACCGGGAGAGCCCGGAGGCACCCCTCCGGGAGCCGCCCGCGCCCCCGGCGCGGGTCCGGGTGCCGGCCTGCGCCCGGGCCCGCGCCGGTCAGCGGCGGTCGCGGGAATGGCCGAAGAGCAGCCGGTAGACGATCAGCAGCACGAGCGCCCCGGCGATGGCGGCGATCCAGAGGCCGGGATCCACCACGTTGTTGGCTATCGGACGGTCCAGGAAGGTGGCGGAGAGCCAGCCTCCGATGAACGCCCCGGCGATACCGATGAGCACGGTGCCCACGAGACCGCCCGGATCGCGGCCGGGCAGCAGGATCTTGGCGACCGTGCCCGCGACCAGACCGAGGACGATCCAGCTCAGTACGCCCGAGTGCGTGAGGTCGGACAGCAGGTCCGAACCCGCGTCATCCGGATCGGCGAGCTGGGTGAGCGGTGTGGCGAGCATCTCAGGGGCCTCCCCGTGGCTGGTCGGTTGCGGATCCATCATGCCTGCCCCGCCGGTGGCCCTCCTCGCCCGTCCGGTCCCTCACGCGGTGCGGCTCAGTGCGGCCACCTCGGCGGGCGGGTGCAGAACTCGCCCCCCAGATGTGCCTGATCGGGATCGTCGGTGTCCAACTCCCCGTGCAGCGCCACGAGTTCTGCGGCGTAGCGCTCCGAGTCGTCGCGCGGCGCGTAGCCCAGGGCGCGGGCCGGGGCGAGATCCCACCACAGCCGAGTGTTCGCGGAGGAGCCGTGGACGACCGTGTGGCCCACGTCCGGTGCGGTCAGCGCGGCGTGCAGGAGCCGGGCGCAGTCGCCGAAGCTGAGCCAGGTCGACAGCTCCCGTACGGAGGCCGGCGCCGCTTGGCAGGAGCCGATGCGGATGGAGACGGTCTCGATGCCGTGCCGGTCCCGGTAGAGCTGCGCCAGGTCCTCGCCGAAGGACTTGGAGAGCCCGTAGAAGGTGTCGGGGCGGTGCGGGGTGTCCGGCGGGATCAGCGCTGTGCCGTCCGCGGGGACGGGGGTGAAGCCGATCGCGTGGTTGGAGGAGGCGAAGACGACGCGGCGCACGCCCTCGGCGCGGGCCGCCTCGTAGAGCGCGTACGTCCCCCGGATGTTGGCGGCGAGGATCTTCTCGAACGTGGACTCCAGGGAGATCCCTGCCAGGTGCACGATCGCCTCCGCGCCGCGGACCGCGGTGCGCAGCGCGTCGGCGTCCGCGGTACCCAGGTCCAGTACGTGGGCGTCGGGTGCGTCCGCGACCGGGTGCATGTCCAGCAGCCGCAGGTTCCAGCCGTAGTGGGGCAGCAGCTCCCGCATCCGGGTGCCGAGGCCCCCGGCGGCGCCGGTCAGCAGTACGGTGCGGGGCGTGGAACCAGCCGCAGGACTCTCGGGCACGTGCGGTCTCCATCCGGTCGTCCGGCGGCACTTCGGCAGGGTGCCCGTTCGACGCGGGCACACAGGTGCCGCCACCAGGGGCAGGTGACGCCACGAAGGGCCGCACCGCCCGTCAAGACACCGCCCCGCCACCGGTGCGGTCCGGCATGCCACGGCCCGGGTCCCCGGGCCCGCCGCACGGGCGGGGCGGGCCGGGTCACCGCAGCGCCGCCTCCATGATCCTCCGCGCGACGGGGGCCGCCGGCCCGTTACCGCCGTCCCCGGCGCGCTCGGATCCGGTGACCGGCTGGCCGCCCACGAACGCACTCCGGCAGGATGCGGGTTCCGCCCGAGGGGGACTTCTCGGGACATTCTCAGCTGCCCGTCCGTGGTGTTCCCCCGCCCGGGGTGACCACACCGTGTTCGTAGGCCAGGATGACGGCGTGGGTGCGGTCCCGCGCCCCCAGCTTGGCCAGCACCCCGGCCACATGCGTCTTCACCGTGGCGGTACCGACTGCGAGCTGCCGGGCGATCTCCGCGTTGGTCAGCCCCCGGGCCATCAGGCCGAGCACCGCGGTCTCACGTGTGGTCAGCCGCGCGGTGAGCGCCGCCGTGCGGCGCCGGTCGGCGTGGTGGGCCGCGAGCGCGCGCACGGCGGCGGGGAAGAGCAGCGAGTCGCCGCGCGCGACCAGCCGGATCCCGGCCACCAGGTCCTCGGCGGTCGTCCGCTTGAGGAGGAAGCCGTGCGCCCCGGCGCGAAGCGCGTCGTACACGTAGCTGTCGTTCTCGAAGGTGGTCAGGACCAGGATCCGCGGCGCCTCCTCACCCAGGGTCCGCACCAGCTGCTCGGTGGCGCGGATCCCGTCGACCCGCGGCATCCGCACATCCATCAGCACCACGTCGGGGCGCAGCGCGCGCACCGCGGAGACGGCCTCGTCGCCGTCCGTCGCCTCGCCCACCGGCTCGATCCCCGGCTCGGCGGCCAGGATCGCCCGCAGCGCCGTGCGCACCATGTGCTCGTCGTCCGCGAGCAGGACCCGCAGGGGTGCCGATGCCGCCGATGTCATGGAGTGCTCTCCCGTTCCGTGCCGTTCCCCGGGACGTCCGCCCGCCGGTGCTCTCCGCCGGCCGCGTGGGCCAGGGGGAGGCGGGCCGTCAGCCGCCACACGCCGTCCGCGTCCTCCGCCTGCGCGGTGCCGCCCAGCAGCGCGGCGCGCTCGGAGATCCCGGCCAGGCCCCGTCCGCCCGTACGGTGCGGTTCCCGCACCGTACGCGCCGCGTTCTCGACCGTCACCGTCAGCATCTCGCCCTCCGGGGCGCGCTGCCGTTCCAGCCGCACGGACACCGTGGCGCCCGGCGCGTGCCGCAGCGCGTTGCTCAGCCCCTCCTGCAGCACCCGGAAGGACTCGGCGGACACCTGGGCGTCCAGCCCGGCCAGCGGGCCGAGCGACTCGTCCACCCGCAGCTCGATCCGGGTGCCGGTGGCCCGGGAGCGGGCGATCAGGGCCTCCAGACCGGTGTCCAGTCCGGGCCCCGGCGCCGGTCCGCTCTCCCCGGCCCGCAGCACGCCGAGCACGCCGTCCAGTTCCGCCACCGCGCTCCGGCCGGTCTCCTCGATCGCGGCCAGCGCGGTCCGGACGAACTGTGGATCGCTGTCCAGCACCCGGCGCGCCGCGGCCGCCTGGAGCGCGACCGCGCTCAGCGCGTGCCCGACGGAATCGTGCAGGTCGCGGGCGAGCCGGTTGCGGGCCGCCAGGTCGGCTGCGCGCCGTTCGGCGGCGGCCAGCCGGTCGGCGGGTGTCGGCCCCAGCAGCGGCGGAGCGCAGCGCGCCAGCAGCGCCCCGGCGCCGTGCACGGCTGCCGCCAGGGCGGCGAGCAGCGCGAGGCCGGCGACCGGAGCCGTCCACAGCGCGCTGCCCGCGTGCGCCCACGGCCAGGCCCACCGCTCGCTGCGCAGTACCGGGAAGAGCGGGTGGGCGAGCAGCACCAGGGCCATCGGCGGGACGGCCAGCGAAGCCCCGCTCAGCAGGCCCCCGACGCCGGCGTGCAGCGTGAACCAGCCCGCGCAGCGGCGTCGCGCCGCCCACGAGCCGGCCGGGCCGTGGGCGAGTGCCCCGTCCGGCAGCCCGCACAGCGTGCGCGCGGCCGCGGACTCCAGCGCCCGGACGACGGGGAGCAGTCCGGCCGCCGCCACCAGCGGCAGGCAGAGGCCGAAGGTCAGGAACTGCGGGCCGAGCGCACCGTCGAGGAGGCGGGCCGAGCCGGGCCGCACGACTCCGATGCCCACGTTCACCAGCAGGAAGAACGGCATCAGCAGCGCGCCGCCCTGCAGCAGATGTACCCAGCGCAGTGCCAGGACCCGCACTCGGCCCCCGGGCGGTCCGGCCATCCTCGCTCCCCCCGCCGTCCGTACCGGCTTCAGCCCCGCACCGCCGTGTCTGCGGCTCCGGCTGCCGGCAGGTGCGCGCGGTGGTGTACCTGCCGGGCCGCCAGGGCTGCGAGGAGCAGCCCGGCGAGCGCTTGGCAAGCATAGGTGAGCAGGGCCGCGCCGCTCGCCTGCTGCCCCAGCGCCCGGCCGCCGCCGGAGAGGGCGCCGAGCAGCAGCCAGCCGCCCCAGCAGGCCAGTACCCCGGAGCCGAGCCAGGCCGCGGCCAGGGTCGGCCACAGCGCGGCCCCGGCGGGGCGCTCCGAGCCGCCCGCCCGCAGCAGTCTCGCCACCGCGGCGAGTGCCGTCACCGTGTACAGCAGGAACGTCGCGTCCGTGACGCGGTTGTCGGCGTGTTCGTCGGCCAGCCGCGCAGCGTGTCCCGCCAGAACGGGCAGCGAGACCGCGACCGCCGCCGCGAACGCGCACCCGCTCCGCGTACCGGACCGCCGGCCGCGTACATGCCGGTGCAGCGGGGAGCGCAGCAGCGGTCCCCAGCGGTCGCGTACGTAGCGGGCGAACAGGGCTCCCAGGGCGAGCGCCTGGACGACGAAGCCGGAGTAGACGACCGTCCACACCCAGCTCTCCAGCACCGCGTCGCTCCCGTCGGTGTCACCGTCCCCGCCGGGGGCGACGCCCAGCAGTCCGGACAGCGCCTGGACCGGGAAGGCCACCACGATCGGGCCCAGCAGTCCGCAGGCGATCCACAGGGGCAGGGCGGGGACGGGGGCGGGGAGCCGCCGTCCCCAGGGCCGGGTGAGCGCGAGCACCAGCAGGACGACGGTGCCGTCCATGGCGACGGTCAGCGCGTTGACGAGCCACATGGCGGTGCCGCCGTCATGCAGCGGGCTGCCTTCCGGGATGCCGGTGCTGCCGCCCGACAGCCAGCTCAGCTTCAGCGTCAGATAGGGCAGGCAGGCGGTCACCGCGACGGTGGCGAGGACGGGTCTGGCGTGCGTCATGGCCGTCACGATTCCGGGCACGGCGGCGGCCGGGCATCCGCCCGGGCGGCGAACCGGCTCCCCCGGACGGCTGACCCGGCTCGTCGCACAGGGGGAGTCCGCGGGACCGGGGTAGTCGCCCGGCGGGCCGGCCGGCCCGTCAGAGGGTGCGGGTGGCGTACACCAGCCGGTCGCGGGCGTCGAACAGCGCATGCTTGACCGTCTGTTCGTGCTCGGGTGTCAGCCGGGCCACCGGCACCGAGCAGCTGAGGGCGTCCCGGGCCGGGGTGCGGTAGGGGATGGCGACGCCGTAGCAGCGCAGCCCCGGCGTGTTCTCCTCGCGGTCCAGCGCGTACCCCTGTTCGCGCACCAGCCGCAGCTCCGCCAGCAGGTGTTCGCGGTCGGTGCGGGTGTGTGCGGTGATCCGCTCCAGCGTCTCCGGGAGCAGTGCGCGTACCTGTTCGTCCGAGTGCGTCGCCAGCAGCGCCTTGCCCGACGCGGTCGAGTGCGCGGGCAGCCGGCGGCCGACCCTGGCGACCGGGCGCAGATGGTGCGGGGACTGCCGGACGGCGAGGTGGACGACGTCGGTGCCGTCCAGCCGGGCCAGGTGGACGGTCTCGGTGGTGTCGGCCAGGAGGTGGTCGAGCGCGGGCTTGGCCGCGGCCACCGCCTCGTCGCCGTCGATGTACGACGTGCCCACGAGCAGCGCCCGCACCCCGATGCCGTACCGGGTGCCGGTGGCGTCCGTCTCGACCCAGCCGAGGTCGGCCAGAGTGCGCAGCAGCATGTAGAGGCTCGACTTGGGGTAGCCGACCGCGGTCTGGACGGCGGCGAGGGTGTGCATCCCCGGCCGCTCCGCGAAGAACTCCAGCAGTTCCACCGTCCGTACGGCCGACTTGACCTGCGATCCCCCGGCTTCGGTACCCGGCATCGACCTTGACCCCTCTGTTCGCGCAGCTCTACAGTCCGGAAGGAATTCATCCACAGGGATTTCGTTCAGCATACCGAACACACTCTGCGGGGGGCGGCACGCGCCGGGCGCCCGCGGGGGAGCCGATCCGCCAGACCAGGAGGACCCCGGTGGCAGCAGCACCAGTGTGGAGCGTCGACCCCCGTACCGGAAAGCAGCGCGAACGGGTCGCCGAGGAGGCCACGGCGGCCGATGTGGACGCGGCCGTGCAAGCCGCGCACCGGGCGCTCCCGGCGCTGGCCGACCGGGCCGCCCGCGCGGCCTTCCTGCGCGCCGCGGCGCAGCGCCTGGAGGCCGACGGCGAGCGGATCGTCGCCGCCGCGGACGCCGAGAGCGCCCTGGGTCTGCCCCGGCTGACCGGTGAACTGGGCCGTACCACCGGACAGTTGCGGGCCTTCGCCGACGAGGTCGAGGACGGCGGACACCTCGACGTCATCATCGACCGCGCCGACCCCGCACACACTCCGCCGCGTCCCGATCTGCGCCGCTACAAGCTGCCGATCGGCGTCGTCGCGGTCTATGCCGCCTCCAACTTCCCGCTGGCCTTCTCCGTCCCCGGCGGCGACACCGCCAGCGCCCTCGCCGCCGGCTGCCCCGTCGTGGTCAAGGCGCACCCCGACCACCCGGCCACCTCCCAGCTGTGCGCGGCGGCACTGCGCGCCGCCGCCGCCGACACACAGCTCCCCGAGGACGTCGTCTCCGTCGTGCACGGGTTCGAGGCGGGCGTCGAACTGGTGCGGCACCCCCGGGTGTCGGCCGCCGGGTTCACCGGTTCGGTCAAGGGCGGCCGTGCCCTCTTCGACGCGGCCGCCGCCCGGCCCCGCCCGATCCCGTTCCACGGCGAACTCGGCTCGCTCAACCCCGTCGTGGTCACCCCCGCGGCGGCCGCCGAGCGTGCCGAGCAGATCGGCGAGGGGCTCGGCGGCTCCATGACCCTGGGCACCGGCCAGTTCTGCGTCAAGCCCGGCCTGGTGCTGGTGCCCGAAGGCGCCGACGGCGACCGACTGCTGGCGGCGCTCTCCGCCACGCTGCGCGCCACCGCGCCCGGCCATCTGCTCGACGACCGGATGCGGGACGCGTTCCTGGCGGGCATCGCCGGGCGGGCCGGCCTCGCCTCCGTCGCGACGCCGGTCGCCGCCGGGACCGGCGAGGACGAGCGGACCGTGCGGCCCGGACTGTTCGCCGTCGCCGCCGCCGACCTGGGCGCGGAGCACGAGCTGCTGTTCGAGGAGTGCTTCGGCCCGGTGACCGTCGCCGTCCGGTACGCCGGCGAGACCGAGACCGAGACCGAGACCGAGGCCGTACTCGGCCGGATCGAGGGGAGCCTCACCGCCACCGTGCACCTCGGCGCCGACGAGGCCGCCGCCGGCGGCGGCGGTGCCGCCCGGCTGGTCGCGCGGCTCACCGCGCTGGCCGGGCGTGTGCTGGTGAACGGGTGGCCCACCGGTGTCGCCGTCGCCCCGGCGCAGCACCACGGGGGGCCGTACCCCGCCACCACCTCGACCTCGACCTCGGTGGGGGCCACCGCGCTGGAGCGCTGGCTGCGGCCGGTCGTCTTCCAGGACACCCCCGAGGCGCTGCTCCCACCCGAGTTGCGCGACGCCAATCCGCTGGGGCTGCCCCGCCGGGTCGACGGCGTACGGGAGCGGCCGGCGGCGGACGGGGCCGCGCGCGGGGCCGCCGCCGGGTAACCGGTGGACCCCGCCGACCGGGCCCGGGACACTGGGCGGATGGACCAACGTGTACTCGCCGCCGAGTTCCAGCCCGAGGTCACCTACTGCAACACCGCGTCCCAGGGACTCCTCCCCGCCCGTACCGCAGCCGCGCTCACGACGGCCACCGCCGACATGGCGGCCGGCCGGATCGACCATGCCGCCTACTACGCCGCGGCCGACGCGGCGCGAGCCGCCTTCGCGCGGCTCGCCGGGACGACGCCGGCCCGCGTCGCGGCCGGCAGCGCGGTCTCCACCCACACCGGACTGGTCGCCGCCTCGCTCCCCGCCGGTGCGGAAGTGCTCGCCCCGGAAGGCGACTTCAGCTCCGTCGTCAACCCGTTCACGGTGCGGGACGACGTGACGCTGCGCACCGCGCCCCTGGCGGACCTGCCCGAGGCGGTGGACGCCTCCACCACGCTGGTGGCCCTCAGCGCGGTGCAGTCGGCGGACGGCCGGATCGCCGACCTGCCCGCCGTCCGGGCCGCCGCCCGCGCGCACGGCGCGCGAGTGCTGCTGGACGCCACACAGGCCGCGGGCTGGTTCCCCGTCGAGGCCGACGACTACGACTACGTCGTGTGCAACGCCTACAAGTGGCTGCTGTGCCCGCGGGGCGCGTCGTTCCTGGTCGTCTCCGCGCAGGCGCAGGAGGAAGGAGCGCTGCTGCCGCTGCACGCGGGCTGGGTGGCGGGAGCCTCGCCGTGGGACGACTGCTACGGCCCGATCGCCCGGCTGGCCCCGGACGCCCGGGCGTACACGGAGTCGATCGCCTTCCTGCCGTACCTCGGCGCGGTGCCCTCGCTCGCCCTCGTCGAGGAGCTGGGCGGCCCTGCGGCGATCGGCGCCCACGACCGGGCGCTCGCCGCCCGGTTCCGCGCGGGGGTCGCCGGACTGCCCGGCGGATACGAACCCGTGCCGGGGGATTCGGCGATCGTCGCGGTACCCGGTCTCGGGCACGCCGTCGAGAAGCTGGCCGCTGCCGGGGTGGCGGTCGCGGCCCGGGAGGGCAATCTGCGCGCCAGTTTCCATCTGCACAACACCGAAGCGGATGTGGACCGGCTGCTCGATCTGCTGGCGGGCTGACCCGGAGCCGGCACCCGTATGCCCCGGCTGTTCGTACGGCCCCGCGCCGCAGCGGCCCGTACCCGCATGGTGCGGGGGCGGGACCCGCGGGTCCCGCCCCCGCACCATCAGGGCACCGGCCGCGTCACTTCACCGGAGTGAAGTCCCGCGCCCCGATGAACTCGGGGCGGCGGACGGGTGCGGCGAACGGCTCCACTGCCTCGTTCTCGACGCTGTTGAAGACGATGAACACATTGCTCCGCGGGTACGGAGTGATGTTGTCACCGCTGCCGTGCATGCAGTTGCAGTCGAACCAGGTGGCCGAGCCGGGCTTGCCCGTGAACAGCTTGATGCTGTGGGCCTCGGCGAACTTGGTCAGGGACTCGTCGGAGGGCGTCCCCGCGTCCTGCATCTGCAGCGACTTCTTGTAGTTGTCCTTCGGCGTCTCGCCCGAGCAGCCGAGGAAGGTCTGGTGCGACCCCGGCATGATCATCAGACCGCCGTTGGTGTCGTAGTTCTCCGTCAGCGCGATCGAGACCGACACGGCCCGCATGTGCGGCATGCCGTCCTCCGCGTGCCAGGTCTCGAAGTCGGAGTGCCAGTAGAATCCCGTGGCGCCGAAGCCCGGCTTGACGTTGATCCGGGACTGGTGGACATAGACGTCCGAGCCCAGGATCTGCCGTGCCCTGCCCACGACTCGCGGGTCCCGCACCAGACGGGCGAAGACCTCGCTGATCTTGTGCACCTCGAACACGGTCCGGATCTCGTTCGACTTCGGCTCCACGATGGAGCGTTCGTCGGACCGCATCTCCGGATCCGAGGTGAGCCGTTCCAGTTCCCCGCGCAACACGTCGACCTCGTCAGGGCCGACGAGCTGATCGTCGGCGAGGAACCCGTCCCGCTCGAAGCACGCCAGCTCCGCGGCCTCGATCGGCCCCGGAGTACCCGGTTCGGACCACACGACGGGGTCCATCCGCGGGATGGCCACCTCGGTGGTTCCACGGGTCGGGTACAGGTCGGCGGTGCGCTCGGGTGCGGTGGTCATGGTGGTGCCTTCCTCTCCTCTCGTACGGCCCTGTTCATGGCGAAACGGCCGGGACGGCCGAAGTGGACCGGCGAACGGTCCCCCAGCACGGTGGGGCTGTGCCTCAGCGTGTCAGTACGGCGGGGCAGGTGCCCCGCCGTACTGCGGCGCGTCGCCGCTCTGCCCCGGAATCAGCCCTCGTCGGGCTCGGTCAGCAGCGGGTAGACACCGTTCTCGTCGTGGTCCTCCCGGCCGGTGACCGGAGGGTTGAAGACGCACACGCACCGGAAATCGGTCTTCGGACGCATCGTGTGCTTCTCGTGCCCGTTGAGCAGGTACATCGTGCCCGGGCTGATCCAGTGCTTCTCGCCGGTCTCGTCGTTGGTCAGTTCCGCCTCGCCCTCGACGCAGAGCACGGCCTCGATGTGGTTGGCGTACCACATCGAGGTCTCGGTGCCCGCGTAGAGCACGGTCTCGTGCAGGGAGAAGCCCACCTTCTCCTTGGCGAGCACGATGCGCTTGCTCTCCCAGGTGCCTGACGCCGCTTTGACGTGTCGGTCGGTGTTCTCGATGTCTTTGAAGGAACGAATGATCACGGCGTGATGGTGCCTTTCTCTGTGTGCAGACGGAAGAGCCTCCTTGTGTCCATTCCGGCGGAACGCTCTTCCGGCGGTGTCCACTACGGAAGAGGCCCGTCCCGGCGGGTAGCCAGGACGGGCCGATCCATGCGGGTCAGGCGGTTTCGCGGACTGCCCGGGCCAGGATGCGCAGCCCTTCGTCCAGTTCGTCGGGGCTGACGGTCAGCGAGGGCAGGAGCTTGACCACCTCGCTCTGCGGCCCCGAGGTCTCGATCAGCAGCCCCAGGTCGAAGGCGCGCTTGGCCACCGCGTTGGCGCGGCTCTTGTTGTGGAACTCCAGGCCCCACACCAGGCCGCGGCCGCGGTAGTCGGCCACCTCCTCGGGGTGCTCCTCGGCGATGGCCTTCAGCTGCGCCTCGACCTGCTCGCCGCGGGAGAGCGTCTGCTTCTCCATCTGGCCGTCCGCCCAGTAGGTCTGCAGGGCGGCGGTCGCGGTCACGAAGGCCGGGTTGTTGCCGCGGAAGGTGCCGTTGTGCTCGCCCGGCTCCCAGATGTCCAGCTCCGGCTTGAACAGGGTGAGCGCCAGCGGCATGCCGTAGCCGCCGATGGACTTCGACAGGGTGATGATGTCCGGCTTGATGCCCGCCTCCTCGAAGGAGAAGAAGGCACCGGTGCGGCCGCAGCCCATCTGGATGTCGTCGAGGATCAGCAGCATGTCGTGCCGCTCGCACAGCTCGGACAGGGCCCGCAGCCACTCCGCGCGGGCGACGTTGATGCCGCCCTCGCCCTGCACCGACTCGACGATCACGGCGGCGGGCTTGTTCAGGCCGGAGCCCTGGTCCTCCAGCAGCCGCTCGAACCAGACGAAGTCCTCGGTGGTGCCGTTGAGGTAGTCGTCGAACGGCATCGGGGTGCCGTGCACCAGCGGGATGCCGGCGCCCGCGCGCTTGAACGCGTTGCCGGTGACCGCGAGCGAGCCCAGCGACATGCCGTGGAAGGCGTTGGTGAAGGAGACGATCGACTCGCGGCCCTTGACCTTGCGGGCCAGCTTCAGCGCCGCTTCCACGGCGTTGGTGCCGGTCGGGCCGGGGAACATCACCTTGTGGTCCATGCCGCGCGGCTTGAGGATCAGCTCCTGGAAGGTCTCCAGGAACGCGCGCTTGGCGCTGGTGGACATGTCCAGCCCGTGCACCACGCCGTCGCGCTCGAGGTAGTCCAGCAGCGCCCGTTTGAGCACCGGGTTGTTGTGGCCGTAGTTGAGGGTGCCCGCTCCGGCGAAGAAGTCCAGGTAGGTGTGGCCGTCCTCGTCGTACATGTGCGCACCCTGCGCGCGGTCGAAGACGGTCGGCCAGCCACGGCAGTAGCTGCGCACCTCCGACTCCACGGTTTCGAAGACGCTGAGGTCGGGCGGGGTGATGGTCACAGCTTGCTCCAGGGAGTGAGTCGTGTGCGAAGAAAGTCTGGTTATGGGCGGTCGGCGACGGTGCCTACCCGCCGGGGTGCGGCCGTATACGTCAGCGCTTCGATGCGCCGGGAAACACGACCGGGCCGATCCGGTACAGCACTTCCGGCAGGTGGCCGTCCTCCGGGAAGAGGGCGGCGTCGAACAGCACGTCCTTGGCGACCGCGGCCGAGTGGCGCTGTGCGTAGGAGGTGAACAGCCGGTTGGAGGGGGTGTTGTCCGGGGTGACCGTGGTCTCGACGGTGTCGATGCCGAGCTCCTCGGCGACGCGGAGCGTCAGTCCGTCCAGCATCGCGGCGGCGAGTCCGCGGCCGCGGGCGGCCTCGTCGACGGCGACCTGCCAGACGAGGAGGGTGCGCGGCTGCTGGGGGCGCACATAGCCGGTGATGAAACCGACCGGCTCGCCCGCGCCATCGCGGGCGACCACCGAGGTGGCGGCGAAGTCGCGGCACCACAGCAGGTAGCTGTACGAGGAGTTCAGGTCGAGGGTCTGCGAGTCGCGGGCGATGCGCCAGATCGCGGCTCCGTCGTCCACACGGGGTGTGTCGAGCTTCAGTCCCTCCGGCATTTCGAGAAAGTCTCTGTGGGCACCTGCATGGTCTGCTTGTGCGGCGGTCATGTGAATTCAATTTACCCAGCAGAATCTGAAACTGCACGGGGGAGAGGGGTTACGCGGAAGGGGGTCCGTATGTTATCGCGCACGGGCGTGCGGGCGCGCAGACCCGCCGGGATCGGCCCGAATTTAAGCGGATGTGTCCGCATATAGCAGTCGACCTGTGGAGTACGTCACAGTGCTATAACGTCGTCGGTGCGGACCCGGGATTGGCGAGTCGCAAGTAACAAAATCTTAGCGTTTGAGCTTGCGGAAAGCGGGCAGAAGAATAAGGACGGCTTCATCGGAAATGTAGCCCGGATTGCATCGTAAGGCTGGAGCCGGCGGTGTGTCTGCCTTTTCGGCGGATCCGTC
Organism: Streptomyces sp. WMMB303; assembly: GCF_029351045.1. Taxonomy (NCBI): domain Bacteria; kingdom Bacillati; phylum Actinomycetota; class Actinomycetes; order Kitasatosporales; family Streptomycetaceae; genus Streptomyces; species Streptomyces sp. WMMB303. The sequence continues at coordinate 1,201,511 of NZ_JARKIN010000001.1, read as the reverse complement.
GCTCGCATTCTTCGCTTTCGGGCCCGCCGATGTTCACGCCCCCGTCTCCCGTCGGACCGCTCGGCTCCGGGTGCTCTGGACGCCGAGGTGCCCCGCACTCGTACAGTGCGGGCATGAGCGAGCGCGCGAGTCTGCATATCAAGGGGCGGGTGCTGGTCGGACCCGAGGACGTACGGGACGAGCTGTGGGTGGTGGACGGGCACGTCACCTACCGGCGGCCCGCCGCGTCCGCCGGCACCGGGCCCGACGTGCTGACCGGCTGGGTGCTCCCGGGGCTGGTGGACGCGCACTGCCATGTCGGGCTGGACGCGCACGGCCCGGTGGACGACTCGACCAGCGAGAAGCAGGCGCTCACCGACCGGGAGGCGGGCGCGCTGCTGCTGCGCGACGCCGGGTCGCCCTCCGACACCCGCTGGATCGACGAGCGTGACGAACTGCCCCGCATCATCCGCGCCGGCCGCCACATCGCCCGTACACGCCGCTACATCCGCAACTACGCGCACGAGATCGAGCCCGGAGACCTGGCGGCGTACGTGCGCCGGGAGGCGCGGCGCGGCGACGGCTGGGTCAAGCTCGTCGGCGACTGGATCGACCGGGACGAGGGCGATCTGACCTCCTGCTGGCCGCGCTGGGCCGTCGAGGAGGCCATCGCGGCCGCGCACCAGGAAGGCGCCCGGGTCACCGCGCACTGCTTCGCGGAGGACTCGCTGCGCGACCTGGTGGAGGCCGGGATCGACTGCATCGAGCACGCCACCGGACTGACCGAGGAGACCATCCCGCTCTTCGCCGAGCGCGGCGTCGCCATCGTGCCCACCCTGGTCAACATCGCCACCTTCCCGGCTCTCGCCGCGGGTGGCGAGGAGAAGTTCCCCCGCTGGGCCGCCCACATGCGCTCCCTGCACGCCCGCCGCTACGACACCGTACGGGCCGCCTGGGACGCGGGGATCCCCGTCTTCACCGGTACCGACGCCGGGGGCTCGCTGGCGCACGGGCTGGTCGGCCAGGAGGTCGCCGAACTGGTGACGGCGGGTATACCGGTGCTGGACGCGCTTGCCGCGAGCACCTGGGCCGCCCGGGACTGGCTGGGTCGCCCCGGCCTCGCCGAGGGGGCGCCCGCCGACTTCGTCCTCTACGAGGCGGACCCGCGCGCCGACGTCCGCGTCCTGCAGGCCCCGAGCCACGTCGTGCTGCGGGGGCGCGTGGTGCGCTGACCCGGGACCGGACCCGATGCGCGGCAGGCCCCGCTGACAGACGGGCGTGCGTGCCCCAGCCTGGACGCATGAGCTCCACCGGACCCGGAACCAGTGCGCGGACGCTGCTCGGCCGGCTGGCGACCGGCTTCCGCGAGTGCCACCCCGGCGGGCCGTCGGCCGGCGCCGACCCGCCCTTGGCCGACGGCCCGCTGGGCTGGCCCGGTTACGACGCGATGCGTGCGCGGGCGCACGAGCGCACCGGGGAGCACGAGTCGGTGGTGTGCGGCACCGGGCGGATCGGCGGGCGGGACGCCGTACTGCTCTGCTTCGAGTTCGGCTACCTCGGTGGCTCCCTGGGGGAGCGCACCGGCGACCGGATCGAGGCGGCCCACACCCGGGCGCGAGAGCTGCGGCTGCCTCTCGTCACCCTGGTCGCCACCGGCGGCAGCCGGATGCAGGAGGGGATGCGGGCTCTCGTCCAGCTCCAGCGGGTGGCCCGGCAGAGCGCGCTGACCCGCGCGGCCGAACTGCCGCAGTTCGCGGTCGTCCGCGACCCGACGACCGGCGGCGGCTGGGCCACCCTGGCCGCGGGCGCCGACGTGGTGCTCGCGCTGCCCGGAGCGCAGGCCGCGTTCGCGGGCTCGCGGGTACGGCCCGCCGGGGCCGATCCCGCCGCGTACACCGCGGAGGCCCAGCGCGCGGCCGGGCATCTCGACCGGATCGTGCCGGAGGCGGAGCTTCCCGGGGTGCTCGCCCGCTGGCTCACCCTGCTCGCCCCGGTATCGGGCGGCCGGCCCCGGCCCGAGCCCGTTCCGGTGCCGGGCGCCCTGCCCGGACCGTCCGGCGGGCGGCTGCCCGCAAGCGGTGCCGAAGCCGTCACGCGGGCCCGTGCGGCGGGCCGCCCCCGCGCCGCCGCCTATCTGGACGCCTGCCTCACCGGACGCGAGGAGATCAGCGGGGACCGCTGCGGCGGTACCGATCCGGGAGTGCTGTGCGGATTCGGGCGGCTCGCGGGTCGCACGGTCGCCTACGCGGCGCAGTGCGGCACCCCCACCCGTCCGGCCGGCTACCGCACCGCGGCACGGCTGATCAGGCTGGCCGACCGGCTGCGTATCCCGGTCCTGACGCTGGTCGACACCCCCGGTGCCGCGAACGGGCCGGAGGACGAGCGCGCCGGCGCGGGCCCCGCCATCGCCGAGGTGTTCTCCGCCGTCGCCGAAGCCACCGTCCCCCTCACCTCCCTCCTGATCGGCGAGGGCGGCTCGGGCGGCGCCCTCGCCCTGGCGGCGCCCGGCAGCCTGTGGGCCACGCCCGACAGCTACTTCTCGGTCATCGCCCCGGAGTCGGCCGCCGCCATCCTCAAACGCGGCCCCGACCAGGTCGGGCGGACCGCCGAGGAGTTGCGGCTGCGCCCGCAGGACGCCGTCGAACTGGGCGTGGTCCGGGGTGTGGTGGGCCCGGCGCCGGGCGTGCCAGCGGAGCGGGGCGACGCCCGGGGGGCCGCGGACGGCGCCGGCGGGGGCCGAGAGGCGGCGCGGGAGCGGTAGTCCGCTGCGGTGGTTGGACCGACCGGGCGGCGGGGAGAATCCGTTCGGGCAGCGGCTGCCCGCGCACCGCGTCGACCGGTCCGCCGGGGCGGCGGGGTCCCCGGGCCCGGTACCGCTCGGTCCGGGATCGGCGCGTTGTCGTCCGGCGTATACGGAGTACCCCGCTCCGAAGGGGTGGTAAGGGTAGGCTAACCTTTGCCGGGTGAATGCCGGTGAAGAGACCCCGAAGGCGCGGCGCCCCCGCGGTCATGAGCTGTCCGCCACGGGCGTCACCGTGGCCTACGACGGCGTCGACGTCGTCCATGACGCCTCGTTGACGCTGCGCCCCGGCGTCGTGACCGTCCTGGTGGGGCCGAACGGCAGCGGGAAGTCGACGCTGCTGCGCACCCTCGCCCGGCTGCAGCGGCCGCGGAGCGCGACGCTCACCCTCGACGGCGGAACCGACGGCATGGCCCTGACCCCGCGCGAGTTCTCCCGCCGGGTCACGCTGCTGACCCAGGGGCGGCCCACCCCCAGCGGACTGACCGTACGGGACGTCGTCGAGTTCGGCCGCTACCCCTACCGCGGCCGCTGGGGCAAGGCGGATCCGGACGGCCGGGCCGCCGTGGACCGCGCGCTGGCCCTGGCGGGCCTCGCGGACCTGTCCGAACGGGGCGCCGAGCACCTCTCCGGAGGCCAGCTCCAGCGGGTGTGGCTGGCGAGCTGCCTCGCCCAGGACACCGGACTGCTGCTCCTCGACGAGCCGACCACCTACCTCGACCTGCGGTACCAGGTCGAACTCCTCGACCTCGTCCGGGACCTGGCCGACGACCACGGTGTCGCCGTCGGCGCCGTCCTGCACGACCTCGACCAGGCCGCAGCCGTCGCCGACCGGATCGTCCTGCTGGACGCGGGGCGGATCGCCGCCGACGGCCTCCCCGAGGACGTGCTGACGCCCCAGCGGCTCACCGACATCTACGGCATCCGCATCGACGTCGACACCGATCCCCGCACCGGCCGGCTGCGCACCCGCGCGATCGGCCGGCACCACTCGCGAAACGAGAGGCTCCGCACCGCATGAGACACCTCCTCCTGACCGCCGCGGCCGTCGCCGCGGCACTCACCCTGACCGCCTGCGGCACCACCGAGCCGGCGGCCGACGACGACGGGAAGAAGAGCGACCCCGTCACCCTCACCGGCGCCTCCGGCAAGAAGGTCGAACTCGACGCGCCCGCCAAGAGGGTCGTCGGAACCGAGTGGCACGAGGTCGAACTCTTGGTGTCGCTGGGCGTCGACCCGGTCGGCGTCGCCGACGTCAAGGGCTACCGGACCTGGGACACCGCGGCACCGCTGAAGAACGAGCCCAGGGACATCGGCACCCGCGGCGAGCCCAGCATGGACACCGTCGCAGCCCTGAAGCCCGACCTCGTCGTCGCCAGCACCGACCTGCCGCCCAAGGCCGTCAAGCAGCTGCGCAGAATCGCCCCGGTGCTGGAGGTGCAGTCCGCCGACGCCTCCGACCCGATCGGGCACATGAAGGACAACCTCGACCTGATCGCCAAGGCCACCGGCACCACGAAGCGGGCCGAGAAGATCGAGAAGGACTTCGACGCGCACCTCGCCGACGGCAGGAAGGCCCTCGCCGACGCCGGTCTGGAGGGCGCCGAGTACGCCTTCGCCGACGGCTACGTCAACTCCAACCAGGTCTCCATCAGGCCCTTCACCAGCGGCTCGCTCACCGGAGCCGTCAACGAGAAGCTCGGCCTGAGGAACGGCTGGAAGGTCAAGGGCGACAAGACGTACGGCCTCGGCAGCACCGACGTCGAGGGTCTCACCGAACTCGACGACGACGTCCACTTCGCCTACATCGGCAACGACGACGACAAGAGCAGCACACCGTTCACCGGCGCCCTCGCCGACGACTCCGTGTGGAAGTCGTTGCCCTTCGTCAAGAAGGGCAACGTGCACCGGCTGCCCGACGGCATCTGGATGTTCGGCGGTCCCGAGTCGATGAACCAGTACGTCGACGCGGTCGTCGAAGCTCTGGCGGAGTAGCGCATGACCGTCACCGCGACCCCCTCCGGCCCTCCTACGCCGGCCGCGCCCCCCGAGGCCGGAACCCGGGAGGGCCCGGCCCGGAAGGGCGCGGCCGCGGTGGCGGCCGCTCTGCTCCTGCTCGTGGCGGGCCTCGCGCTCGTCGACATCACCCAGGGCACCGCCTCGGTCGGCGCCCCCGAGGTCTGGAAGGCGCTGACCGGCCGGGCGGACCCCGCCGACGCCTCCGTCGTGATCGCCTCCCGGCTGCCGCGGATGACCGCGGGGCTGCTCGTCGGCGCCGTACTGGGCGCGGCCGGTGCCGCCCTGCAGGCGGTCAGCCGCAACGTGCTCAGCTCCCCCGACACCCTCGCGGTCAACGCGGGTTCCTACCTGGCGCTCGGGCTGGCCGCCGCCACCGGCATCTCGCTCCCGCTGTTCGCCTCCTCCGGCATCGCGTTCGCCGGGGGCCTCGCGGCGGCCGCCGTCGTGCTCGGGCTGTCCGGCCTGGGCGCGGGCACCGTACGGCTCGTGCTCGCCGGAAGCGCCCTGACGCTCGGCCTGACCGCCGTCACCCAGGCGCTGCTGCTGCTCTACCCCGAGGAGACCCACGGCCTCTACCAGTGGAAGCAGGGCAGCATCGCACAGCACGGGTTCGACGGTGTGCTGCAACTGGCGCCCATCGGCCTGGTCGCCTTCCTCGGGCTGCTGCTGGCCGCGCGCCGGGTCGACGCCCTGGCCCTCGGCGACGACGCGGCCCGCGGCCTCGGTGTCCCCGTCCGCGCCACCCGCGTCACCGGCGTCGTCCTCGCGACGCTGCTGTCCGCCGCGGCCGTCACCCTCGCGGGGCCGATCGGCTTCGTCGGACTGTGCGCCCCCGCCCTCGTCCGCCCCCTCACCCGCCGGTACCGCGCCTTCGCCCGGGCGCGTGCCCGCATTCCCGCGGCGGGGCTGGCCGGAGCGGCGCTGGTGCTCGGTTCGGACGTGCTGCTGCGTGCCCTCGTGCCCGCGGACACCGCGGTCGCGGTGCCGACCGGCGTCGTCACCAGCCTCGTCGGCGCCGTTTTCCTGATCGCGATGGCCACCCGGGTGCGGGACACGGCCGGAGCGGCAGCCCAGGACCGGCTGCGCCTGCGCAGCCGGGCCGCCTTCCTCGCCACCGCGGCCGTCCTGGTGGCGGTGCTCGTCGGAGTGGCCGTCGCCGCCGTCCTGCTGGGAGACGCCAAGCTGCTGCTGGGCGACGTGCTCAACTGGGCCCAGGGCAGGGCCGGCCGGACCGTGTCGTTCGTGCTGGACACCCGGGTGCCCAGGGCGCTCTGCGCGCTGCTCACCGGTGCGGCGCTCGCGCTGGCCGGGACGCTCGTCCAGGCCGTGACCCGCAACCCACTCGCCGAGCCGTACGTCCTGGGCGTCTCCGGCGGCGCCGCACTGGGCGCCGTGGCCCTGGTGACGACGGTGCCCCTGGCCGGATCGTGGAGCGTGGCCGGTGCGGCGTTCGCGGGCGCCGCGCTCACCGCCGTGCTCGTCTTCGGACTCGCCGCCCGGGGCGGCTTCCGGCAGAACCGGCTGGTCCTCGTCGGGTTCGGCTTCGCCACCGGGACCGCCGCGCTGATCAGCCTGCTCATCATCCTCACCGACCCGTTCAACGCCGTCAAAGCCCTCACCTGGCTGTCGGGTTCCACCTACGGGCGGACCCTGGCCGACGCGATACCCCTCGCGGCCGTGCTCGCCGTCGGCGTCGCCGTCGCGGTCGCCCGGCGCAGAGAACTCGACCTGGTGTCGCTCGACGAGGACACCCCGCGGCTCCTCGGGCTGAACCTGGCACGGGCCCGGCTCGGCTTCCTCGCCCTGAGCGTGGTGCTCAGCGCCTCCGCGGTGGCGGCCGCCGGCGCCATCGGCTTCGTCGGGCTCGTCGCCCCGCACGCGGCCCGCGCCCTGGTGGGCAGGCAGCACCACCGGGTGATCCCGGTCGCGGTACTGCTCGGCGCCATCCTGGTCGGCTCCGCCGACCTGCTGGGCCGCACCGTGATCGCCCCCGCCCAGCTGGGCGCCGGACTGGTGACCGCCGTGATCGGTACGCCGTACTTCCTCCACCTCCTCGCCCGCAGCCGCCGATAGCGCACCGGGTCGCCAGGGAGGGCCGGTTGCGTGCGCGTCGCGCGAAGCCGTCTGTCCGCACGCGTCGGCGCCTGGGACACTGGGGGCGACGCCCGCCACGGCGACCGTCGGCAGTCGACCACCGACGGCGAACCCGAAGCGAAGGATGCGCCATGACGGAACGCAAGCCGCCCGGAATCAGCTTCGAGAGCTGGGCCGACCGGCAGATCAGGGAGGCCGAGGAGCGCGGCGAGTTCGCCGACCTGCCCGGCACCGGGAAACCGCTGCCCGGCCTGGACAAGCCGTACACCGAACAGTGGTGGGTCGAGCGCAAGATGCGCGACGAGAACCTCTCCTACCTGCCGCCCTCGCTCGCGCTCCGCAAGGAGGCGCAGGAGGCCCGGGAACAGGCCGCGCGGGCGCGCTCCGAGGCGGAGGTGCGGCGGATCCTCACCGAGATCAACGAGAAGATCGACGAGGCCGTCCGCCACCCCCCGGAGGGCCCGCCGCACCGCCTCGCCCCCTTCGACGTGGAGAGCGCGGTACGGGAGTGGCGCTCGGCCCGCCGCACCGAGGGCCGCTGACGCGCCCCGTCGGCCCGACCCGGTGCCCGGGGCCTCACACCTCGCCGCGGGCCATCGCCACCAGGCGCTCCAGCACCGTGCCCCCGCTGACCCGCAGCCCGTCGTGCTCCCACTCGTCGGTCACCCAGGTGCGCAGCCCGGCCACGGCGCGCGCGGTCGCCAGCGAGTCGTCGCGGTCGACGTACATGTCGTCGTGGTAGACGGCCGCGTACACCGGCACCTCGTTGCGGGCCAGCCGCCGCGTGTCGTAGAGGTCCGGCCAGTCGCCGCGCTCCGCCAGCAGCCATGCCGCCTCGCGCAGCGGTACCAGCGCCGGGTCGAGGTCGAACATCCACGGGTAGATCATCTCCCCGGTGAAGAGCACCGGCCCGTCCCCGTCCGACGCGCGCCTCGCGTCGAACTCGGGGAACTCCGCGCGCACCCGCTGCGCGGCCCACCGGGTACCGGCGGTGCTCACCGAGCGCTGCGCCCAGATCGGTTCGTGCAGCGCGGCGAAGAGCGGGTTGGCCGCCGACGAGACCTGGGCCCGCACGCCCTCCAGGAAGCCGTCCGACAGCTCCGGCCCCGCCGCGCCCCCGATCCAGGCGTCCTCCAGCAGGTAGTGCAGCCGGTGCGAACCCGAGCCCTCGCCCAGCAGCATGCCGAGGTACTGGAATCGCTCCACCGTCAGCGGGCTCCCGTCCGGGAGCCGCACCTCCTGCTCCGCCAGGTGGGCCGCGATCCGCCGCGCCGCCGCCACGTCCCGCGGGTAGCGCGCGTAGTGCGCCGCGTTCTTGGCGGCCACCCGCGGGTAGGCCGCGCGGTAGGCGTCCTCCGGGCCGGTGCGCAGCCCGGGCAGACCGCCCGTCACGAACGCCTCCCGGACCCCCTCGGGCGCGAGCGAGAGGTAGGTGAGGGTGCAGAAGCCGCCGAAGCTCTGCCCGAGCGTCGACCACGGCACGTCCTCGCCCAGCAGCCGCTTCCTGATCAGCTCCGCGTCCCGGACGATCGAGTCGGCGCGGAAGTGCGCCAGGTGGTCGGCCTGCTGCCGTGCGGTGCCGCGCGCCGCGAGGGACTGCCGGTTGGCGGGGGAGGAGCGCCCGGTGCCGCGCTGATCGAGCAGCAGCACCCGGTAGTGCCGCAGTGCGACCTGGAGCCAGTCGGCCCGGCCGACCGGACGCGGCGCACCGTTGCCGGGCCCGCCCTGGAGGAACAGCAGCCATGGCAGTTCCTCGTCCTGGCGGCCCGCGGCGACCACCTCGCGTGCGAACACCTCGATCTGCTCGCCGTCCGGCCGTGCGTGATCCAGCGGGACGGCGAAGACGTGGTCCCTCAGCACGGTGCCGGGGTGCCGCAGCACGGTGGGCATGGCGTTCCTCCTTCGGTCGTTCCGCCTTCGGTCGGGCCGCGTGCGGGGCGGCTCAGCGCGCGCCCGCGGCGTGTGGTGTCTCCAGCGCCCGCTCCAGCGCCGCCGCGAACCGGTCGGTCGTCGCCGGGTCGCGCACCGCCACCCGGAACCACTCCGGGCCGAGCCCGGGGAAGGTGTCCCCGCGCCGCACGGCGAACCCCAGCTCCCGCAGCCGGTCGCGCAGCGCGGCGGCGCGGGGGTGCCGCACCAGCAGGAACGGGCCCTGCGGTGCCGGGGTCGCCTCCCCCAGCCCGGCCGCGGCGAGCGGCGCCAGCCGCTTCCGCAACCGGTCGCGGTCCGCCGTGAACCGGAGGGCGGCCGCCTCCGCCTCGGCCAGCGCCGCGGGGGCGGTGCACGCCTGTGCCGCGACCAGTGCCGGGGTGGAGACGGGCCACAGCGGCTGCTGACGGGCCAGGGCGCCCACGGTCGCCGGATCGCTGAGCGCATAGCCGACCCGCAGTCCGGCCAGCCCCCAGGTCTTGGTCAGGCTGCGCAGTACGACCGTCCGCCCGGGCAGTCGGGCGAGCAGCGGCACCAGCGACTCCCGCTCCTCGGGTACCGCGTCCATGAACGCCTCGTCGACGATCAGCGTGCGTCCCTCGCGGGCGAGTCGCGCCAGTGCCGCGGCGGGGTGCAGCACGGATGTCGGGTTGGTGGGGTTGCCGACCACCACCAGATCGGCCTCGGCCGGCACGGCGTCCGCCGCCAGCCGGAACCCGTCCTGCGGCCCCAGCAGCACCCGCTCCACCCGGTGGCCCGCGTCCCGCAGGGCCGCCTCCGGCTCGGTGAACTGCGGGTGCACCACGACCGGGCGGCGGGCCGGAAGGGCCCGGGCGAGCAGCACGAACGCCTCCGCGGCGCCCGCCGTCAGCAGCACCCGGTCCACGGGCAGCCCGTGCCGCTCGGCCACCGCGGCGCGGGCGGGACCGCCGTCGGGGTAGGCGGCCAGCGTCGCCAGCGAGGCCGCCAGCCGCTCCCGCAGCCATGCCGGGGGCGTGCCGGTGCGCACGTTGACGGCCAGGTCGGTCAACCCGGCACCGTCGCCGCGCACTTCCGCGTCCCCGTGGTGCCGCAGCCCGTCCGCTGCCGCCGCTGCGTCCCCGAACGCGCCGGGCCGGTGCCCGTTCACCGCTCCCGCCCCGGGACGGCGAGGGCGGCGACGGCGGCGGTGGCGCGCACCGGGGCGCCCGCCGCCGGACGCGACTTCGTCTTCGGCACCAGCAGCACCGGGGCGCCGCCCTGCACGGTCCTTCCGCTGCCGCCCCCGCAGGCCAGCAGAGCCGCCGCCTCGGCGACCGACGGTGTGCCCACGGCCGCGCGGGAGAAGTCCGAAGGGTGCGGCACCCGCACCCGGGCCAGCGTCCGCGCGTCGTAGGCGAGCAGCGGCAGGTCCAGACGCCGGGCCGCCGCCAGCAGGCCGGGCTCGGCAGCCCGCGCCTGGACGGTCGCGAGCGCCGTCGCCACGCCGGAGCCGCCCCTGGGGAGCGGCTCGTGGCTGCCGGTCCCGGCGGCCGTGCGCGCGGCGGCCAGCACGCTCACCACCACGTCCAGCACCTCCTCGGCGTGCACCCCGGCGCAGGTGCCGACGCCGACGGTGACGAGCCGGGGCCCGGCGACCGTACCCGGAGCGGTCATAGGGCACTTCCCGCCGGGCTTGCGGCCTCCCACCGTGCCGCGCAGCGCGCCGCGAACCGGGTCGCCATCCGCGGTGCGGCGGCCCAGTGCACATGCAGGTAGGAGGCGTGCACGTTGCCCTGGACGAAGCCCTCGACGCGGCGTTCGGGCCGCACCAGCCCCCAGGCGGGCACCTGCCCGGCGCCCGGCAGCAGTTCGGTGCGGTGGAACTCGTGCCCGCGTACCCGGGTGCCCGCCTCGGCCAGGGCGCTGTCGGCCACGGCCACCGCCTCGCGGTAGCCCAGCGTCAGCCGCTCGGCCATCCGCCCGTGCGCGTCGAGCATCCCGCACATCGGCTTGCCGTCCAGCTCCCGCGCGAGGTAGAGGAGCCCGGCGCACTCGGCGGCTATCGGTCCGCGGAAGGCCGCGATCTGCTCCCGCAGGGGTCGGTTTTCGGCCAACTCCGGTGCGTATACCTCGGGGAAGCCGCCACCGACGACCAGCCCCGCCGTGCCGTGCGGCAGCGCCCGGTCCCGCAGCGGATCGAAGGGGACGACCTCGGCACCCGCGGCCCGCAGCAGTTCGCTGTGCTCGGCGTAGGAGAAGGTGAACGCCTCGCCGCCGGCCACCGCCACCCGCGGCGCCCGGGCCACCGGCGGCGCCTCCAGCGCGGCGGCCGGGTCCCACGCCTCCTCGGGCAGCGGCGGCGCCTGCCGCGCCACCGCCAGCAGCGCGTCCAGATCGCAGCCGGTGCGCACCTGCTCCGCGAGGGCCGCCACCGACTCCACCGCCTCCGCGCGCCGCTCCGCGACCGGCACCAGCCCCAGGTGCCGGGAGGGCGCACGCACCGCCCTGGTGCGGCGCAGCACCCCCAGCACCGGCACGCCCGAGCCCTCCAGGGCCTCCCGCAGCAACTCCTCGTGCCGGTCCGAGCCCACCTTGTTGAGCACCACCCCGGCGACCCGCACCTGCGGGTCCCAGGAGGCGAAGCCGTGCACCAGCGCGGCCACCGAGCGCGACTGCGAGGAGCCGTCCACCACCAGCACCACCGGGGCCCGCAGCAGCTTGGCGACGTGCGCGGTCGACGCCAGCTCGCCCTGCCCGGCGGCGCCGTCGTACAGTCCCATCACGCCCTCGACGACGGCGAGATCCGCGCCGCCGGCGGCATGGCCCAGCAGCGGGGCGATCCGCTCCGGGCCGCACAGATAGGCGTCCAGGTTGCGGCCCGGGCGGCCGGTCGCCAGCGCGTGGTAGCCGGGGTCGATGTAGTCGGGTCCCACCTTGTGCGGCGAGACGGCCAGCCCCCGCGCGGCGAACGCCGCCATCAGCCCGGTGGCCACGGTCGTCTTCCCGCTGCCGGAGGACGGCGCGGCGATCACCAGGCGCGGGGTACGGATCACGCGGCGGCTCCCGGCCGCCCGGCAGCGGTGCCCCTCACCACTCGATGCCCCTCTGCCCCTTCTGTCCCGCGTCCATGGGGTGCTTGACCTTCGACATGTCGGTGACCAGATCGGCCGCGTCGATCAACTGCTGCGGCGCGTTCCGGCCGGTGATCACCACGTGCTGGGTACCGGGGCGGTCCCGCAGCACGGCCACGACCTCCGCCGGGTCCACCCAGCCCCAGTGCATGGGGTAGGCGAACTCGTCCAGCACCAGCAGCCGGTAGGTCTCGGCCGCAAGGTCCCGCTTGACCTGCTCCCAGCCCTCCCGGGCGGCCGCCTCGCTGCCCATCTTGCCGTCCTGGACGTTGCGCTGGATCCAGGACCAGCCCTCGCCCATCTTGTGCCAGGTCACGCTGCCGCCCTCGCCCGAGTCGCCGAGCACCTTCAGGGCGCGCTCCTCGCCGACCCGCCACTTCGCGGACTTGACGAACTGGAACACCCCGATCGGCCACCCCTGGTTCCAGGCGCGCAGCGCCAGCCCGAAGGCGGCCGTCGACTTGCCCTTGCCGACGCCGGTGTGGACCGCCACCAGCGGCCTGTTGCGCCGCTGGCGGGTGGTGAGACCGTCCCTGGGCACGACCTCCGGCTGTCCCTTCGGCACTATGCGGCCCTCCCTGTGTGCTTGCCTGCCTGCCGTCCGCTCCGTGCGTCCGTCGTGTGCCGGACCAGGTCCGTCACCGCATCCGCGCGCAGCTCCTCCAACGTGACCGCCTCGCCGCCCAGTTCGGCGGCCAGCTCGCGGGCCAGCCCCAGCCGCACGTGCCCCGCCTCGCAGTCCACGACCACCGAGGCGGTGCCGTCCGCCGCCAGCAGCCGCGCCGCCTGCCGGGCCCGCACCAGCGGCTCCGGGCCGCCCGTCGCGCGCCCGTCCGTGACGGTGACCAGCAGCGGCCGCCGGGCCGGGTCCCGCAGCCGCTCGACCCGCAGCACCTCCCGCGCCCGCAGCAGCCCGGCCGCCAGCGGGGTGCGCCCGCCGGTCGGCAGCGACTCCAGCCGGGCCGCCGCCGCGTCCACCGACGAGGTGGGCGGCAGCGCCACCTCGGCCGCCCCGCGCCGGAACGTCACCAGGCCCACCTTGTCCCGCCGCTGGTAGGCGTCCAGCAGCAGCGACAGCACCGCGCCCTTGACCGCACCCATCCGCTGCCGGGCCGCCATCGAGCCGGAGGCGTCCACCACGAACAGCACCAGATTGCCCTCGCGGCCCTCCCGCACGGCCTCCCGCAGATCGTCCCGGCGCAGGACGAGACCGCTGCCGCGGCGGCCTCGGGCGTGCTGGTGCGGGGCCGCCGCCTGCACGGTGGCGGCCAGATGCAGTTTGCCCAGCGTCCCGTGCGGGCGGCGCGACCCCGTGGTGCGGCCGTGCGAGGTCCGGGCCCGCGAACGCCGGCCCGCCGCGCCCTCGCCGAGCCCCGGAACGGTCAGGGTGCGCGCCGCGAACGGTTCGCCGGAGGCCGCGGTGCCCTGCTGCGCCGCGGGTGCGTCGGGGTCGGGTGCGCCCTGCCCGGCGTCGGGTGCCTGGGCCGAGGGCCCGGGCGAGGGCTGCGGGCCGGACTGCTCGGCGGGGTCCGGCTGCGCCTGCTCGGGGACGGACGGCTCGCCGCCGGCGTCGTCCCGCGACTCCTCCCGCGGCGGCGCCGCGCCACCGCCACCGGGGCCGCCGTCCGGGCCACCGTCGTCGGGCCCGTCCGGGCCGCCGGGTCCCTCCGGTCCGTCCGGTCCGGGGCCGCTGTCGGGGCCGCCGTCGGGCTCGCCGTTCTCCTCCAGCGTGCGGTCCAGCTTGTCCTCGTCCAGGCCCGGAGCGTCGAACGGATTGCGCCTGCGCCGGTGCGGGAGCGCCAGCAGCGCCGCCTGCCGGACGTCCGCGGACTCGACCCGGGTCCGGCCCGCCCAGGCGGCGAGCGCCACCGCGGTGCGCGCCATCACGATGTCCGCCCGCATGCCGTCCACCTCGAACGCGGCGCAGGCGGCGGCGATCTGCCGCAGCGCCGCGTCGTCGAGTTCGACAGCGGGCAGCAGCGCACGGGCCGCCGCGACGCGCTCGCGCAACTCCCGCTCGTCGTCCGCCCAGCGGGCCGCGAAGCCCACCGGATCGTCGTCGTGGGCGAGCCGCCGCCGCACCACCTCCACCCGCTCCTCCGGCTCCCGGGAGGCCGCCACCTCGACCGTCAGCCCGAACCTGTCGAGCAACTGGGGGCGCAGCTCACCCTCTTCCGGGTTCATGGTGCCGACCAGCAGGAACCGGGAGGCGTGCCGGACGGAGACACCCTCGCGCTCCACGTAGGAGGCGCCCATGGCGGCGGCGTCCAGCAGGACGTCGATCAGGTGGTCGTGGAGCAGATTGACCTCATCCACGTACAGGATGCCGCGATGCGCGTCCGCCAGCAGCCCCGGCTCGAACGCCTTCACGCCCTCCGCGAGCGCACGCTCGATGTCCAGCGCGCCCACCAGCCGGTCCTCCGAGGCGCCGACGGGCAACTCGACCATGCGCGCCGCGCGAGCCTGCGGAGCGGCCGTCTCGTGCGGCCCGTCGGGGCACTCCGGGTCCGGCGCCGCCGGGTCACAGCTGAACCGGCAGCCCGCCACCACGGGCACCTCCGGCAGCAGGTCCGCCAGGGCCCGGACGGCGGTGCTCTTGGCGGTGCCCTTCTCACCGCGCACCAGCACACCGCCCACCGCCGGGCTGACGGCGTTGAGCAGCAGGGCCAGCCGCAGGTCGGTCATGCCGACGACCGCGGTGAACGGATACCGGGCGCTCATGCGCTGATCTCTCCTTCGAGTGGCTTTCGTGCTGTGCTGGTCGAGTGGGCCGAGGCGGCCGGCCCGGCCCTGCCGGGCGGGCGGCCGGCCGAACCGCGCGCCCCGGGTGGCGCGGGGTGCCGCGCCTGCCGCGCCGTGCCGTGCCGCCCGGGCCCGGGGCTTCTCACGGCGCCCCCGGCGGTACGAACGGCAGCCCCTCCGGCACGCCGTCTTCGATGAGCCGCAGCAGTGCGTCCGTGTCCGCGTGCTCCTCGATCAGATCGCCCAGCCGGTCGAGCTGCTCCTCTCGCAGCGCCGCGAACGCGGTGTCCGGCGCCGGTTCGAATGCGCGGCCCGCGTCGGCGGCGACCCGCCGCAGGAAAGCGCGGCGGAAACCGTCCGACTCCAGCGAGCCGTGCCAGTGGGTGCCCCACACGGTGCCGACCCGGCAGCCGTCCGCGTCACCCCCGTCAGCGGCGTGCAGAAACGGCTCGCCGCCGCGCACCTCGGCCACCCCGTGGTGGATCTCGTACCCCTCCACCGGCTCGCCCAGCGCGACTCCGTGCGGACGGGCCAGCGTCTTGCCCGGCGCGAACCGCACCCGCACCGGCAGCAGTCCGAGCCCCTCGACCTCGCCCGCCCGCGACTCGACGTCGTCCTCGATGCGCTCGCCCAGCAACTGGTAGCCGCCGCAGATCCCCAGCACCGGCCGGCCCTCGGCCGCGCGCCGCGCCAGCGCCGCCGCCAGCCCCCGTGCCCGCACCCACTCCAGAGCCTTGACCGTTCCGCGCGTGCCCGGCACCACCACCAGATCCGCGTCGGCCAGCTCCTCGGGGCGGTCGCTGAACCGCACCACCACGCCGGGCTCGGCCGCCAGCGCGTCCACATCCGTGAAGTTGGACATCAACGGCACCGGCAGCACGGCCACCCGCAGCACGTCGGCGCCGTACGGCGCGGCGACGGCGGACTCGCGCACGGTTCCCCGCAGCGACACCCGCAGCCCGTCCTCCTCGTCGATGCCCAGCCCGTGTCGGTAGGGCAGCACGCCGAGCGTGGGGCGCCCCGTCAATCTCCGCAGCATCTGAAGGCCGGGCTCCAGCAGCGAGCCGTCGCCGCGGAACTTGTTGACCAGATACCCCGCGAGCAGCGCCTGGTCCTCCGGCGCCAGCAGCGCCGTCGTACCGAAGAGCGAGGCGAACACCCCGCCCCGGTCGATGTCGCCGACCACCAGCACCGGCAGCCGGCAGGCCCGGGCGAGCCCCATGTTGACGATGTCGCTGCGCCGCAGGTTGATCTCGGCAGGGCTCCCTGCGCCCTCGCAGACGACCGCGTCGTGGGTGCGCCGCAGCTCCTCCAGGCAGCCCGCGACCGTCTCCAGCAGCTCCGCGCGCCCCGCGGGCGGCGCGCCCTCGCCGTCCACCCCGTCCCCGGTGGGCTCCGCGCCGCTCGGGTGGCGCCCGAAGTAGCCCCGCGCCGACATCTCACCGACCGCCTTGCCCAGCAGGACGACCTGGCTGGTGCGGTCGCCGCCCGGCTTCAGCAGCACCGGGTTCATCAGCGCGCTCGGCTCCACCCGGGCCGCTGCCGCCTGCATGGCCTGGGCGCGGCCGATCTCCGCCCCGTCGGAGGTGACATAGGAATTGAGCGACATGTTCTGCGCCTTGAACGGCGCGACGCGTATCCCCTTGCGGGCCAGCCAGCGGCAGATGCCCGCCGTCACCACGCTCTTGCCCGCGTCCGAGGTCGTCCCCGCGACCAGCAGCCCGCCCGTTCCGCGCCCGCTCACCGTGCTCCTCCCACCGCGCGGCCCTGCCGCAGGCGGCCCACCGCCGCTCCCGTCAGACAGCTCGTCACCAGGGCCAGTTGCCCCACCCGGCGCGACAGCCGCACGGCCCGCTCGATGTCGGCGGTGCGTACGGCGCGGCCGGAAGCGTTGAGGACGGGCCGGTGCTCCACCCGTCCGCCGTAGGCGAGGGTGCCGCCCAGCCGCACCCCGAGGGCGCCCGCGAACGACGCCTCGACCGGGCCCGCGTTGGGGCTGGGGTGGCGGTGCGCATCGGCGCGCCAGGCGCACAGGGCACCGCGCGGGTCGGGGCCGGCGAGCGCGGCCAGCACGGCGGTCAGCCGCGCCCCCGGGCCGCCCGCCACGTCGTCCAGCCGCGCGGCGGCCCAGCCGAAGCGGCGGTGCCGAGGAGAGCGGTGGCCGATCATCGCGTCCAGCGTGTTGACGGCGCGGAAGCCGATCAGACCGGGGACACCCGCCAGCGCCCCCCAGACCAGGGCCCCCACCACGGCGTCCGAGGTGTTCTCCGCGACCGACTCGACCACGGCGCGGGCCACTTCCGGCGCCTCCAGCCGCTGCGGATCGCGCCCGCACAGCGCGGGCAGCCGCTCGCGTGCCAGCTCCAGGTCCCCGGCCTCCAGCGCGCCGCACACGGCTCGCGCCTCCCGGGTCAGCGACGTCCCCCCGAGGACGGCCCAGGTGGCGGCCGCGGTCAGGGCGATTTCGGGGAGCGGCGCGGCCGCCCGGCTGCGTGCGGCACGGAGCGCGGCGCCGGCCACGGCGACGGCGCCGCCCGCGGCGAGGAGGGTGTGCAGCGCGCCCGCACCCCGGTGGTCGCGCCACAGGCGGCGCTCCAGCGCTCCGGCGGCCCGGCCGAATACGGCCACCGGGTGGCCGCGCCGCGGGTCGCCCAGCAGCGCGTCGGCGGCGAACCCCAGCAGGACCCCGCGCACCCGGACGTCAGCGGTGCCCATCAGCGGACGGATCCGGCGCACTCACCCACGACAGCGGTCCCCGCGACGGTGTCCCCCGCGGTGGCGGCGGGCACGTCGGCAGCGGATATGGCGGCACAGCCACGCATCTCGGCGTCCTCACTCAGGGTCCTCGCCCTGGCTCGACTCGACCGGCGGCGAGAGTCTCCTGGCTCCCGGATCCACACCATCCCCCGCCTTCCAGCCCGTGCGGGCCGTGGCTTCGTTGGGGGTGGCGCTCCCCGGTGACAGTGGCGGGACCGCGCCGGATTCGCACCGGCTTCCTCTCCGTGCCGCCGTTTGGCACCGGAAGTCCACCACGCCGGTCCGGCCCCGTCAACTCGCCCTTGACCTGCGACGGGGCTGCGAGCAGCGCCGTCGGTGAGGGGGTACGGGATGCTCCCGTACCCCCTCACCGACGCGGCTCGTCCGGCCGTGGCAGCCCTGCCGGGGGCCGCCGCGACCGGACGGGAGCGGGCTCAGCCCGCGATCAGGTAGATGCCGTACGCCACCGCTGCCAGGCACAGCGCATAGCACGCGTAGGCGCCGGTGCGGGCCAGTGCCGTGGGAGCGGTGCCGGCGGTGCGCGGCGAGCCGGCGACGATGCCGAGGGTGAAGATGCCGACGAGTCCCACCGTCGCCACCAGGCTGACGCCGAAGACCTGGCCGAGCGCGGCCCAGTCGATGTGCATGCGGTCGTCCCTTCTGCCTAGCTGAGGCTGCTCGCCGACGCGGGGCGGTCGGTCGGATGCGGGGCCGGGGTCTCGGAGGCCGCTGCCTCCTCGGCGGAGCCGACCGCCACTCCCGCGGGCGGCGGGGGCGGGGCGACGGCCCGGACTGCGGTGGTGACCACACCGGCGGGCACGGACACGGGTGCGGGCTCCGCCGTCGGTTCGGCGGCCGGGCCGGGGATCCCGGTGGGCTCCACCGCGGTGGAGGAGTCGCCGTTGACGTTGGTGTGGTCCACCGGTGCGCGCCGCGAGCGGGCCCAGATGGCGCCGCAGAGCGCGAGAGCGAGGACGGCGACCGTCGTCACGCCCCAGTCGCCCTGCCCGGCCAGGAGCGCGGCACCCGCCGCGATCCCGCCGGCGGCGGGGAGGGTCAGCGCCCAGCCGACGATCATCCGGCCGGCCGTTCCCCACCGCACCACGCCGCCCTTGCGGCCGAGGCCGGAGCCCATCACGGCGCCCGAGCACACGTGGGTGGTGGAGAGGGAGAAACCGATGTGCGAGGAGGCCAGGATGGTCGCCGCCGCGCTGGTCTGGGCCGCGAAGCCCTGCGGCGGCTGGATGTCGGTGATGCCCTTGCCCATGGTGCGGATGATGCGCCAGCCGCCCAGGTAGGTGCCCAGCGCGATGGCGAGCCCCGCCGAGGCGATGACCCATACCGGCGGGTCGGAGCCGGGCGCCAGCGCGCCGCCGGTGACCAGCGCCAGCGTGATGACGCCCATGGTCTTCTGCGCGTCGTTGGTGCCGTGGGCGAGGGAGACCAGTGCGGCCGAGGTGATCTGCCCGGCGCGGTAGCCCTTGGCGGTCCGCTCCGCGTCGGCGTGCCGGGCGACCCGGTAGGTCAGCCGGGTGGCGAACAGGGAGGCCAGGCCCGCGACCACGGGGGCGGCCAGCGCCGGGATGAGGACCTTCATGACGACGACGTCACCGTTGACCGCGCCGGTGCCGACGGCGGCGAGTGTCGCGCCGATCAGTCCGCCCATCAGGGCGTGCGAGGAGCTGGAGGGCAGCCCCGCGAGCCAGGTCAGCAGGTTCCAGATGATCGCGCCCACCAGCCCCGCGAAGATCACTTCGGGCCGGATGCCGGAACCTTCGTCGATGATTCCCGAGGAAATGGTCTTGGCCACCTCGATGGACAGAAAGGCGCCGAGGAGGTTGAGGACCGCCGACATGGCGACCGCTGCCCGCGGGGCCAGTGCCCCGGTGGAGATGGTCGTGGCCATGGCGTTGGCCGTGTCGTGGAAGCCGTTCGTGAAGTCGAACACCAAGGCCGTGACGATCACGATCCCGATGAGAAGCGTGATGTGTTCCATTCACCAGGCACAATCAGTTCGAGGGGCAGTGACGTCGTGAACGTAAAGACGGCGAGTGAACGGAAGGTGAACTGGGGCGGGCATCGAAGTGTCGCCCCCTGACGCCTGTTGTGTGGGACAGGTCACACCGTAGCCAGCGGTCCCCACGGGGCCAACGTGACGCGGCCGCCCACCGGCCAACACCCCGGTGCGTGCTGCCGCTTCCCTCCCGGTTCCCCCGGCCGGGTGTCACCCTCCCGGCCCGCCCCGCTGGTTTCACGCCGCCGTTCGTGTCAACACTGTGGAGGATGCGCCTGCGAACCGCGGCCCTGGCCGCTTCCACCGTGCTCGGTACCGGCGCGGCCACCCTGGCGGCCGGACGGTACGCGGCCGACGCCGCGCTGCGCCCGCCGCGGCCACGGGGAGACGCCGGCAGCGGGCCCACGGCGGGGTTCGAGGGCACCCGGCTGACGGTGCACTCGCACGACGACGGCAGGATCGCCGTCACCCGCTCCCTGGCCGCCAACCTGCCCGGCGTCTACGGCCTGACCGGGCGCGGGGTGCACGCCGTCGTCGGCCCGGTGCTGGCCGACGCGACCGCCGCGCAGCCCCGCCCGTACGCCGTCGTACGGGAACTGCGCCGCGTCGACCGGGGACGGCTGAGCGCCGGGACCACCGTCCGCCTCACCCCGCAGGTGTACGTCGGGGACCCCGGCGAGGCGCTCGGGACGGCGTACGCGGACGCCGAGATCCCCGGCGAACTCGGCCCGCTCCCGGCCTGGTTCGTCCCCGGCGACCGCGGCGTCTGGGTGATCGCCGTGCACGGCCTCGGCGCCACCCGCGAGCACCCCCTGGCGCTCGTCCCCTTCTACCGTCGGTTCAGCGTCCCGGTGCTCGACCTCGCCTACCGCGGGGACCCCGGCGCGCCCCCGCACCCCGACGGCATCGGGCACCTGGGCAACTCCGAGTGGCGCGACCTGGACGCCGCCCTCCGCTACGCCGTGCAGCACGGCGCGCGGCGGGTGATCCTGCACGGCTGGTCCAGCGGTGCCACGATGGCGCTGCACACCGCCGCGAACTCGCCGCTGCGGGACCGGGTGGCCGGCCTCGTGCTGGACTCGCCCGTACTGGACTGGCCGGCCACCGTGCGCGCGCTCGCCGCCTCCCGGGGTACCCCGCGCGCGCTGCTGCCGCTCGTCGTGCGCGCCGTGCAGGGCCGCGCCGGTCTGCCCGAGGGGCGGGACGTCGCGGTGGTGGACTCCGCGAAGCTGGCCGTGCCCACCCTGGTGCTGCACGGGCCCGACGACGCCGTCGCGCCCGTGGACAGCTCCCGGGCCCTGGCCGCCCGCCGCCCCCGGTTGATCTCCCTGCGCGAGACCCCGGACGCCCCGCACGCCGCCATGTGGAACGCCGACCCGGACGGCTACGAGGAGGCGCTGCGCCGCTTCATCACCCCGCTGATCTGAGGCCCCGCTGCTCCGGAACCCTGTCGATCCGAGGCCCTGCCGGTCCGGGGGCTGCCGATCCTAAGCCCCGCCGGAGCCGGACTCCCCGGCTCCGGGACCGCGCCGTCCGGGTGAGGGCGCGTCACCCTGAGTCCTCCTCAGCCACCCCGGGACGGCCCGCCGGAGGGGATGAACGACCGGAATCGGCACCCCAGGTTTGGGTTTCGACGGCACAGCGTGAAGACTGCTCCTGTGACGACGTCCCGTACCCCGGGGGACAACCGGCTCCGGCTCGTTCCCCGACAGCCCGTCGCCGCCGCCCGGCGCACTGTGACGACCAGGCGCTCCGCCAGGACGCCACCGCCCCCGGACGGTGTGCTGCCCCGCGACCAGCTCGCCCGGTATGCCCGCGCCTGTCTCGCCGAGGCCGTCCGCGTGGCCCGCTGGGCCGCCGCCACCGGCCGCTCCCCGCAGTCCGGCACCGAGACCGAACGCGCGGCCGAGTCGCTGCGGTTGACGGTCCCGGTGCTGCGCGCCCACTGGGACCGGGCCAAGCTGGCGGGCCTCATCGAACTCCACGGGGAGACCGCCCGTGCCGGATGGCGGCTGCGGGCCTGGGACCACGACGACAGCGCGGTGCTGCGCGGCTGGGTCGCCCTCTTCGACGCCTGGTCGCTCGCGCACCCCGCGCCGCTGCCGCACGAGCAGAGTCTGGTCGCCGAGATCGTCGAGGCGGTGCCGCAGTTCCTGTCCGTGATGCACCTCTCCGGCGGCCCCGTCACCTTCGACCTGCTCCACGACCTGCTCGCCCAGCGCATCGCCGAGCTGCGGGCCGAACGCGACCAGGAGCCGAACCGCGCGACGGTCGGCGTCGCCCTGCCCGGGCTCCTGGACTGGGCGCTGGACGGGCTCTGCGCCGTCGGTGCGCTGACCCGCTGCGCGGACGAGGAACCCGCTCCGGAGACCGGCGTGCGGCAGGGCTCGGCCGTTCTCACCCCGCTCGGCAACTGGGCGGTGTGGACCAAACTGGAGCAGATCTGCGTGGCGGCGCAGAGCCCGGCCGGGAACATCGAGCAGTCCGCCGGCGAGATGCTGCGCGGCTGTGCCCGGATGACCCCGGGGCCGGCCCGGGACGAGTACCGCGCCTGGCTCGCCGCGCGCCCCACCTCACCGGCGGTCACCGAGCTGCTGGAGGCCGCCCGGGGCGAGGACGCGCTCATCCGGGGGCTGGCCTTCGAGGCGCTGCGCGTGGTGGGGGCGCCCGCTGAGGAGGCGGTGCAGGAGGCCGCCGAGGAGCCCACCCTGCGGCCCTACGCGCTGCTGTGGCTGGCCGAGCAGGCGGGCACCGACCCGGAGGACCTCGCGGGCGGCGCACCCGGTGTGCTCACCCGGCAGGAGGCGACCTGGCTGTGGGTGGACACCGCGGCCGCCGTCACCGACCACGGTGAGGAGCGCCTGCTGGTCGACCATCTGGGCACCGCCGTACAGGGCTCGGTGCCCGGACTGCTGGAGGAGGTCCGGGCGACGGGCCACCCGCGCACGGTCCAGGTCCTGGTCGCGCTCGCCGCCGCGCATCCGGACCCCGCGCTGGCCAAGGCCGTGCGCCGGGCCGCCTTCCAGGTGCACACCGGAGGGGAGTGACGCGGAGCATGTCCGCTCCTGCCGGGCCCGGCAGGGCCGCGGCGTGCGGCAGCGCACGGTAAAGCGTTTGCCTCCCGCCGGTAGACTGGCCCGCATGCCTCATCTCCTCGTGCATTAGGCGTGCGTACGCCGCTTCCGCACTTCTTTCCGTACGCACGTCCACAGCCCTGCCTTGGAGTCTTCCAGTGATCACCGCAACCGGTCTTGAGCTGCGCGCCGGAGCGCGCGTCCTCATCGAGTCGGCCACCTTCCGCGTCGCCAAGGGCGACCGCATCGGCCTGGTGGGGCGCAACGGCGCGGGCAAGACCACGCTCACCAAGTGCCTGGCGGGTGAGGGCACGCCCGCCGCCGGTTCCATCACCAGCAGCGGTGAGGTCGGCTACCTCCCGCAGGACCCGCGCACCGGAGACCTCGACGTGCTCGCGCGCGACCGCATCCTCTCCGCGCGCGGCCTGGACGTGGTGCTGCGCAAGATGCAGGAGAACGAGGAGCGCATCGCCGGCGGCAAGGGGGCCACGCGCGAGAAGGCGATGAAGAAGTACGAGCGCCTGGAGACCGAGTTCCTCACCAAAGGCGGCTATGCCGCCGAGGCGGAGGCGGCGACCATCGCCGCCAGTCTCGGCCTCCCCGACCGGGTGCTGGGCCAGCCGCTGCACACCCTCTCCGGCGGTCAGCGGCGCCGCGTCGAGCTGGCCCGCATCCTCTTCTCGGACGCCGACATCCTGCTGCTGGACGAGCCGACCAACCACTTGGACGCCGACTCGATCGTCTGGCTGCGCGACTTCCTCAAGACCTACCGCGGCGGCCTCATCGTCATCTCCCACGACGTCGACCTGGTGGAGACGGTGGTCAACAAGGTCTTCTACCTGGATGCCACCCGGTCGGCCATCGACATCTACAACATGAGCTGGAAGCAGTACCTCACCCAGCGCGAGGACGACGAGAAGCGCCGCCGCCGGGAGCGGGCCAACGCGGAGAAGAAGGCGGCCGCCCTCAACTCCCAGGCCGACAAGATGCGGGCCAAGGCCACCAAGGCCGTCGCCGCGAAGAACATGGCACGCCGGGCCGAGAAGCTGCTGTCCGGGCTGGAGGGCGAGCGGCAGAGCGACAAGGTCGCCAAGCTGCGCTTCCCCGATCCGGCGCCCTGCGGCAAGACCCCGCTGATGGCCGAGGACCTGTCCAAGTCCTACGGTTCGCTGGAGATCTTCACCGGCGTCGACCTGGCCGTCGACCGGGGCTCCCGCGTCGTCATCCTCGGCCTCAACGGCGCGGGCAAGACCACGCTGCTGCGGCTGCTGGCCGGGGTCGAGGAGCCGGACACCGGCAAGGTCGTCCCCGGCCACGGGCTGAAGCTGGGCTACTACGCGCAGGAGCACGAGACGCTGGACCCCGAGCGCACGGTGCTGGAGAACATGCGCTCGGCGGCGCCGGACATGGATCTGGTCGAGATCCGCAAGACGCTGGGCTCCTTCCTCTTCTCCGGTGACGACGTGGACAAGCCCGCCGGAGTGCTCTCGGGCGGGGAGAAGACCCGGTTGGCCCTGGCCACGCTGGTCGTCTCCTCGGCCAATGTGCTGCTGCTGGACGAGCCGACCAACAACCTCGACCCGGCCAGCCGCGAGGAGATCCTGGGCGCCCTGCACACCTTCACCGGGGCCGTCGTACTGGTCACCCACGACGAGGGCGCCGTCGAGGCGCTGGAGCCGGAGCGGATCATCATGCTGCCGGACGGTGTCGAGGACCTGTGGGGGCAGGAGTACGCGGACCTCGTCGCCCTTGCTTGATCCATCCGGGATGGATCATTCGGCCGACAGTTGATCCTTCATCTGAGTGAGTGCGGCTGGTACCCCGGCGCGGCCCGACGGCCGCGCCGCCTTCGCGTGGCAGCGGCCGGGAGTCGGCCGTGCGCACCGTATCCATACCTCGCTGACCTGCGTTTTTCTCCACCATCCCGACTCGGAACGAGTCGTGCACGTGCATCTGCACAAGGACCGAGGTGCGTGTTCAGGGGCCCTCGTGGTGTGCACAAGTTCCCAAGCTGCCGATGAAGACCTTGCCGAATGGGTGGCCAGATGTGGAGGGAGGGGTGATCATGAGAGGCACAGAGCGCACTTCCCATGAGGAGGCACGGGTGGCCGAGACTCTGAAGAAGGGCAGCCGGGTTACCGGCGCCGCGCGCGAGAAGCTCGCGGCAGACCTGAAGAAGAAGTATGACTCCGGAGCGAGCATCAGGGCGCTGGCCGAAGAGACCGGCCGTTCCTACGGGTTTGTGCACCGGATGCTCAGCGAGTCGGGTGTGACCCTGCGCGGACGCGGCGGAGCGACCCGAGGCAAGAAGTCGAACTCCTCCTGAGGAGGCTTTCGAGCGGACCCTCCGGTAGTTACTCTTCAGTTGGCAATACTGCTGGGTAACCACCGGAGGACCTCGATGACCCTGCTCGACCAGGACGGCGTACACGTCACTGCCGAAGGCGAGGTGGCCACGGTCACCCTCACCAACCCGGCCAAGCGCAACGCGCAGACGCCCGCCACCTGGCGGGCGCTGGCCGAGGCGGGGCGCGTGCTGCCGGGCACGGTCCGGGTCGTCGTGCTGCGCGGCGAGGGCAAGTCCTTCTCCGCCGGGCTCGACCGGCAGGCTTTCGAACCCGAGGGCTTCGACGGCGAACCGTCGTTCCTGGACCTCGCGCGCGGCACCGACGAGGAACTGGACACCGCCATCGCGGAGTACCAGGAGGCGTTCACATGGTGGCGCCGTCCCGACCTCATCAGTGTCGCGGCGGTCCAGGGGCACGCCATCGGCGCCGGGTTCCAGCTCGCGCTCGCCTGCGACCTCCGGGTCTGCGCGCGGGACGTGCAGTTCGCCATGCGCGAGACCAGTCTCGGGCTGGTGCCCGACCTGACCGGGACATACCCGCTGGTGCACCTGGTCGGTCAGGCACGCGCCCTGGAGATCTGCGCCACCGGCCGCTTCGTCCACGCCGAGGAGGCCGAACGCGTCGGGCTCGCCAATCTGGTGGTGCCCGCCGAGGAGCTCGACGGCGCCGTCACCGACCTGGCCGCCGCGCTGCTGGCCGCACCGCGGGGAGCCGTCGTCGAGACCAAGGCGCTGCTCGCCGGTGCCGACACGCGCGGCTACGAGGAGCAGCGCGCCGCCGAGCGCGCCGCCCAGGCACGCCGCCTCCGCGATCTCGCCGGGCTCGGCGACTAGCGACCAGCGCTCGCATCCGGTCGGCGGCTCACCTCCGGTCGACGGCGGCCACCAGGACCGCCGCGGTCACTCCGCCGGAGACACCGAGCGCCTCGCGCGCCGCGGCTCCCGCGGCGCGCGCGGTGTCCAGGACGCGGCGCGTGGCCGAGACGGTCACCCTGAGCAGCACATGGCACGGGCCCGCCACCGGGTCGCCCTCGATCCGGACGGCGCTGAACCGTGGCCCCGCGGCGACATGCGAGAAGGCCGGTCCCTGCGTGGGCGCGAGCCCGACCACGCCCTCCACCGCGAGCACGGCCCGGGCGACGCGGTCGGCCGCCTCCTCCTGCTCCGCTCCGGCCCCCGCCGTCCGCCCGTCCCGGTCGGCGCCCCGCGCCGTGGGCTCCCGTCCGGGCGCCGGGGCGCCCTCCCGCGGGCCGGACTCCTCCCGCCGGCGAACTCCTCCGGCGCCGTCCGCCTCCACCAGCTCGGTCACCCGCAGGTCCACATACTCCAGCGGCAGACCCAGCTCCCCCTCGGCTGCCGCCAGCAGGATGCGCCGCACCTCGTCCGCCGCGGCCGGAAGGGGCCGGTCGGCGTACATGGCCAGATTCGCGGTCAGGGTCAGCGGACCGGGCGGCAGGGCACCGGCGGGCGCGGGTACGGCGGACTCGGCTGTGGCGCGCGGACCGGAGGGGTCCAGCCGCACCGCGCTCAGCCGGGCGCCGGGAACCGACCGGTGCAGCACCGCCAACGCCGCCTCCTCCGCCACCCAGACGCCGTCCGCCGCCTCGCCCAGCGGCAGGATCCGTCCCAGCCCGAGCTGCTGCCGAACCTCCGTGGTCAGCCGTTCCGCCGCCATGGCGCGCACTTCCCTTCCGCGTCCGCCGCCGTTCCCGTCGCCGTGAGAGAACCTTCCGCGCCGACGAGGCGCCCGTGCGGACCGCAGGGCGTATGGGCGGCAAGGGTCACCCGCACGGGGGAGTGCAGCGGATCTGCGCGCGCGCCGTCGGCCGCGTTGTGCCTACGGTGATGCGCGGAGCGGCAGGCCGCTTCGAACCTCCGAGAGGGGCGCAGAGATGTCCGAGACCAGCACGTCCAACCGCTCCGAGAACCGCAGCGGCACCGCCGGACGGCAGACCGGCGGAGGCGCCGAGCAGGGGCGCCGCGGGTCGGGGGCGGCGGGTGTCCGGGGCCGCACCACCATCGCCGACGGCGTGGTCGAGAAGATCGCGGGCATGGCGGCCCGCGACGTGGTCGGTGTCCACGCGATGGGCGGCGGTATGGCCCGGACCTTCGGCGCCGTCCGCGACCGGGTCCCCGGCGGCGGCCGGTCGGTCAGCCGCGGCGTCAAGGCCGAGGTCGGCGAGGTGCAGACCGCGCTCGACCTGGAGATCGTCGTCGACTACGGCGTGTCGATCGCGGATGTGGCGCGCGCCGTGCGGGAGAACGTCGTCTCGTCCGTGGAGCGGATGACCGGCCTCGAGGTGGTCGAGGTCAACATCGCGGTGAGCGACGTCAAGCTGCCGGACGAGGAGGACGACGAGGACGAGGACTCCGACCGCACCCGCGTGCAATGAGCCGCCGCGGCACACCGGGGCAGGTGACCGAGCGCCGCGTGCCCCGCTCCGGCGCCGACCGAAGGAGCGCACGATGAGTATGGCCTTTGCCGGCCTGATCGCCGGACTGGCGCTGGGCTTCGCCGGATACTTCGGCGGATTCGGAGCCTTCGTGCTGGTCGCGGCGCTGGGGGCCGTCGGCTTCCTGGTGGGCCGGTTCGCGGACGGAGACCTGGAGGCGGGGGATTTCTTCCGCGGCCGGGACGGCGAGCGCCGCAGGTGACTCCGTGACGGATGCCCAGATCTCCGCCGGTGAGCGGGGGGCGACCAGAATCGCCGACCGGGTGGTCGCCAAGGTTGCCGCCCAGGCCGCACGCGAGGCGCTGCGCCAAGTCCCCGCCGGGGACGGACCACCCGCCGGCCGGCTCCCGGCGGGGCGCTCGGTGCGCCGTACAGCGGTCACCGTGCGGGAGCAAAGCGCGCGGGTACGCCTCGGACTGGAACTCGGCTACCCCTCGGACCTGGGCGCGCAGTGCGGCGCCGTACGCCGCCGCGTCATCGCGCGGGTGCGCGAACTCGTCGGTATGGACGTGCCGGACGTGGCACTGGACATCGAGCGGCTGACCTCGGCGCAGCTGGGGGGCGGACGCTCCGGGAGGGTGCAGTGACCCCAGCAGGCGACACAGGAGCTCCGCGCCCGGCCGGGCCCGGCCGGCCAGGAGCGGGCACCACGTCCGAGAAGACCCCGCAGACCCCCGGGGCCCCCGGATCCACCGAGCCCCCGGAGACCCCCGAGACTCCGGAGGGCCCCTCGGATCCGGAGGCGCCCGGGCCTGCTTCCCCCGCCGCGTTCGGACCGTCCGGCTCCGACGCCGCTCCCCCCGGGGAGACGGGCGGTCCCGGAACGGGCGAAGGGAAGGCGGGCCGGTTCTGGTCGGTGCGCAGGGTGCCGGCCGCCGTCGTCGCGCTGCTGCTGTTCGCCGGCACCGGGATCCTGCTCTACGACGCGGCCTCCGTGCGGGCCGGTCGCACGGGTATGGCCTGGCGCCGGACGCTCACCGACGAACTGGCCTCCCGCCGCCTCGACGACGTCTTCATGCTGGCGGGCGCCGCCGTGCTCGCGGCACTCGGACTGTGGCTGCTGGTACTGGCACTCACTCCCGGCAAGCGGTCGCTGCTGACGATGCGGCCGGACGTCCCCGGAGTGCGCGCAGGACTCGAACGCTCCGCTGCGGCGCTGGTGCTGCGGGACCGGGCCATGGAGGTCTCGGGCGTGCAGGCGGTGCGGGTCACCGTCTCCCGCCGCAGGGTCCGGGCCCGGGCGACGGCGCACTTCCGCGACCTGGCCCGGGTGCGCGGCGACCTGGACGGCGCGCTGCGGTCCGGTATCGCGGAGTTGGGCCTGGCCAGACGACCGGGACTGGCCGTCCGGGTGCGGCGGCCGGCGAAACGACGGTGAGGCGAGGACGATGCTGCGGACTGTTGACCGGGTGCTGCTCGCGCTGGTCGGGCTGGTGCTGCTCGCGCTCGGCCTGGCGGTGCTCTTCGCGGGCTTCGACCTGCCTCGCCGGTGGAAGGTCACCCTGCCCGCCGACTGGCCCTGGAGCCGGCCCGAGGACGTGGTGCTGAGCGACGCCGAGCGCACCCGGTGGACCGACGAGGGCTGGTGGTGGCCGGTGGCGCTCGCCGTCCTGGCAGTGCTGTTCCTGCTGTTCCTGTGGTGGCTGCTGGCGCAGTTGCGGTGGCAGCGGCTGGACGGAGTCGAGATCGGCAGCGGGGACGGCGAGGGCGCGGTCCTCCGGGGGCGGGCTCTGGAGGACGCCGTCGCCGCGGAGGCCGAGTCCCAGCCGGGTATCGACCGGGCGCGCGTCGTTCTGACGGGGAAGCGCGGCCGCCCGCGGGCCCGCGTCGGGCTGCTGCTGACCGCGCACGCCAAGCCGGGCCCCGCGGTGCACCGGCTGCACCGCGAGGCACTGGCTCACGCGGTGACCTCGGCCGGGCTCGGCGAGCTGCCGGCCGAGGTCAGGATGCGGGCCGCCCGGCACCGTGCGGAACGGGTGAGCTGATCCCCGCAGTGGGCCGGCCCCGGGCGGCACCTGGCACTCAGAACCCGTGCAGCGCCCCGCCGTCCACCGGCAGCATCACCCCGGTCAGGTACGAGGCCGCGGGGGAGAGGACGAAGGCGGCGGTCCGGCCGAACTCCTCCGGTGTGCCGTACCGGCGCAGCGGGATGCCCGAGCAGTTGCGCTCGCGGGCGGCGTCCCCGTCCCCGGAGAGGGAGTCGAGGTACTGCATCCGTTCGGTGCCGATCCGGCCGGGCATCAGCCCCAGCACCCGGATGCCGCGCGGGCCCAGTTCGTTCGCGAGGCTCTTGGCGAACCCGGCCAGTCCCGGGCGCAGCCCGTTGGAGAGGGTCAGTCCGGGGATCGGCTCGCGCACGGAGCCGGACAGCACGAAGCCGACCACTCCGCCCTCGCCCAGCTCACCGGCCGCCGTGCGGGCCAGCCGCACGGCGCCGAGGAAGACGTCGTCGAAGGCCGTCTGCCACTGCTCGTCGGTGAGCTGGTCGGCGGGTACGCCCGCCTGGGGGCCGCCGACGCTGACGAGGAGGCCGTCGAACCGCCCGAACCGCTCCCGGGCGGCGGCGATCACTCGCGCCGGGGTCTGCGGGTCGGCGTTGTCGGCGCCGATGCCCAGCGCCCGGCCCTCGGCGCCGGACGCCTCCACCCCGAGCTGCGCCGCCGCCTCCTCGGCCGACTTCTCCGAGCGGCCGGTGACGACGACGCGCGCTCCTTCGGCGAGCAGCTGTGCGGCGGTGGCGAACCCGAGCCCGCGGGTGCCCCCGGTGATGACGTAGACGCGCTCTGAAAGTCCAAGGTCCATGGGGAGCAGTCTGCCTGACCGCCCAGCGGGCCCCGAGAGTGCGGGGCCCGGATTCCCACCGGTCTCAGACGGGCTCGGCCACCGGCTCCGGACGCTCCGGGGCTTCGGCCGCCGTGCGCCGTTCCTTGACCTCACGGCGCACCAGGACGACCCAGCCGACCGGGACCGCGGCGGTGAACAGCCACCACTGCACGGCGTAGGCCATGTGCGGGCCGATTCCGCTGTGGTCGGGCTCGGGAAGGACCTCCGGCTGCTGTCCGCCGGGCCGGGGCGAGGTCTTCGTCAGCTGGATGTAGCCACCCAGCAGTGGGTGGTCCACCTCCGGGGCCTGCTTCCGGCTGTTGATCAGCATGACCTGGCGGTCGGGCAGCCCCTGGGTGTCCTTGATCCCGCTGGCCTCGGTGGTCTCGTCCGGCATCATCCGTCCGACGACGCCGACCCGGCCGCGGGGCGGCTCGGGCACCTCGGGGAAGGCCGTCAGATCGCGGTCGGCACGGATCCAGCCGCGATTGACCAGGACTGCCGAACCGTCGTCGAGGACGAGCGGGGTGACGACGAAGTAGCCGATGGTGTCGCGGTCCGGGCCGGTGCGGTGCCGCACGACGACCTCGTGCGCGGTGTCGTAGGTACCGTGCGCGGCGACCGTGCGGAACTTGTCGTCGGCGGCGGGCTCCCGGCCTCTCCCGGTCAGTTCGGTGACCGGTACGGTGGGCGCCGCCAGGCTGGCGGCCACTTCCTCGTTGCGCGCGACCCGGCTCTCGTGGCGGTGCAGCTGCCAGAAGCCCAGCTTGATCATCGCGGGGATCAACACGAGGCCGAGCAGGGTGAGGATCACCCATTGCCGGGACAGCAGGAAGCGGTACACGTCTACCGACGGTACCCCCCGGCGGTTCACCCCTCCGGTGCGGGGGCCACGTCCTGCAGGAGCTGGGTGAAGGCGGCCTCGTCGACGACGGGCGTGCCGTGGCTGCGGGCCTTCACCACCTTCGAGGTGGGGGAGTCCGGGTCATTGGTGACCAGGAGGCTGGTGAGCCGCGAGACGCTGGTGGCGATGTGGAGGCCCGCCTCGATCGCCCGGTCCTCCAGCAGATCCCGGTCCACCGAGGTGTCCCCGGAGATGGCCACTCGCATCCCCTGCACCAGCCGCCCCTCCGGTTCGTAGCGTCCCGGGTTGGGGTACGGACAGGCCGGGCGCTTGCGCGCGGGCCGCCAGGTGCCGTACCCGCGGCCGTAGGAGCGGTACCCGGCACCCGCCCCGCCGCCGGGGCCGCGCGAGACCACCGAGTCCGACCACTCGGTCAGCGGCTGACACGCCAGCAGCGGCAGCCGCACCCGGTGCCGGGCGGCCAGATGCAGGCTGGGGCGGAACGCCTCGGCCAGCACCCGCGCGTCGTCCAGCGCGTGGTGCGCCCGCTGCTGGACCACGCCGTAGTGCGCGGCCAGGGACTCCAGCTTGTGGTTGGGCAGCGGCAGCGACAGCTCCTTGGACAGCGCGATGGTGCACAGCCGCCGGCGTACCGGCGCCTCGCGTTCGGCACGCGCGTACTCCCGCGCGATCATCGACCAGTCGAAGATGGCGTTGTGCGCGACCAGCACGCGGCCCGTCAGCCGGGCGGCGAACTCCTCGGCGATCTCCTCGAAGAGCGGCGCGTCGGCCAGTGCCTCGGCGGTCAGCCCGTGGATCCAGGTGGGGCCGGGGTCGCGCTGCGGATTGACCGGCGTGTACCAGTGGTCCTCGACCTCGCCGCGTGCGTCGAGGCGGTAGACGGCGGCGGACACTATCCGGTCGTCCCGTGCGAGGCCCGTGGTCTCCACGTCCACCACCGCGTAGCCGTCCGGATATCCGGTGGGCCAGTCGGAGGGAGGCTGGGAGTCGGCGGCGGGCTGCGCGGGGATGCGCGGGGAGGTCCCGTCCGTGCGTGCCGTCTGGTCTTCGAGCATGGTCACAGAGAATACGGGTCGCTACTGACAGCGCCGCACGCCCTGCCCGTGCACCGGTACGCTCCGCGCCTCCGGTGGGTCTGGTCCCGGTGCTCCGGAAAGCCGTCAAACCCCCGGCGGCGTGGGCGGATCGGACGTTCCGCTCAGGTCGCCGGCCGGCGCCACGGGGCGCACGGACCCTGGGCACGCGGCAGCCGCGCGGTGCCCGGCGCACGTCCTCGAAGCGCTCAACTCCCGTACGGCACGGGCGACGACGGTCTCCGAGCCCTGACGCCGACCGCCGGGGGAGCGGGCGGGTGCCGGGCCGGGACCCGGACGGCGCCCGCCCGCGCGGTACCCGCTCCGGGGAAGGGAAGCGGTGGGTGTGGTGCGGCCGGGATTCCATACCAAGCGGTAACAACCTCTGGCGCGGGGCTTCCGGCGGCCTTACCTTGCTGACATGCCGTCTAGCCTGCCCGATGTGGTCCTGTGGTCCATCCCCGCGTTCGTCCTGCTCACCGTCGTCGAAATGGTGAGCTACCGCCTCCATCCGGACGAGGACGCCGCCGGATACGCCGCGAAGGACGCCGCGACGAGCATCACCATGGGGCTCGGCAGCCTGGTGTTCGACGCGCTGTGGAAGATCCCGATCGTCGCCCTGTA
The DNA here is from genome assembly GCF_029351045.1 of Streptomyces sp. WMMB303. Classification (NCBI taxonomy): domain Bacteria; kingdom Bacillati; phylum Actinomycetota; class Actinomycetes; order Kitasatosporales; family Streptomycetaceae; genus Streptomyces; species Streptomyces sp. WMMB303. The sequence goes on along the minus strand of NZ_JARKIN010000001.1, from coordinate 1,168,826 downwards.
CGCGGCGGTCTACGAACTCACCCCGCTCCGCGTGCCGATCCTCTGGTGGACCCTGCCCCTGATGCTGCTCGCGCAGGACTTCTTCTACTACTGGTCGCACCGTGGCCACCACGTGATCCGCATCCTGTGGGCCTGCCACGTCGTGCACCACTCCAGCAGGAAGTTCAACCTCACCACAGCACTCCGCCAGCCCTGGACGACCTGGACCGTGTGGCCGTTCTACGTGCCGTTGATCGCCTGCGGCGTCCACCCGGCAGCCCTCGCGTTCTGCTCCGCCACCAACCTCGTCTACCAGTTCTGGATCCACACCGAACGGATCGGGAAGCTCCCGCGCCCCGTCGAGTTCGTCTTCAACACCCCCTCGCATCACCGCGTGCACCACGCGTCCCAGGGCAGCTACCTGGACCGCAACTTCGGCGGCATCCTGATCGTCTGGGACCGGCTCTTCGGCTCGTTCGTGCCGGAAACCGACCCCTGCGTCTTCGGCCTGACCAAGAACGTCGACTCCTACAACCCACTGCGCGTCGCCACGCACGAGTACGCGGCCATCGCCCGCGACGTGCGCGCGGCACGCAACTGGCGGGAGCGCGGCGGCCGGATCTTCCGCGGCCCCGGATGGCAGCCCGCCCACCCCTCCCGGCCCGCGGCGGAACTCGCCGCCGACCGGTAGCCGGCCCCCGGCAACGGAAAGGGGCCGGACCGCTGGATACGCGGTCCGGCCCCGGCCGATCGCCCGGGCCGTCGTGCGGCAGGCGGGCGGTCGTCACTCCGTCACGGCGTCACTTGGTGACGGCCGCCAGCGCGTCCACGAGCCCGTGCCCGTAGAAGCTGTTGTTGCCCCGCACGCCGGTGCACTTCGCGGCGTAGGTGCCGAGGTTGCCCGGGTCGTAGCTCTCCGGGCAGGGCAGCGTCTGGGCCTGCGCCTTCAGCAGCCAGGAGATCTCCTGGGCGCTGGACTTGGGGTGGGTGCTCTTGAGCAGCGCCGCCACACCCGCGACCTGCGGACCGGCCATCGAGGTGCCCTGGAGGTAGGCGTACTCGCCGTTCGGCATGGTGGACAGCACGCCGCCGTCCTTGGCGGGCTCCTCCGGGGTCTGGAACGCGCGGTCACCTCCGGGCGCCGTCACGTCGACCTCGTACCGGCCGTAGTTGGAGTAGTACGACTTCAGGTTCTCCGGGCCGGTCGCCGAGACGGAGGTGCTGCCTTCCAGCATCGCCGGCACGTCCTTGCAGTGCTCCGGGTCGATGGTCCGCTCGACCGGGGTGCTGTCGTCCGGGCTGCTGTCGTCCTTGATCTCGTCCGCGGCCAGGTCGTTCGACGAGTTGCCCGCCGAGGCGACCGTGGTGACGCCCTTGCGCTGCGCGTACCGGATGGCGCGCTGCACGGACTCCATGATGGCCTTCTGGTCGGCCTGGTCGTCGCAGTTGTAGAGCCACGGGTCGACGTAGTAGCTGTTGTTGGTGACCTCGATACCGTGGTCGGCCGCGAACACCATGGCGCAGACCACGGCCTCGCTGTAGAACAGCGCCGTGTCGGGCTCGCTCACCTTGAGGGAGGCGACCTTCACGTTGGGCGCGGTGCCCGCGATGCCGACACCGTTGCGGGGCGCGGCGATGATGCCCGCCACGTGGGTGCCGTGGTAGTCCTCGCTCGGGTCGTAGGGACGCCAGGCGCCGGGCGAGGTGTCGGCCTTGCCGCCGACGCAGTTCGCGGACTGCTTCTTGGAGAAGTTGGCCTTCAGGTCCGGGTGGGTGTCGTCCACGCCGGTGTCGATGACGCCGACGGTGACCTTCCTGCTGCCCTCGTTGACCTTGGCGGCCTTGTCGGCCTTGATGGCCCGCTTGTCCCACTGCAGGGACTCCAGCGGCTCCTGGTCCTTGGCCCGCGCCGCGGTCAGCGCCGACTTGGCCTTGGGCTCCTTGACGAAGTGCGGCTTGCCCACCTCGGTGGTGGTCGCCGCCTTGAGTGGCGCCGTGCGAGTGGCGCCCGCCGAGTCGACGCCGTCCACATTGCGCAGCGTCTCGCCGAACTCCGGGTTGCTGGAGTGCGCGACGATGACGCCTATTTTCCGGTAAGTGGCTATGACCTTGCCGTCAGCCTCGCGTATTTCCTTCTTGACACGTTTGACGGTACGGCCACTGGTTTCGGTGTTGACGATGTAGCTGAGCTTCTCGCCGGCCTTCGCCTTGGGTGTCGCGGCCTCGGCCGCGGCCCGCTCGGTGGTCTGCGCGTTCGCGGATGCCGCGCCCGCCAGGCCGAGGGTGGCGGTCAACACCAGTCCCAGCGGCACCGCCACAGCACGCCGCCGCCTGGATGGTCTCACATGCATGGGGTCTCCATGTCGTCTGAAGTTGTCCACAGACGACGGAAGTTATCTCTGGGAGCCAGGTAACTGCAATGGATTGATGGAGAAAGTCCGAAGGCTGTACACAACCGTGATCGGTCTTATCTGTTTCAACTACCGACCCCTGTTGCGGGCGCGACGGACGATCTACGATGCGCGCACTGCTCACCATTGAGACGTGGGTCACACCTTTCGAACGCTCCGTCCCCCCTCACGTTCCGTCAGGAGTCACTGTGGACACCGCCCCAGAGCACGCGCACTCCGGCCCACCGGGCCCCCGCGACTACACGGACGTCCAGCACAGTGCCGAGTTCGGTGAACTCCGGCGCGGTTACCGCTCGTTCGTCTTCCCGCTCACCGTCGGATTCATCGTCTGGTACCTGCTCTACGTCCTGCTCTCCAACTACGCGGGCGGGTTCATGGGCACCGAGGTCGTCGGGAACATCAACATCGCCTTCGTCTTCGGACTGGCGCAGTTCGTGACGACCTTCCTGATCGCCTGGTGGTACTCGCGGTTCGCCGCAGTGAAGCTCGACCCCAAGGCCGAAGCGCTCAAGACGCGACTGGAGGCGGAGAACCTGCAGCGGGCCACCGGGGCCGAAATCGGCCCCCAGGCCGCACCCCGGGACGAGGACAAGGGCGAGCTCGCCGGTCAGGAGGACGACGCATGAGTCTCACCCAGCAACTCGCGGCCCCCGCCACCCAGCTGGCCGCCGAGGGCGCCGGCGAACACCGCACGCTGATCATCACCCTCTTCTCCGTCTTCGTCGCCATCACCCTCGGCGTCACCGTCTGGGCGGGGCGCCGGACCAAGGACGCCACCGACTTCTACGCGGGCGGACGCCAGTTCAGCGGCTTCCAGAACGGCCTGGCCATCTCCGGCGACTACATGTCCGCCGCGTCCTTCCTCGGTATCGCGGGAGCCATCGCGCTGTCCGGGTACGACGGATTCCTCTACTCCATCGGCTTCCTCGTCGCCTGGCTGGTGGCGCTGCTGCTGATCGCCGAACCGCTGCGGAACTCCGGGCGCTACACGATGGGCGACGTACTGGCCTACCGGATGCGGCAGCGCCCCGTACGGACCGCGGCGGGCGTCTCCACCATCATCGTCTCGATCTTCTACCTGCTCGCCCAGATGGTCGGCGCCGGAGCCCTCGTCGCGCTGCTGCTGGGTATCACGGGCGAGGCCGGCAAGAATCTGATCGTCGTCTTCGTCGGCATCGTCATGATCCTCTACGTGACGGTCGGCGGCATGAAGGGCACCACCTGGGTGCAGATGATCAAGGCGTGCCTGCTGATCGGCGGCACGGTCGTGATCACCGTGCTGGTGTTCCACAAGTTCAACTACAATCTCTCCGCCCTGCTCGGCGCCGCCGCCGAGAACAGCAACAAGGGTGCCTCGTTCCTGGAACCCGGACTCAAGTACGGCGTCTCGACGACCTCCCGGATCGACTTCATCTCCCTGGGCATCGCACTCGTGCTCGGCACCGCCGGACTGCCGCACATCCTCATCCGCTTCTACACCGTGCCCACCGCCAAGGCCGCCCGGAAGTCCGTCAACTGGGCCATCGGCATCATCGGTGTCTTCTACCTGATGACCATCGCGCTCGGCTTCGGCGCCGCCGCGCTGCTCAGCCCGAAGACCATCACCGACTCGAACGCCGCGGGCAACACCGCCGCGCCGCTGCTCGCCCAGGAGATCGGCGGCGGAGCGGACTCCACCGGCGGCGCCGTGCTGCTGGCGATGATCTCCGCCGTCGCCTTCGCCACCATCCTCGCCGTCGTCGCCGGACTGACCCTCGCCTCCTCGTCCTCCTTCGCGCACGACCTGTACGCCAACGTCATCCGCAGGGGCAAGGCCACCGAGAAGGAAGAGGTCAAGGCGGCCCGCGTCTCGGCGGTCATCATCGGCGGCGTCGCCATCGGCCTGGGAATCTTCGCCGGCAAACTCAACGTCGCCGGACTCGTCGCCCTCGCCTTCGCGGTCGCCGCCTCCGCGAACCTGCCCACGCTTCTCTACAGCCTCTTCTGGAAGCGGTTCACCACCACGGGCGCGCTGTGGTCCATCTACGGCGGACTGGTCTCCTCGGTGGTCCTGGTGTTCTTCTCGCCGGTGGTCACCGGCAAGGAGACCTCCATGTTCCCCGACGCCGACTTCGCCTGGTTCCCGCTGCAGAATCCCGGCCTCATCTCCATCCCGCTGGGATTCCTGCTCGGCTGGATCGGCTCCCTCCTCTCCAAGGACGAGGGCGCCGGAGGCGCCAAGTACGCGGAGCTCGAGGTCCGCTCCATGACAGGAGTGGGCGCCCACTGACGCCGGGCGCCCCCTTGCGGGGGCGCCGTCTCCCCCTTCGCGGGGTGCGTTCCGCGTCCCTTGTTCGCCGGGTGCGGCTTCGGGCCCGGGGGCTTCGCCCCCGGGCCCGTCGTCCTCGCCGGGCGGGCGTCGGGGCGGCTCCGCCCCCCGACACGACCGCTCGGCGGCAGCCGAAGAACAACGGGGGCGTGCCCCCACAACGCAACGCACCCCCGCGAAGAGGAGTCGCCCTCCGCGAAAGGGGGCGGGTACCCGGGGAGGACGCGCGAAGCGCGAATGCGGGGTGCGGCGCGCCGGCGCCCTCGCAGGTGCGACCCCGTAACAGCGGAAGCTGTCGGATGTCACATACGTGACTTACGCTGCGAAGCAGATCACGCACTTGGGAGGGCCGTCAGCATGCTGCTCGACACCTATGGGCGGGTCGCCACCGACCTGCGCGTCTCGCTGACCGACCGCTGCAATCTGCGCTGCACGTACTGCATGCCGGAAGAGGGACTGCAGTGGCTCGCCAAGCCCGAACTGCTGACCGACGACGAGATCGTCCGGCTGGTCCGGATCGCCACCGTGGAGCTCGGTGTCACCGAGGTCCGCTTCACCGGCGGCGAGCCGCTCCTGCGTCCGGGGCTCGCCGGCATCGTGGCGCGCTGCGCCGAGCTGCCGGCGCGTCCCAGGATGTCGCTGACCACCAACGGGATCGGGCTGGAGCGCACCGCGCAGGCACTGCGCGAGGCCGGGCTGGACCGGGTCAATGTCTCGCTGGACACGCTCGACCCGGAGACCTTCCGGCGGATGACCCGCCGCAAGCGCCACGCGGATGTGCTGCGCGGGCTGGCCGCCGCGCGGGCGGCGGGACTGACCCCGGTGAAGGTCAACGCGGTGCTGATGCCGGGGCTGAATGACCAGGAGGCCCCAGAGCTGCTGTCCTGGGCTCTGGAGGAGGGCTATGAGCTGCGCTTCATCGAGCAGATGCCGCTGGACGCGCAGCACGGCTGGCAGCGCGAGGGCATGATCACCGCCGGGGACATCCTGGCGTCGCTGCGCACCCGTTTCACGCTGACCCCGGAGCAGGAGAAGGAGCGCGGTTCCGCGCCGGCGGAGCGCTGGCTGGTGGACGGCGGCCCGCAGCGCGTGGGGGTGATCGCCTCGGTCACCCGTCCCTTCTGCCGGGCGTGTGACCGCACCCGGCTGACCGCGGACGGGCAGGTGCGCACCTGTCTGTTCGCCACCGAGGAGTCCGATCTGCGGGGTGCGCTGCGCGGCGGGGCGTCCGACGCGCAGGTCGCGGCGCTGTGGCGGCAGGCGATGTGGGGCAAGAAGGCGGGTGCCGGGATCGATGACCCGTCGTTCGTGCAGCCGCAGCGCCCGATGTCGGCCATCGGGGGCTGACCCGGGGCGGGCGGTCTGCCCACGGTCGCGGCGGGGTCGGCTTCTGCGGCGGGGTCGGGGCGCGGGATCAGCCGCCGTCGGGTGCGTGCCATTCGGCGAGCGGCACGGTGTCTTTGAGGAAGCCGCGGGCGCCCAGGAACTTCGACAGGTGCTCGCGGTGTTCCTCGCAGGCCAGCCAGGTTTTGCGGCGGTCGGGGGTGTGCAGCTTGGGGTTGTTCCAGGCGAGCACCCACTCGGCCGGCTCGCGGCAGCCCTTGGCGGAGCAGATCGGGGTCTCGGGTCCCTCTTCGGAGGGGGAGGCGGAAGGGATCACCGCTTCATCCTGCCTCACGGTCCGGACATTAAGCGACGCCGGGCAGCCACGGGGGGAGCCGCCCGGCGTCGGTCCATCGCTCCGACGGGGGATGCGGAGCGCACATGAAGTATGGCATGCGGGAGCGGTCGTGGTGCACCGGAACCGCAGGATTGATCTGAGGTTTTCTTGAGGTTTGTGCGAAGAGCCAGATCAACTGCGGTCGCTCGCGGTCTCGTTCGAGACCCGATCCGCGTCGTCCGGCGTGGCTTTGTCGCCCGCTTTCGTCACCCGGGAGCCTTCCAGCACCCGCTGCGGAGGTTCCGGCGGAGGAGCGGCCGGGGGAGCCGAAGGCGCGTTCTCGCGCCCGGCGTTGGCGATCACCACCGCGATGTAGGGCAGGATCAGTCCGATCACCAGCGTGGCCACCGCCAGCGGACGCTCGACGTTCCACAGCACCACAGTCAGGATGACGGCGAGGGTGCGGACCAGCATGGAGATCACATAGCGCCGCTGCCTTCCGCGCACATCCTCCTGCAGGCCCTGCCGGGCCCCGGTGATCCGGAAAACCTCGTGCTGGTGCTGCTTCCGCGTCACTCTCCACCACCTGCTCACCTGCCGTTCCCCGCGGCCGCGCGCGGAGATCCGGACTCTTTCCACGGTACGCCTCGGATGCGTCCGCCACGAGACCGGGGCGCCACGTGGACCGGACCGGCCGCCCTGCGCAGGACGGTGGTGCGGCGGATCCGGCAGGGGGCGTACTCCGGCCGCGCGAGGGGGCGTGCGGAGTGCCCCCTCGCCGCGGCGCGGTCACAGCCCGCGGATCTCGGCAACCTTGCGGCCCGCCTTCAGGTACAGCGCGTCGGCCGCCCCGTCGGCCCGCGCGGCGACCGCCTCGCGGGCGATCTCGGCGAGCGGGCGCAGCGCCTCCGCCTCGGAGAGCACCACGGACTGCTGCTTCTGGCCCGCCTTCTCGACGATCAGCCGCAACCCGTTCTGCTTCGCGATGCGGCGGGCGGCCGACGCGCTCGGTGTGAACTCCAGGACTTTGGTCAGGACCGCGGCGACGCCCTCCTCGCCGTGCTCGTCCAGCGCGACGCCGGGGAGCGTCTCCAGGTCGGAGAAGGACTTCTTGGAGAACTGGGCCACGAAGTGGGCGCGGGCCGCCATCGCCGCGGGCACTCCGTGCAGGGCTGCGACGACCTCGCCGGCCAGCACCTTCTTCAGGTCCATGGGGTGCAGCGCACCGGCGTCGATGCGGGCCGTCACCTGGTCGATCTCGGCGTCGGTCCACTCCGTCCAGGCGCGCAGGTAGGGGGCCATCAGCCGGTCCGGAATCGACATGATCTTGCCGAAGATCTCGTCGGGAGCGCTGCCGAGCCCCACGTAGTTGCCCTTGGACTTGGACATCTTGGCGCCCGAGCCGTCCGTGCCCTCGACCAGCGGCATGGTGACCACGAGCTGCGGCTGCTGTCCGCGTACCTCCATCATCCGGCGGCCCATCTGGAGGTTGAGGAGCTGGTCGACGCCGCCCAGCTCCACGTCGCAGTCCAGCTCGACCGAGTCGAGGGCCTGGGCGACGGGGTAGAGCAGCTCGGACATCGTCAGGCCGGAGCCCTCCGAGAGCCGGTTGCGGAAGTCCTCCCGCTGGAGCAGCGCGGAGACCGGCACCTGTGTCAGCAGGCCCAGCAGCTCCGGCAGCGTGAAGGGGGCCAGCCAGTCGCTGTTGCGCGCGAAGCGCACCTTCTCGAAGTCGAAGAACGGCCGCACCTGCTCCTGGTATCCGGAGAGGTTCCGCGCGATGTCCTCGTCGGTCAGCGGGGGACGCTCGGCCGTGCGGCCCGAGGGGTCGCCGATCTTGGCGGTGAAGTCGCCGATGATCAGTGTGACGTCGTGGCCCATCCGCTGGAAGCGGCTGAGCACGATGACCGGCACCGCGTGCCCCAGGTGCACGTCCGGCATCGTGGGGTCGATGCCCAGCTTGATGTGCAGGCCCTTGCCCTGGGCCGCCCGCTCCTCGATCCGCTCGGCCAGCTTCTCCACCGACGGCAGCAGGTCGACCGACCGCGCCCCGATCAGCTCGGCCTGCTCCTCGGCGGACAGGTCGCTCAGGTCCAGACAGCGCCGCGCCCCGGTCTCCGCGAGCAGCCGCTCGACGTTCGTGTCGGTGGAGAGGTCCTGGGCCAGCAGCTCGCTGGCGCGCTGTACGGAGTCGCCGAGGCGTGTCACGTCACTGTCCTGGTGTGGTGGGTGCTCGATACGGTCACGGGAAAGTCTATGCGCCCGTACCCGCGCCGGAGGCCGGGGCAGTCAGCCCCCCCGCCGGGGAACGGCGTTTCTGTAGGGACCCCACAGGAGGCCGCGGATGCCCCTGTCCGTGCCCGAGTGCTCGCGGCCCGGTGGCGCCGGATAGGTTCTGTTTGCGACAGACCGCGACGGCAGTCTGTTCGCGACAGACCGCGACGGCAGAAGGTCGCGGCGGACCGCGACAGCAGAAGCAGGAAGGGTGGGCGCACAGTGAGCCGCTCAGTGCTCGTGACCGGAGGGAACCGCGGCATCGGCCTCGCCATCGCCCGTGCCTTCGCCGAGGCAGGCGACAAGGTCGCCGTCACCTACCGCTCCGGAGAGCCGCCCGAGGGCTTCCTCGGCGTCAAGTGCGACATCACCGAGCCGGAGCAGGTGGAGCAGGCGTACAAGGAGATCGAGGAGAAGCAGGGCGCGGTCGAGGTGCTCGTCGCCAACGCGGGTGTCACCCGTGACCAGCTCCTGCTGCGGATGTCCGAGGAGGACTTCACCTCGGTCGTCGACACCAACCTCACCGGCACCTACCGGGTGGTCAAGCGCGCTTCCCGCGCCATGCTGCGGGCCCGGAAGGGCCGCATCGTGCTGATCTCCTCGGTCGTCGGGCTGATGGGCCAGGCCGGGCAGGCCAACTACGCGGCCTCCAAGGCCGGGCTCGTCGGTTTCGCCCGCTCGCTCTCCCGCGAGCTCGGCTCCCGCAACATCACCTGCAACGTCGTCGCGCCCGGCTTCGTCGACACCGACATGACCCGCGCGCTCACCGACGAACAGCGCGCCGACATCGTCAAGCAGGTACCGCTGGGCCGCTACGCCGCGCCGGAGGAGGTCGCCTCCTCGGTCCGCTTCCTGGCGTCCGACGAGGCCGCGTACATCACCGGAGCCGTCATTCCCGTGGACGGCGGATTGGGCATGGGTCACTGAACATGAGCGGAATCCTCGCTGGAAAGCGCGTCCTGGTCACGGGCGTCATCACCGACGGGTCGATCGCCTTCCACGCGGCGAAGGTCGCCCAGGAGCAGGGCGCCGAGGTCATCCTCACCGGCTTCGGGCGGCTCTCGCTGGTCGAGCGCATCGCCAAGCGGCTGCCCGAGGCCGTGCCCGTCATCGAGCTGGACGTCAGCAACCAGGAGCACCTGGACGGGCTGGCCGACCGGATCCGCGAGCACTGGGGCCCGGACGCGCGGGTGGACGGCATCGTCCACTCGATCGCCTTCGGTCCGCAGGGCGCCTTCGACTTCCTCGGTGCGGCCTGGGAGGACGTCAGCACCGCCGTGCACGTCTCGGCGTACTCGCTCAAGTCGCTCACCATGGCCTGCCTGCCGCTGCTGCACGAGGGCAGCTCGGTCGTCGGTCTCACCTTCGACGCGCAGATCGCCTGGCCGAAGTACGACTGGATGGGCGTGGCCAAGGCGGCTCTGGAGTCCACCAGCCGCTACCTGGCGCGGGACCTGGGTCCGAAGGGCATCCGCTGCAACCTGGTGTCGGCCGGCCCCATCAAGTCCATGGCGGCCAAGTCCATCCCGGGCTTCGAGGAGCTGGCCGACGTGTGGAACCACCGTGCCCCGATCGGTTGGGAGCTGACCGACCCGGAGCCGGCCGGCCGCGGTGTCGTCGCCCTGCTGTCGGACTTCTTCCCCCGTACCACGGGCGAGATCGTGCACGTCGACGGCGGTGTGCACATGATGGGGGCCTGACCCCGCCGTGCCGTGGGCCGGGCCCGCACCCGGCCCGCGGCACGGTTCCGGGCTGCGGCGGGGCGGCCCGCTACAGCGCCCCGTGGCCCCACTCCGCCGTGTGCGAGGCCGCCTCCTCGGAGGCGGCCTCCGCGTCCTGCGTCCGGATGGCGTCCAGCAGCCGGGCGTGGTCCATGTGGTTCTCCGGACGCAACTCCCCGCCCACGTCCTGCCGCAGATAGGACCGCAGCACCTCGCCGAGGTCGGCGTACACCCCGGTCAGCACCTCGTTGTGGGAGGCCGAGAGCACCCCCATGTGCAGGCTGCGGTCGGCGTCGATGAAGCGATCGACGTCGCCGGAGTCCCACGCCGTCTCCCGGCGTTCCAGCATGCCGTCGAGTTCCCGCAGGTCCGCTTCCGTGCGCCGGCGTGCCGCCAGCCGGGCGCCCGCGGTCTCCAGCGCGGACCGCAGTTCCGCCACGTGCCGCAGATCGGCGCCGGCGAACCGGCGGTGCATCACCCCGGCCAGCTCGCTGGTGGCCAGTACATAGGTGCCCGAGCCCTGCCGGATGTCCAGCAGCCCGTTGTGGGCCAGGGCCCGCACCGCCTCGCGCACCGTGTTCCGGGCCACCCCGAGCTGCTCCACAAGCTCTGGTTCGGTGGGGATGCGGCTGCCCACCGGCCACCGGCCCGAGGTGATCTGCTGGCGCAGCGTCGCGATCACCTGGGTGGCCAGGGGGGCGCGCTGGGGAGCCGAGAGCGGGGGCGGCGAGGGCAGCGGGGGCAGCGAGGGCAGCGAGGGGGAGGAAAGCGGTTGGGCAGCATTCATCCCATGATTCTATGATGGGCCGCATGGCATCGGCAGACGACGACAGCAGGAACTCCGCACCCACCACCGACCTGGGGACCCGCACGGTCCCCGCGCGCTCCGCCCGCCCCCCGGCCCTCCCGCCCGAAGCCGGTGCCGCGCCGGCCGCGGTCTCCCGCCGGCTGCTCGGTCTCGTCGCCGCCGGACTCGTCATCGCGGCCCTGAATCTGCGCCCCGCCATATCCGGACTCGGCCCGCTGCTGGAGGAGGTGCGGCGCGGTCTGCACATGAACGGCACCGTCGCCGGGCTGCTGACCTCGGTGCCGCCGCTGTGCTTCGCCGTCTTCGGCGGCCTCGCCCCACGGCTGGCCCGGCGCCGCGGCCCGGCACCCGTCGTGCTGGCCGGCATGGCCGCCATCGCCTTCGGTCTCGCGCTGCGGCCGCTGGCCGGCGGTACGGGTACCTTCCTCGCCGCCACCGCGCTGGCCCTGGCCGGGATCGCGGTGAGCAACGTGCTGATGCCCGTCATCGTCAAGCACTGGTTCCCCGACCGGGTCGGCTCCATGACCGGGCTGTACTCGATGGCGCTCGCGCTGGGCACGGCGGGCGCCGCCGCCGTCACCGTGCCGCTGACCGACGCGCTCGGCGGCGGCTGGCGGGCCGGACTGGGCGCATGGGCCGTACTGGCAGCGGTCGCCCTCGTTCCCTGGGCGGTGCTCTCCCGGAACCACTCGGCCCGCGCCCCCGAACCGCAGACCGCAGACGAAGCCGTCCCCGCCCGCACGGCCGAGGGCGAGGCCGCCGGGCAGCCCCGCGACCGGGGCCGCACCGAGCCGACCGGCGCGCCGAGCGGGCCGGCAACGCCCTCGGAGACCGCGCCGGGGCTGCGGATCGCCGCGTCACCCACGGCGTGGGCCCTCGCCGTCTTCTTCGGCCTCCAGGCGTCCGCCGCCTACATCACCATGGGCTGGCTTCCGCAGATCTTCCGCGACTCCGGGGTCTCCGCTTCGGCGGCCGGTGTGCTGCTCGCGGTGACCATGGGCATGGGGGTGCCGCTCTCCTTCGTCCTGCCCAAGCTGGCCGCCCGGATGCGGCACCAGGGTCCGCTGGTGATCGCGCTGGGCCTGTGCGGGCTGGTGGGCTACGCGGGTCTGTGGTTGGCCCCCGCCGCCGGTGCCTGGGCGTGGGCCCTGGCCCTGGGCGTCTCCAACTGCGCCTTCCCGCTGGCCCTCACCATGATCGGGATGCGTTCCCGGTCCCACTCCGGCGTCGTCAAGCTCTCCGCCTTCGCGCAGAGCACCGGCTATCTGCTCTCCATCCCCGGCCCGCTGCTGGTCGGCTCGCTGCACGACCTCAGCGGCGGCTGGCACGCTCCGCTGCTGCTGATGGCCGCGCTGATGCTGGCCCAGATGGCGACGGGCCTGCTGGCGGGCAGGGACCGGGTCATCGAAGAGGGGCGCTGAGTGGGACACTGGCCCACATGCCAGTGCTCGAACCGAATCCCCCGGAACCGCGGAAGAAGCTGCTGCTGATCTTCGGCGCCATGATGGCGGTCACGGTGGTCATCGGCGTGATCGCCAGCATCGCCGCCGGCTGATCTCTCCACCTCCGCGGCGCTCCGGCCCGCGGGGTGGTGCCAGTACCACCATCCCCTAGGGGCCCTGGGTCAGGGGCGAGTGGGGGGCTTGCCGGATGGGCCCGGGGGTCTCGTGCTCCGTAGTGTCGGAGGCCAGGAGAAGGAAGGCCGAAGGACCCCGGAGGCAAGCCCCATGACGGCCCCCGCGCACCCCATGCCGGACCGGAGCAGGAACCACCGCCCGGCCCCGGGCGCCGCGCTGCCGCGGCGGACGCACGACGCGTCGCAGACCCGGCTGCCCTGGTGGGGCGCGCTGCTGCCGGTGGTCGGCTTCGCACTGCTGCTGGTCCTCCTGGTGGGCGGGGGGCAGGCCGACGCCGCCCAGCGCGCCGCCGACAGCCCACTGCTGTCCTTCCTCACCCATCTGTGGGGTTCCGTCCTGGGATGAGCCGCCGCGGAGGCCCGCCCGCCGGTATGCGGCGGGTCACCGTCCGTCGACCGTGCCGGACCGACCGGTCAACACCCCGCGACCGGCAGCGCGTTTCGTGCGAAGCTGGGACACATGAGCGTCGATGTGCCCCGCAGTATCGTCCTTCTCCGGCACGCCAAGGCGGACTGGCCGCAAGTGGCGGATCACGAGCGGCCCCTCGCGGAGCGCGGCCGCCTGGACGCCCCGGCGGCGGGCGAATGGCTCGCCGGCCAGGGCATCACTCCGCAACTCACTCTCTGCTCGACCGCCACCCGGACCCGCGACACCTGGAAGCTGGCGGTCTCGCACCTGCCGCAGCGCCCCAAGACGGTGTACGAGGAGCGCCTCTACGAGGCGCCGCCCGGTGCGATCATCGAGGTCATCAACGAAGTCCCCGACGATGTGCACGACTTGCTGGTCATCGGCCACAACCCCGGCATGCAGTCGGTCGCCGAGGTGCTCGCCGGGGAAGCCGACCGGGAGGCGCAGGAGCGGCTGGCCCGCGGCTTCCCCACGGCGGCCGTCGCCGTCCTGCGGTACACCGGGTCCTGGAAGTCGGTGGAGCCCGGGAGTGCGGAGCTGACCCACTTCTGGGCGCCCCACGAGTGAGGCGCGCCCTCCGAGTGAGGCGCGCCCTCCGAGTGAGGCGCGCCCTCCGAGTGAGGCGCGCCCTCCGAGTGAGGCGCGCCTCGCGGATCCGGCGCGGTCAGAGGGCCTCGGGCCGGCCGGCACCGGTTCCGTCCGCGGCCTCCACCTCTTCGCGCGTGATACCCAGCAGATAGAGCACGGTGTCCAAGAACGGCACGTTCACCGCCGCGTGAGCGGCCTCCCGGACCAGGGGCTTGGCGTTGAAGGCGACGCCGAGCCCCGCCGTGTTCAGCATGTCCAGGTCGTTGGCGCCGTCGCCGATGGCCACGGTCTGCGCGAGCGGCACGCCCGCCTCGTCGGCGAACCGGCGCAGCAGCCGCGCCTTGCCCGCCCGGTCGACGATCTCACCGGTGACCCGCCCGGTCAGCTTGCCGTCCACGATCTCCAGCGTGTTGGCGGAGGCGAAGTCCAGACCCAGCTCCTCCTGCAGGGCGTCGGTGATCTGTGTGAAGCCGCCGGAGACGACCCCCACCTGATAGCCGAGCCGTTTGAGCGTGCGGATCAGCGTGCGGGCCCCGGGGGTGAGCTGCACCGCCTCGCGCACCCGGTCGACGACCGAGGCGTCGAGCCCGGCCAGGAGCTCGACCCGGGCGTGCAGCGACTGCTCGAAATCCAGCTCGCCGCGCATCGCCCGTGTCGTCACCTCGGCGACCTGCTCCTCGCAGCCCGCATGGGCGGCGAACAGTTCGATCACCTCGTCCTGGATGAGGGTGGAGTCCACGTCCATCACCACCAGCCGCTGTGCGCGCCGCTGGAGTCCCGAGGCGACGACGGCGACGTCGATGCCGTACTTCGCGGCCTCCAGCGCCAGCGAGGTGCGCAGCAGCGCCGTCTCGGTACCCGAGACATCGAACTCGACAGCCAGTACCGGGTATTTGGCGAGCCGGAAGATGCGGTCGATGTTGCCGCCGGTGGAGGTGATGCTGGCCGCTATGGCGGCGGTCGACTCCGCGGTGAGCGGATGCCCCAGCACGGTGACGTGCGAACGTCCGGTGCCGCGAGGGCGGTTGTCGCCCGTGCCGGAGATGATCTCGGCGATCATGCCCATCGACTCGGCCCAACTGTGCACGGTCGCGCGCAGCTCGCCCTCGGAGCCGCTGCCGTTGGTGGGTGCGGTCACCAGGGCGCACAGCGTGATGCGGCCGCGGGTGACCAGTTGCTCGATGTCGACCACCTCGACGGCGAAGGCCGCGAGGGTGTCGAAGAGGCCGGCGGTGATGCCGGGCCGGTCCTTGCCGAAGATCTTGACCAGCAGGGTCGGGGTGTCGGCGTACGACGGAGGCTGGGCCACAGGTGTGCTCATGGTCCTCTCACATTACCGCTGCGCGGTTGCGAAACCCTGCCGGGGCGGTGCGACCGTGGCCGGGCACCACGAAGAGGTACCGCTTCCGTCCCTCTCGTCATGATCGGTCGGAATCAGTCACGGTCGGTTCTGTTCCGTGCACACAACCGCACCAGGGGGCCTTTCCTGTGGCTTCCTGCGGCTTCCCGCCGTTCTTTCGCGGTTCTCCCGTCGCTTCGCCGGACGCCTGCACGGGTTCCCCGGTGTTCTCCGACGGAACGGTCACAGCATGGTCCCTACAGTTGGCCCGGCTTCCTGTCGGACGGCCGAGCCTGAAATAGTTCCTCACGATGTTCGCCATCCCTAGACTCCCTCGCTGCAGGGGGTACCTCGGGGGACAACTTTGTGGGGCATGGAGTGCCGGAACTCGTACTGGAATTGAACGGACAGACCTGGACGCTCGATCCGTCCAGGGCCTATACCCTCGGCCGCGATCCTCAGGGGGACGTGGCGATCGAGGACGCCAGGGTCTCCTGGCGGCACGCCACGGTGCGCTGGGGAGGGCGCGCCTGGATCATCGAGGACCACGGCAGTACCAACGGCACGTATGTGCAGGGACGGCGGATCCAGCAGTTGGAGCTGGCGCCCGGCATGAGCGTCCATCTCGGTAACGCCACCGACGGCCCCCGGCTCGGTTTCTCGGGCGGGGCGCCCGCCGGGCAGGCTCCGGCGGGCGGGATGTATGGCGGACAGACCGCGCCCCAGCAGCAGGGGCAGCCCCAACAGGCTGCGCAGGCCGCGGCTCAGCACAGCGCTCCGACCCAGCAGCCGCAGGTCGGAGGAGCGCCCGGCTGGGGCCAGCAGCCCCAGCAGCCGCATCCCGGCTGGCAGCAGCAGGCTCCGCAGATGCCGCAGCAGATGCAGCACGCGGCCCCGCCGCAGTACGCGCAGCAGCCGCCCCAGCAGCAGCCGCCCCAGCAGCAGCCGCCCCAGCAGCAGCCGCCCCAGCAGCAGATGCCGCAGCAGGGCGGCCACGCAGCGCAGGGCATGGGCGGCCCCGCAGCGGGGGTGGGCGCTCCCGCCGCCGGCGGCGGCCAGGGCGGAGTACCACCGCAGGGCGCGGGCGATCGCAGCCCGACCACCTTCCACCAGCTCTCCCTCGGCCGGGTGATGCGCATCGGCCGTGCGCTGGAGAACGAACTGGTCGTCTCCGACCTTCAGGTCTCGCGGCACCACGCGGAGTTCCGCTCCTCGCCCGACGGCCGGTGCGAGATCCACGACCTGGGCAGCCACAACGGCACCTACGTCAACGGCCAGCCGATACCGCGCTCCGGCACGGTCGCCATCTCCCCGCAGGACATCGTCGGCATCGGCCACTCCACCTTCCGGCTGGTCGGGGACCGGCTGGAGGAGTTCGTCGACACCGGCGACGTGTCCTTCTCGGCCCGCCACCTGACCGTCAAGGTCGACGGCGGCAAGGTCATCCTCAACAACGTCACCTTCGGTGTCCCGGAGAAGTCGCTGATCGGGGTGATCGGCCCGTCCGGCTCCGGCAAGTCCACACTGTTGCGGGCGCTGACCGGATACCGCCCCGCCGACGTCGGCGAGGTCCTCTACGACAACCGGAACCTCTACAAGCAGTTCGCCGAGCTGCGGCAGCGCATCGGCCTCGTTCCGCAGGACGACATCCTGCACAAGGAGCTGAAGGTCCGCACCGCGCTGCGCTACGCGGCCAAGCTCCGCTTCCCCGGCGACGTCGCGGAGGCCGAGCGCAACGCCCGGGTCGAGGAGGTGCTCGCCGAGCTCAAGCTCGACATCCACGCCGACAAGCGCGTCACCTCCCTCTCCGGCGGCCAGCGCAAGCGTGTCTCCGTAGCCCTGGAGCTGCTCACCAAACCCTCGCTGATCTTCCTGGACGAGCCCACCTCGGGCCTCGACCCGGGCATGGACCGCGACGTGATGCAACTGCTGCGCGGCATGGCCGACGACGGGCGCACCGTGCTGGTCGTCACCCACTCGGTGGCCGAGCTCGGGCTGTGCGACAAGCTCCTGGTGATGGCGCCGGGCGGCGGCGTGGCCTACTTCGGCCCGCCCGAGGAGGCGCTGAACTTCTTCGGCTACGACTCGTGGGCGGATGTCTTCTCCGCCTTCGAGAACTACCGCGACTACGACTGGATGGGCCGCTGGCAGGGCTCGCAGCACTACCAGATGTACGCGGCCGACATCGACGCGCAGCATCCGCAGCAGGACCCGTACGCGGCCCAGCAGCAGGCGATGCAGCCCACGCGGCTGCAGAAACCGCAGAGCTGGGGCAGCCAGCTGTGGACACTGATGAGACGCTATGTCTCGGTGATCGTCTCGGATCGCTCCTTCCTCGCGCTGTCCTTCATCACCCCGCTCATCCTCGGCTTCGTCAGCACCCTGATGCCGTCCGACTTCGGACTGACGGCGCCACCGCGCAGGACCAACGGCGACGCGGGCACGATCCTGCTGATCCTCGCCGTCGGCGCGGGCTTCTCGGGCGCGGCCAATTCGGTCCGAGAGCTGATCAAGGAACGCGTCATCTACGAACGGGAACGGGCCACAGGACTCTCCCGGTCGGCGTACCTGATGTCGAAGGTGATCGTTCTGGGGATCGTCGCCGCCATCCAGGTGGTGCTCATGTGCATCGTCGGGTTCTCTCCGCGGGACCTCCCCGAGGAGGGCCTCCTGGTGAGCAACCCGGCCATCGAGATGACCCTCGCGCTGGTCGCCCTCGGCGGGGCGTCGATGATGTTCGGTCTGATCATCTCGTCGCTGGTGAAGACGTCCGAGAAGACGATGATCCTGCTGGTGCTCTTCGCCGTGGTGCAGATCGTCTTCACGGGTGTGCTCTTCAAACTGTTCGACAGCCCTGGTGTGGAGCAGTTCGCCTGGCTCATGCCCTCGCGGTGGGCTGTCGCGGCCCTGGGCACCACGGTCGAGCTGGGCCGCCTGATGCCGCAGGACAAGAAGGACCCGACCAACACCGACCCGCTGTGGGACCACTCCCTGGACCAGTGGGTGACGGACGTGGGCATCCTCGTCGGGATGAGCATCCTGTGCTACTTCATCGTCATCCGGCTGCTGCGCCGCCACGAGCCGGAGATCATGCGCAAGTGAGTGCCTGACCGCGCGGTCCGCACGGAGAAGGGGTCCCTCGGCCGGGGCCCCTTTTTCTGTCGCCGCGCCGCCGCCCCGCCGCCGCCCCGTGCACCGGCCCGTGCGTCGCCGGACCTAGGACCTCCGGCCCGTCCCGACCCTGGCCCGGGTCCGATCCGTGCCCCGGTGCCGCCGGGTACCGTGATCGGCATGGTCCCCCGCACAGGGCTCGCCGCGGTCAGTGCGGCACTGCTCGCCATGAACCGCCGGCTCGAGGTGCGCGACGTCCTCCAGACGATCGTCGCCTCGGCCCGCGATCTGCTCGACGCGGAGTACGCGGCGCTGGGCGTCCCCGACGATCAGGGCGGCTTCGCGCAGTTCGTCGTCGCCGGAGTGAGTGACGAGCAGTGGAAGGCCATCGGCCCGCTCCCGCGGCAGCACGGCATCCTCGCCGCGATGCTGCAGGACGCCACTCCCCAGCGGCTCGCCGACGTCCGCAGGGACCCCCGGTTCGGCGGCTGGCCTACCGCGCACCCCATGATGGCCGACTTCCTCGGCATGCCGATCGCCGACGGCGAGCAGGTACTGGGCGCGCTCTTCCTCGCCAACAAGCGCTGCGCGCCTCCGCGGGAGCAGAGCCGACCGGCGTCCCGGGAGCGGACCTGCGCCTTCACCGAGGACGATGAGGAACTGCTCCGCCTGCTCGCGCAGCACGCCGCCATCGCGCTGACCAACGCGCGGCTCTATGAGCGCAGCCGCGAGCTGACCATCGCCGAGGAGCGCACCCGTATCGCCCACGAGCTGCACGACGCGGTGGCCCAGAAGCTCTTCTCGCTGCGCCTGACGGCCCAGGCGGCCACGGCCCTCGTCGACCGCGATCCCGCGCGGGCGAAGGCCGAACTGCACGAGGTGGCCCGGCTCTCCGGCGAGGCCGCCGACGAGCTGCGGGCGGCTGTCGTCGAACTGCGCCCCGCGGCGTTGGACGAGGACGGCCTGGTCGCCACGCTGCGCACCCAGGCCCAGGTTCTGGACCGCGCGCACAGTGCCGAGGTGGACTTCGTGTGCGAGGGCGTGCGCGCTCTCCCCGCGGCCCAGGAGGAGGCCCTGCTGCGGGTCGCGCAGGAGGCCCTGCACAACGCGCTGCGGCATGCGGACGCGGGCCGTGTCCAGGTGTCCCTGGTGCGCCGCGGCCCGTCCGCCGTCCTCACCGTCACCGACGACGGCAGGGGCTTCGACCCCGGCGCGGTGCACTCGGCCGGCCGCCATCTGGGCCTCGTCTCGATGCGCGACCGGGCCTCCGGAGTCGGGGGCACATTGACTGTCCGCTCGGAGCCCGGCAAGGGCACCGCTGTCGCTCTGGAGGTGCCCGGT
The DNA here is from genome assembly GCF_029351045.1 of Streptomyces sp. WMMB303. NCBI lineage: Bacteria > Bacillati > Actinomycetota > Actinomycetes > Kitasatosporales > Streptomycetaceae > Streptomyces > Streptomyces sp. WMMB303. The sequence continues at coordinate 1,149,241 of NZ_JARKIN010000001.1, read as the reverse complement.
GGCTGAGCCGATCCGTGTGCTGCTCGTCGACGACCACCAGGTCGTACGGCGCGGGCTGCGCACATTCCTGGAGGTGCAGGACGACATCGAGGTCGTGGGGGAGGCGTCGGACGGCTCCGAGGGCGTGGCACGCGCCGAGGAACTGCGGCCGGACGTCGTCCTGATGGACGTCAAAATGCCCGGGGCGGACGGCGTCGAGGCGCTGCGCACGCTCCGTGAGCGGGACAACCCGGCAAGGGTGCTGATCGTCACCAGCTTCACCGAGCAGCGCACGGTCGTACCGGCCCTGCGCGCGGGTGCCGCGGGGTACGTCTACAAGGACGTCGACCCCGAGGCGCTGGCCGGCGCCATCCGATCCGTGCACGCGGGCCATGTGCTGCTGCAGCCCGAGGTCGCCGGGGCGTTGCTCACCGACGACCAGAGCGCGTCCGCCGGGCGCGGCCCCGCGCTGACCGAGCGGGAGCGCGAGGTGCTCGGGCTGATAGCGGACGGCCGCTCCAACCGCGAGATCGCCCGTTCGCTCGTGCTGTCGGAGAAGACGGTCAAGACCCACGTCTCCAACATTCTGATGAAGCTCGACCTGGCCGACCGGACCCAGGCAGCCCTGTGGGCCGTCCGCCACGGGGCGACGGGATGACGGCGTGACGCCCCGTGACGCGGTGACGCTGTGACGGGGCGGCGCCGGGGTGACGGTGGGACCGGCCAGTCCCCGCACCTCGCCGGCAGCCGGGAATCGGAGATCAGTTCCCAGCGAGCCGAATTTCATACTGTCGTGTGGTCGTCATCTTTTCGGCGCACCCTCCCGGCTGATGTCCCGTTCTCCATGGCGTGCCCGCGGCGGTCGGCCGCGGGCACGGTTCCGCAGACGCACAGGGAGAACACCCCATGAACACTGCCAAGAAGGCCGCCCTCGTCCTCGCCGCCGCCGGCGTCGCCGCCGGGGCCTCCGCCGGCTCCGCGTTCGCCCAGAGTGGCGCGCAGGGCCAGGCCGCCAACTCGCCGGGCGTCGGCTCGGGCAACCTCGTGCAGGCCCCGGTCCACGTGCCCGCGAACGTGACGGGCAACTCCGTCAACGTGGTCGGCGTCCTCAACCCCGCCTTCGGCAACCTCACGCACAACAGCTGAGGCACACGGCCCGGACCCCGGGAGGCGGGCGGCGCCGGTCAGGCCCGTCCGCCCTCCCGGCGCCGCTCCAGCTCCTCCGCGTAGGCGTTGTAGGCCGCCACCTGCGCACGGCGGGCCGTGCGCTCCACCGGGCGCAGCGCCTCGGCGCGGGACGCCATCTCCGCGGCGCTCACCGCGCCGCCGTGCTCCCGCCCGTCGCCCCCGCCGTCCCCGTAGGCGATGGAGACCAGCGCTGCGACGCGCTGCCCGAGCTCCAGCACCCGCACGGCGCGCGGGGGATAGCCCGGGGCCAGCAGCTGCCTGCCCGCCTCCATCCGCGCCCGGTACGCCTCCAGGGCCGCGTCGGCCACCGGCCCCGAGCCCGCGACGTCGAGCCGGGTCAGCACCTCGGTCGCCTCCCGCATGGCCTCGGCCAGCTCCCGCTCGGCCTCCGCCAGCGAGGGCACGTCGGCCGGCGGAGCCTCCCGCACCGGCAGGCACTCCCACCGGACCTCCGTGTGCACGTCCTCCGGATCCCCGTCGGCTGGCCCCGCCGCGTGCACCTCCGGCACCAGGCCCAGCGCCGTCCCGTGCACCAGCACGGCCTCCTCGGCCTCCATCGCCCGCGCGTTGAACTCCGGCGGCCCGCTCAGCCCCAGCGGATGCCCGGGCACCGGCAGCGCCACCCGCAGCCCCGTGGCACCCAGCGACCGCAGCTTCCCCAGCGCCAGCGTCAGCCCCACCGGACCGCCGTCGTCCCCCGGCAGCGCGACGCGGTGCCGGGCGTCCTCGGCCACGATGCGCTCGGCCGCCTCGTCGGGCGCGACGAGGCCGGCGAGCAGTGCGTTTCCCCAGGCGGCCAGCCGCCCTGAGCGAGGTTCTGTGAGCATGGACCAAGCCTAGGGAACGGGCTTCGCACACGGTGGCGTAGGTTTTCCCCTGGGGAATGTGCCCATAGGCACCTCAAGGCGACTGCAATAGGAGACAACGCGCTCATGAGCGAAGTACTGGAGCTGGTGGACGTATCCGTGGTCCGCGACGGACGTGCTCTGGTGGAAGATGTCTCCTGGTCGGTCAAGGAGGGCGAACGCTGGGTCATCCTCGGCCCCAACGGCGCGGGCAAGACCACGCTGCTCAACCTCGCCTCCAGCTACCTCTTCCCGACCTCCGGCACCGTCGGTGTCCTGGGCGAACGCCTCGGCAGCGTCGACGTGTTCGAGCTGCGTCCCCGCGTGGGGATGGCCAGCATCGCCATGGCCGAGAAGCTGCCCCGCCGCCAGACCGTGCTGGAGACCGTGCTCACCGCCGCCTACGGCATGACGGCCCACTGGCAGGAGAGCTACGACAAGGTCGACGAGGACCGCGCCCGGGCCTTCCTCGACAGGCTCGGCATGTCCGACTACCTGGACCGCAGGTTCGGCACCCTCTCCGAGGGCGAGCGCAAGCGCACCATGATCGCGCGCGCCATGATGACCGACCCCGAACTGCTCCTGCTGGACGAGCCCGCTGCCGGACTCGACCTGGGCGGCCGCGAGGACCTCGTCCGGCGCCTCGGCAGACTGGCCCGCGACCCGTACGCCCCCTCCATGCTGATGGTCACCCACCATGTCGAGGAGATCCCGCCGGGCTTCACCCACGTCCTGATGATCCGCCAGGGCCAGGTACTGGCCGCCGGGCCGCTGGAGACCGAGCTGACCTCCCGGAACCTCTCCCTGTGCTTCGGCCTGCCGCTGGTCGTCGAGGCGCAGAACGGTCGCTGGACCGCACAGGGCCTGCCACTGCGCTGAGCGGGCGCCTACCATGGCCGTGTGGACGCATGGGTCTGGTGGCTCGTAGCCGCCGCAGCGCTGGGTATCCCGCTCATCATCACGGCCATGCCGGAGTTCGGCATGCTGGCGGTGGGCGCGGTGGCGGCCGCCGGAGCGGCGGGGATCGGCGGGGGGCCGGTGGCCCAGGTCGTCGTCTTCGCCCTCGTCTCCACGGCGCTGATCCTGGTCGTACGGCCGGTCGCACGCCGGATGCGTACCGAACGCCCCGCGCTGGCCAGCGGGGTCGACGCCCTCAAGGGACGGCGGGCCGTGGTGCTGGAGCGGGTCGACGGGGACAACGGCCGCATCAAGCTCGCCGGGGAGGTCTGGTCCGCGCGGGCACTGGACACCGACACCGCCTTCGAGCCGGGCAGCCAGGTGGACGTGGTCGAGATCGACGGAGCTACGGCTGTCGTGATGTGATGGCTATGAGCAGCCGAACACGGGCAGTGATTCTTCAGTCAGCGACTTCTGAGATCATGCAGGGGGCAAGGCCATGGACGCCATCATCATCGTCCTGATCATCCTGGTGGTGCTTGTCTTCATCGCACTCATCAAGACGATCCAGGTCATTCCGCAGGCCAGTGCGGCGATCGTGGAGCGCTTCGGCCGGTACACCCGTACCCTCAACGCGGGCCTGAACATCGTCGTCCCGTTCATCGACACCGTCCGCAACCGTGTCGACCTCCGGGAGCAGGTCGTCCCCTTCCCCCCGCAGCCGGTGATCACCCAGGACAACCTCGTGGTGAACATCGACACCGTCATCTACTACCAGGTGACCGACGCCCGTGCCGCCACCTACGAGGTCGCCAGCTACATCCAGGCGATCGAACAGCTCACCGTCACCACGCTCCGCAACATCATCGGCGGGATGGACCTGGAGCGCACCCTCACCTCCCGCGAGGAGATCAACGCCGCACTGCGCGGAGTGCTGGACGAAGCGACCGGCAAGTGGGGCATCCGCGTCAACCGCGTCGAACTCAAGGCCATCGAGCCGCCGACCTCCATCCAGGACTCGATGGAGAAGCAGATGCGGGCCGACCGCGACAAGCGCGCCGCGATCCTCCAGGCGGAGGGCGTCCGCCAGTCGCAGATCCTCACCGCCGAGGGCGAGAAGCAGTCGGCCATCCTGCGCGCCGAGGGCGAGTCGCGCTCCGCGGCCCTGCGCGCCGAAGGTGAGGCCCAGGCCATCCGCACCGTCTTCGAGTCGATCCACGCCGGCGACCCGGACCAGAAGCTGCTCTCCTACCAGTACCTCCAGATGCTTCCGAAGATCGCCGAGGGTGACGCGAACAAGCTCTGGATCGTCCCCAGCGAGATCGGCGACGCACTCAAGGGCCTCGGCGGCGCCCTGGACACCTTCCGCCCGGACTCCGGCGGCAACGGCGGCGGCACCCCCGCTCCGCCCAGCGTCGCCAAGTCCTCGCGGCCCCCGCGCGAGCAGCCCCCGCTGGACTCCTGACCCGCCGTCCGCGACCCGCGAACCCGGACAGCGGCCGTCCACCAGCCGGACCCCCGTACACAGCCGCAGCCCCTTCGGGCATGATCGGTTCCACTGGAACCGAACACCGGAGGGGCTGACGCGTGACCATATGGGAAGCCGTGGCCGTCTGTGCGGCAGGCATCGGCGCCGGAGGCATCAACACCGTCGTCGGCTCCGGCACGCTCCTGACCTTCCCCGTGCTGCTGGCCGTCGGCCTGCCACCGGTGACCGCCAATGTCTCCAACTCGCTCGGGCTGGTCCCCGGCTCGGTCAGCGGAGCGATCGGCTACCGCCGGGAGCTGCGCGGCCAGGGCCGCCGCGTCCTACGGCTCGGCCTCGTCGCCCTCCTCGGTGGACTCGCGGGCGCCGTCCTGCTGCTCACCCTGCCCTCCAGCGCCTTCGACACGATCGTCCCGGTACTGATCGCGCTCGCCCTGGTCCTCGTCGTCCTCCAGCCCCGACTGGCCGCGGCCCTCCGTCGGCGCCGCGAACGGGAGAGCAGCGGCGGCCACCCGCACGGCGGTGTGCCGCTGCAGGGCGGAATCCTGTTCGCCAGCGCCTACGGCGGCTACTTCGGTGCGGCCCAAGGCGTCATCTATCTGGCCCTGATGGGGCTGCTCATCCCCGACGACCTGCAGCGCATCAATGCTGTGAAGAACGTCCTGGGCGCCGTGGTCAACGGCACGGCCGCCGTGTTCTTCCTCTTCGTCGCCGACTTCGACTGGACAGCCGTGGTGCTGATCGCCCTCGGCTCGGCGGCCGGGGGCCAGCTCGGCGCCAGGATCGGGCGCAAGCTGGCCCCCGGCGTGCTCCGGGGCGTCATCGTGGTCGTCGGCCTCGCCGCGATCGTGCAGCTCCTGCTGCGGTGACCGGGGCGAGCCGGCCGCCTTCCCTCAGGCCGTCGCCGGCAGCGTCAGCCACTCCGGGAGCGACTCCCCCTCCGCGAGCCCCAGTGCCAGCAGCAGCGCGTCGGCCGGTGTCGGCTCGAACGGCTTGACCAGGAGCTTCATCCCCGCCTGGCCCGGTGTCCTGGCAGCCTTGCGGTGGTTGTCCGCCGCGCACGCGGCGACCGTGTTCAGCCAGGTGTCCCCGCCGCCGTGCGACCGCGGGACGATGTGGTCCACCGTGGTCGCCCGGCGTCCGCAGTACGCGCACCGGTGCCGGTCCCGCACCAGGACGCCCCGCCGCGACCACGGTGCCCGTTGTCGGAACGGCACCCGCACGTACCGGCGAAGCCTGATCACCTGCGGCACCGGCAGCTCCACCTGCGCCGCACGCACCCGCAGCCCGGAATGCGCCTGTTCGACGACGGCCTTGTCCCGCATCACGAGCACCACCGCACGCCGCAGCGACACCGTCGACAGCGGCTCGAAGCTCGCGTTCAGTACCAGCGTCTCCCGCATCCCGACCGCCTCCCCTTCTCCCGTCCCGACCGCTTCGCGCCGGGTGGCACCCACTGTGCCGCTGTCCATCGGGGCCGACAACGCAATTTCGCCGGGGAGTACGGCAGGTGAAGGGGCCGAAAACGCCAGGTCGCGAAAGGGAGCGCGGGGCCCCGAGGGCCTGGGGCGCGGGGACCGGTCGCACAGGCCCGCGAGAGGGAGAGCGGTCGCCCCGGCGGGTGGACAGCAGGCAGTCGGCGCGGTCGTCCGGCCCCCGGCCGGACTCCGGCGGACGGCAGCACTCGCAGAGTGCCCGCCGCCCCCGCTCGCGGTGATGGACCGCGCCACGGTGCCGACTGCCCCGTATACGGTGCGCCGCGCACACAGCGCGGCGCAACGGAATTCTTCCGGCCGGCCCGGGGCCGGGCCCCGGACAACGGGATGCTGTTGGTAAATCCGGGGCCTGTACGTGACGTCGGCCTTCAAGACCCGGTTGTGGTCTTGAAGGCCGACGTTGTCGTATGGGGTGGGTGCGGATGTCGATGCAGCCGAAGGGGTCTGGGGAGATCCCGGCGGAGACGGTGCGGGTGGCGCGGGCCGCGTTTCCGAAGGGGAGCCTGGCGATCCGGCTGCGGGACGGACTGGGGCCGTTGTTCACGGATGAGGAGTTCGCGGATCTCTTCCCCGCCCGGGGGCGTCATGCCTGGTCACCGGCCGGACTGGCGCTGGTGTCAGTGTTGCAGTTCGTGGAGGGGCTGACCGACCGGCAGGCCGCGGAGGCGGTGCGGGCGCGGATCGATGTCAAGTACGCGCTCGGCCTGGAACTGGATGATCCGGGCTTCAACTTCTCGGTTCTGTCGGAGTTCAGGGACCGGCTCGCCCAGGCGGACGGCGGACGCCGGGTGCTGGACGGCATCCTGACAGCAGCCCGCGAGAAGGGGCTGGTCAAGAAGGCGGGCCGGGCCCGCACGGACTCCACGCACGTGTTGTCGGCGGCGCGTGACCTGTGCTGGCTGGAGATGGTGGCGGAGACGCTGCGGTCGGCGCTGAACGCGCTGGCGCAGACGGCCCCGGACTGGCTGGCCGGTGTCGCCGAGCCCGACTGGTTCAGGCACTACGCGACGAGGGCCGAGGACAGCCGGTTCCCCACCAGCCGGGCGAAGCGGGACGAGGTCGGGCTACGGATCGGCCTGGACGGAACACGCCTGCTGGCAGCCGTCTTCGCGCCCGGCGCCCCCGACGGTCTCCGCGCCCTCGCCGAGGTGGAGACGCTGCGGCAGATGTGGGTCCAGCACTTCCACCAGGTGGAAGGTGAGGTGAGGCGGCGGGACCCAAAAGACCGCCCGCCGGGCGCGTTGCGCCCGGTCACCCCCTATGACACCGACGCGCGCACCAGCATCAAACGCGATACGGCGTGGGACGGCTACAAGGTCCACCTCACCGAGACCTGCGAACCGGACACCCCGAACCTGATCACGAACGTCGCCACGACGGTGGCCACCGTCTCCGACCGGTCGATGGCCGAGACGATCCACACCCAGCTCACCGCACGGGACTGCACGCCCGGCGAGCACTGGGTAGATGCCGGCTATCCCACCGGTGCCACCCTGATCAGCGCCCGGGACGAGCACGGCATCGCCCTGCACGGGCCGCTCCAGGCCGATAACAGCGCCCAGTCCAGCACGGACAGTGGCTTCGGCCAGGACGCCTTCATCATCGACTGGGGCAGCAAGCAGGCCACCTGCCCCGGCGGCAAGACCAGCATCAACTGGAGCGAACGGCTCTCCCAGACAGGACAGCCCGTGCTGCGGGTCCGGTTCTCCGTGCTTGACTGCCGTCCCTGTCCGGTGCGGCGGGAGTGCATCAACTCGCCCTCCGGCAAGAGCCGTGAGCTGCGACTACGCCATCACGACGAACACCACGCGCTTCAGACGGCCAGAGCCGAGCAGAAGAGCGACGAATGGAAGGAACGCTACAAGGTCCGGGCGGGGGTCGAGGGCACCATCGCCCAGGGCGTTCAGCGCTGCGGCCTGCGCAGATCCCGCTACCGCGGTCTGACGAAGACCAGCCTCCAGCACCAGCTCACCGGCGCCGCGATCAACCTCGCCCGCGTCGACGCCCACCTCACCGGCACCCCACGAGCACGCACCCGCACCAGTCATTTCGCACGACTTCGCCCCGCCGACCAGACGATCGACGGGGCGAAGAAGGCGTAGGCCCCGGATTTACCAACAGCATCCAACGGGGCCGGGCCCCCGGACAACCCGGGGACCCGGAGCCCGGCATTCCGGACGGCGGTGGGCTCAGCCCTCGGCCGGGATCTCGTACTCGCCGATGAGCTGACCCCGCGCCAGGGTGTGGAAGCGCAGATTGAACCCGACGACGGCGGGGGAGGCATCGGCGTCCGGGCCCAGCTTCTCGGTGTCCACGGCGTACACGGTGAACACATAGCGGTGCGGGCCGTCCCCGGGCGGCGGCGCGGCACCGCCGAAGTCGCGCGTCCCGAAGTCGTTGCGCACGTGTACGGCCCCTTCGGGGAGCCCCTTCATCCCGCCCGTACCGGCGCCCGCGGGCAGCTCGGTCACGTCGGCCGGGATGTCGAAGACGGACCAGTGCCAGAACCCGCTGCCGGTCGGCGCGTCCGGGTCGAAGCAGGTCACCGCGAAGCTCTTCGTCCCCTCGGGGAAGCCTTCCCAGCGCAGCTGCGGAGAGGTGTTCCCCTCCGCGTACACCTGTGCGGTACCCAGATGGCCGCCGTCCGGCAGATCGTCGCTCAGCACGCGAATCGACGGCACCTGGGGGTGGAAGTCATGGGGGAGCGGGCGCCGTTGCTGGTCGGTCACGTCGTGAACCTCCTCGTCACGCGAATCGCTGTAACGGCCAGCCTAACGATCCTGACCGTCTCTCTTTGCCACCATGACGGGGTGCGACAGCACACCCCGTGCATCCCAGCCCTGTGCCCGCAGGAGTCAACGCCATCAGGTGACTGACCACGACGAGACCCCGAAGCGGTGGTGCGACCATGACCAGCCCCGTGGACCTGCCCGAGCTGCCCCAGGCCGACCTCCCCGGCCTCTTCGACGACTCGGTGCCTCCCGGCGTCTACCGGCTGCCGTCGGTGGGCCCCGACGCGCTGATGCAGGCGGACGCGGCGGGCTGGTTCGGCGCGGTCGTGGATCTGACCGGCGTCGACAACAAAGCGGAGTTCATGGAGCGTTGCGCCACCGGACTGGAGCTCCCCGACTACTTCGGGCGCAACTGGGACGCGCTCGCCGATCTGCTCACCGACCTGTCCTGGTGCGGGAAGCCGGACGGCTACCTGTTGCTGGCCACCGGCTGGTCCGGGTTCGAACACGCCGACCCGGGGGACGCCGCGGCCGCGGCCGAGGTCTTCACCGCGGCGGTCGGCTTCTGGGCGGTACGCGAGACCCCGCTCAGCATCCTGCTCGGCTGAGCGGGGTCCC